>DASXIJ010000106.1:0-9093 GCA_036498045.1 Solirubrobacteraceae bacterium
GGGTGTGCGCAGCCCCGCGTCAAGCGCGCCTTCGACCGCCGATTCTACAGCCGTCGCCTCGGCTGCCAAGCCGAGCCCGTGGCGCAGCATCATCGCTGCCGACAGGAACATCGCCAGCGGGTTGGCGATCCCGCGCCCGGCGATGTCCGGCGCCGAGCCGTGTACGGGCTCGAACAGTCCCGGTCCGCCGCCGCCCGCGGAGCCGTCGGGGGAGCCGCCGTCGCCGCCGAGCGACGCGCTCGGCAGCAGCCCGATCGAGCCGGTCAGCATCGCCGCCTCGTCGGAGAGGATGTCGCCGAACATGTTCTCGGTGAGGATGACGTCGAAGTGACGCGGCGAGGAGATCAGCTGCATCGCGGCGTTGTCGACGAGCACGTGCTCGAGCTCGATCTGCGGGAACTCGCGCGAATGAAGCTCGCTGACGACCGCTCGCCACAGGCGCGAGGTCTCGAGCACGTTGGCCTTGTCGACGCTCGACACCCTCGAGCGCGCGGCGCGAAACGCGGTGCGCGCGATCCGCTCGATCTCGGCGGTCGTGTACACGCACACATCTGACGCGGACGTCGGCGTGCGCGTCTTCTCGCCGAAGTAGATCCCGCCCGTCAGCTCGCGCACGACGAGCAGGTCGACGCCCTCGATCCACTCGCGTCGCAGCGGCGAGGATTCATACAGCGCCGCCAGCGGCTTGACCGGGCGCAGGTTCGCGTACAGGCCGAGGCCCTTGCGCAGGCCGAGCAGCCCCTGCTCGGGGCGCGGCTTGGCCGGGTCGGTCGTGTCCCACTTCGGGCCGCCGACGGCCGCCAGCAGCACGGCGTCGGCGCGCTTGCACGCGTCGAGTGTCTCGTCGGTCAGCGCGGTGCCGTTCGCGTCGATCGACGCGCCGCCGAACAGGTGCTCGTCGAACTCGAAGTCGCCGAGCTGTTCGAGCAGCTCGAGCGTCGGCTCGATGATCTCCGGCCCGATCCCGTCGCCGGGCAGGGTGACGATGAGATGTGACATCCGCGCGACGCTACCAGCGGGAGCCGCGGTCGACGGCCCTCACAGTGCCGTCGTCGCGACTTGCGCGTAGCCGTCGCGCTCGTGCTGTGACTCGTACGAGTCGATCTCCCTCGCCTGCTCGAGCGTCAGCGCGATGTCGTCGAGCCCGTTGAGCAGACGGTGGCGAATCTCGTGGTCGATCTCGAACGCGACCTCGCGCCCGGCGAAGCGCACCTCCTGCTCGAGCAGGTCGACCTCGCCGGCCCCGGCGTGCGCGAGCGCGCGGCAGTCCTCGTCGGACAGCACGACCGGCAGCAGCCCGATCTTCGTGCAGTTGGAGTAGAAGATGTCGGCGAAGCTCGGCGCGACGATCGCCTGAAAGCCGTAGTCCTGCAGGCCCCACGGCGCGTGCTCACGCGAGGAGCCACAGCCGAAGTTCTCGCCGGCGACCAGGATCGGGTTGGCCGGCAGGTCCCACCCGGGCTCCTTCGCCCAGTCGTAGAACAGGAACTCGCCGAACCCCGTGCGCTCGACGCGCTTGAGGAACTGCTTGGGCATGATCTGGTCGGTGTCGACGTCGGCGCGGTCCAAGTGGCTTACTGGGCCGGAGATGACGCTTATTGGATCCATCGCTCGTCCTTTGGAGTCGTCAGCGAGCCTTCGGGCTCGCTGTTGATGTGAACGTCCGACCTCGTGTCGGCCGCGACGCCGGGCTTCGCCCGGCTTGTAACTGCCGCTGCTTATTCCCCGCCACTCCCAGATCTGGGCTCACTCTTTCGCCGGCTTCATCTCGTCGCTGCCCTTCGCCGTCTCGTTCCCGCCGTTCGCGGGCCTGGCGCCGCCGTATATGGCTGCCTCGGCCCACTTGAAATGCACTTCGACCTGCTCGAAGCCGGCGTCGCGCAGCCAGCTCAGCTGGTCCTCGACGGTGTCGGGGCGATCGTCGTCGTCGTCGAGATCGAGCTCGTGCTCTGGATGGGTGCGGCCGCGTTCGCGGTCGTCGCGCACGGCGGCCGTGAGCATCTCCTCGTCGAACAGCCCGCGCAGCGGGCCGTCGATCTCGACGAAGTCCATGTTCACGAAGATGCCGCCGGGCTCCAGCAGCTCGACTAGCTCGGCGAACAGCGTGCGCTTGCGCGCTGAGGGGAGGTGATGGATCGCAAGGCCGGAGAAGATCGCGTCGTAGCGTCCCGCCGGCAGCGCGTCGCGCCAGGCGGGGTCGTTGAGATCGCCGCGTACGGCCTGCCAGCGCCCGGTGTAGCCGGCGAGCGCTGCGGCGGCGCGCTGGAGCATCGGCTCGGAGAAGTCGACTAGCACCGCCTCGGAGCCCTGCAGCGAGTCGAGCACGAGCTCGCTCATCGCGCCGGCGCCGCAGCCGATGTCCACAAATCGAGCGATTGGCCGCTCGGAGCGGGCGAGCAGGCGCCTGAGCACATCCTCCTGCACATCCAGCAGCGGGATCAAGATCCGCCGGCGGTCGGCGAAGCTCGCCGCCAGCTCCTCGCGCTGCCAATGCGCCCCAGGCGCTGCCGTCCCTTCTGCCGCGCTCACGCCCACTCGCGGATGTCGACGAAGTGGCCCTCGATGGCCGCGGCGGCGGCCATCTGCGGGGAGACGAGATGAGTCCGCCCACCGCGACCCTGGCGGCCCTCGAAGTTGCGGTTGGACGTCGAGGCGCAGCGCTCGCCCGGCTGGAGGATGTCGGGGTTCATCCCCAGACACATCGAGCAGCCGGCCACGCGCCAGTCGAAGCCTGCCTCTTCAAACACTCGGTCGAGCCCCTCCGCTTCGGCCTGTTTGCGGACCTGCTGCGATCCGGGGACGACCATCGCGTCGACGCCGCTTGCGACCTTGCGCCCATGGACGACGTCAGCTGCCGCGCGCAGGTCGCCGATCCGTGAGTTCGTGCACGAGCCGATGAACACGCGGTCGAGTGCGATCTGCTCGATCGGCGTGCCCGGCTGCAGGTCCATGTAGGCGAGCGCGCGCTCGGTCGCCTCGCGGTCGGCCGGGCTGTCGAACTCTTCCGGCGCCGGGACGCTCTCGGTCACTGCCCGGACCATCCCCGGGTTGGTCCCCCACGTGACCTGCGGTGAGATCTCGCTTGCGTCGATCGCGACGTCCTTGTCGAACTCGGCGCCGGCGTCCGTACGCAGCTCCCGCCAGCGCTCGATCGCCCGCTCCAGCTCCTCGCCGCGCGGCGCGCCGGGGCGCTCGACGTCGGTGAGCCACGCGAATGTCGTCTCGTCGGGCGCGATCATCCCCGCGCGCCCGCCGCCCTCGATCGTCATATTGCAGACGGTCATCCGCCCTTCCATCGACAGCGCCTCAATCGCCGGGCCGGCGTACTCGACGACGTGTCCGGTCATCCCGCCGACGCCGAGGCGCCCGAGCGTGCCGAGGATCAGGTCCTTCGCCGTCACGCCGAAGCCGAGCTCGCCGTCGTAGACGATCCGCATCGAGCGCGGCTTGTGCTGGACCATGCACTGTGTCGCCAGCACGTGCTCGACCTCACTCGTGCCGATCCCGAACGCGAGCGCTCCGAACGCGCCGTGCGTCGACGTATGCGAGTCGCCGCAGACGATCGTCATGCCCGGCTGCGTGACCCCGAGCTCGGGGCCGATCACGTGCACGATGCCCTGGCGATCGGCGCCGAGCGAGTACACGGGAACGCCGAACTCGGCGCAGTTGCGCTCGAGCGTTTCGACCTGGACACGCGACAGGGCGTCCTTGATCTTCGCCGCGACCGGGGTTCCGTCGGTGGGCGTGTTGTGATCGGCCGTGGCGAGCGTGCGGTCGGGGCGGCGAACGGCGCGGCCGGCCATCCGCAGGCTGTCGAACGCCTGCGGGCTCGTCACCTCGTGCACGAGGTGCAGGTCGATGTAGATCAGCCCGTGCGCGACCTCGTGCGTCTCCCAGATCTTGTCGAACAGCGTCTGCGGCATCTTCGTGGCCCTTCTCGTCGTGTCGTGGTGGTCAGCTGCGCCTGAGACCCGCCGACACGACGGCCAGGAAGGCCGCGTCGGCGGAGCCGTGGTTCTCGAAATGGTGCGGCAGGTCGGCGTCGAACGTCACGCAGTCGCCCTCGCGCAGCTCATAACGCTGTCCGTCGCAGACGAGCGTGACGGCGCCCTGTTCGACGAGCGCCGTCTCGCGGCTGCCCGGCTCGTGCATCGGCGGGTCGTCCGGTGCTCCGGTCGCGCCGTCGGGCGCGAGCGTGTGGCGCGAGAGCTCGGCGCGTTGGCCGGGCTGGCCCGCCGTGAGGACCTCGAAGCGGTGCCCGCGCCGCGCGTTACCACCGCGCTGGCGTTCCTTCGGATGGACGATCGTCACAGCGTCGCCCTCGTCGAGGCGCAGCAGCTGCGACAGCCGCAGGTCGAGTCCGGCCGCGATCCGCGCGGCGACAGTCAGCGTCGGGCTCGTCTCGCCGCGCTCGACCTGCGACAGCATCGGCGCGCTGACGCCGCTCAGCGCCGCCAGATCGCGCAGCGAGAGGTTCGACGCCTCACGCAGGGCCTTGACCCGCGCGCCGAGCGCGAGCGGGTCGGCTGCGTCGCTCGGCGTTGCGCGGGCGGGCGTAGCTGTGGCCATACGCTCGTACGTTATCACGGACAGGGCGTCCGAGCGTGGTCAGGGAGCGGCGGTCTCCGGCAGGCCGATCGCTTGGTCGGCCTTCGAGCGCGCGACGGCGACGGACAGCGCGCGCACATACGCCCGCGCCGCGGCGTCGATGATGTCGGTGGAGACGCTCTGCCCCGCGCCGCTGACGCCATCGACCTCGAGCACGATCGACACCTCGCCGAGCGCGTCCTGGCCCTCGGTAACGGCGCCGATGGTGAACTCGCTGAGCTTCGCCGCGATGCCGGTAGCCGCGTTGATCGCCTGGAAGACGGCGTCGATCGGGCCGTCGCCGGTGAACGTGCCCGTGGCCGTGCCGCCGTCGGGAAGCGCGATCGACACCTTCGCGTGCGGCGGGCGCAGCGACGACGCCTCAACCTCGAACCAGTCGACGGCGTAGCCGCCGATGTCCTCGCTGCGCAGCTCGTCGGTCACGAGCGCCTCAAGGTCCATCGCCGTGACCTGCTTCTTGCGGTCGGCGATCTCCTTGAAGCGCTTGAACGCCGTGTTCAGCGCCTGCCCGTCGATCTCAAAGCCCATCTCCTTCAACGCCTCGCTCAGGGCGTGGCGGCCGGAGTGCTTGCCGAGCACCAACGAGTTGCTGTTCAGGCCGACCGTCGTCGCGTCCATGATCTCGTACGTGGTGCGCTCCTTGAGCACGCCGTCCTGGTGGATGCCCGCCTCGTGCGCGAACGCGTTTCGCCCGACGATCGCCTTGTTCGGCTGGACCTGGTAGCCGGTCAGCCGCGACACCAGCCGGCTCGTGCGCGCGATCTCGGTCGTCTCGATGCCCGTCCACAGCCGGAGCATCGGCTCACGCGTGCGCAGCAGCATCGCGATCTCCTCGAGCGATGCGTTGCCGGCGCGCTCGCCGATCCCGTTGATCGCGCACTCGACCTGACGGCAGCCGGCTTCCAGGCCGGCGAGCGAGTTCGCGACGGCGATGCCCAGGTCGTCGTGGCAGTGCACGGACACGACGACGTCGCGCAGCCCCGGGAGCAGCCGGTAGAGCGCCTCGAACATCGCCGCGTACTCGCCCGGCAGCGCGTAGCCGACGGTGTCGGGCACGTTGATCGTGCTCGCGCCCTCGTCGAGCGCGATCTGGATCACCTCTGCCATGAACTCGACGTCCGAACGCGAGCCGTCCTCGGGCGAGAACTCGACGTCCTCACACAGCTCGCGCGCCTGCGCGACAGCCGCGCGGACCTGTCCCTTGACGTCCTCGCGCGTCGTCTGCAGCTTGTGCTCGATGTGCACGTCGCTCGTCGCCAGGAACGTGTGGATCCGCGGCCGCCCCGAGTCGCGCACCGCGCTCCAAGCGGCGTCGATGTCCTGCTTGCTCGTGCGCGCAAGCCCGCAGATGACCGGACCTTCGACTTCGCGCGCGATCGCCTGCACCGACTCGAAGTCGCCGGGTGAGGTGATCGGGAAGCCGGCCTCGATCACATCGACGCCGAGCCGCGCCAGCTGGTGTGCGATCTCGAGCTTTTCCTGGCGGTTGAGCGATATGCCCGGCGATTGCTCGCCGTCGCGAAGTGTCGTGTCGAAGATCAACACGCGGTCGGCGGGGTCGCGTCGCCCGCCGGCGGCGTCCGGCGCCGCGCCGTCTGCTCCGTTGCCTGCCGAGGTGCTCATGTCGTTCGTGCTCCTTCTCTGACTCGCTTTCCGTTCCTCTCTGCTGGGTATGCGGCTACGCGGCCGCCACGCGCTATTCCCCCCGAGGGGGGAGCAGGAGGAGGGTCAGAAGCGAGGTGCGAAGCGACATCTGCGAGGGAGGGTAGCACCGCGAGATCGTCCGCGAAACGGGCCGTTGCCCGAGCGGCGACGCGGGTCAGGGGACGAGCACGACCTTGCCGACATTCCGTCGCTCGGTGATCATCGTCTGCGCCTCCCCGGCTTCGTCAAAGGTGAAGTCGCCGGCGACGACCGGTTTGACGGTCCCGTCGTCGAGCATCTCGCGCAGCGGTGCGATCCACGGCTGCAGCGTGCCGCGGTCCTTCCACAAAGAGAGCATGTTCAGGCCGACGACCGCCTTTGATTCGGACATCTGCTTGATCATGTTGAAACGCGGCATCCGAATCACGGTGCGCAGCGCCGTGACGAGGTTTCGCCGCTGGCCGCTGACGAGCGCCGACGCGCCGAACGCGACGAGCCGGCCCCCCGGCCGAAGCAGGTCATACCCAGTGCGGAAGCTCTTGCCGCCGACCGCGTCGAGGATCACGTCGAACTTCGGCAGGCCCCGCTCCCAACCGCTCTTGGTGTAGTCCAGCGGATGGTCGACGCCAAGTTCTTCGCAGCGCGCGTGCTTGCCGGGCGAGGCCGTTCCGTAGACCTCCGCGCCGGTGCGCTTGGCGATCTGCGTCGCCGCGATCCCCACCCCGCCGCCGGCCGAATGCACGAGCACCCGCTCGCCGGCCTGCAACGAGCCGAAGCCGATCAGCCCGGCCCACGCGGTTCCGTAGTTGACCGGGATCGCCGCGCCCTGCTCGAAGCTGATCTCGTCGGGCAGGGCGACGACATCGTTGGCCGGGACGACGACCTGCGAGGCATAGCCGCCGAACATCGTGCCCGCGACCACGCGCTGTCCGGGCGTGAGCCCCTGCACCCCCTCCCCCAGCTCGAGGACGGTGCCGGCGACCTCATAGCCGACGACGCACGGCGTCTTCGGCGCGTCCGGATACAGGCCCATCCGCGCCATCACGTCGGCAAAGTTGATCCCGGCGGCGGCCACGTCGATCCGCACCTCGCCCGGGCCGATCTGCGGATCTGGCTGCTCCTGCACCTCGAGCACCCCCGGCCCGCCGTGCTTGGTGATGACGACCGCCCGCATCGGCGCACACCCTAGCCGATCCGGTTAGTGACTGCTAATCGCCTCAGCCGAGGTCGACCGACCAGCCGTTGACGAACCCCTCGGAAGCGACGATCTCCTCGACGACCTCGTCGGGCACGGCGGCGTCGGTCGTGACTACCATCGCCGCGAGGCGATGCGTGCCGACACCGTCATCGTGGCCAGAACCGCCGTCGGGCGTGTGGCCGACGGCCGCCGAGGAGATGTTGATCCCGTGCGCGCCGAAGATCGTTCCGACGCGGCCGATCATCCCCGGCAGGTCCTCGTAGCGGAAGACGGTCACGTGTGGCTCGAGCTCGATCGTCAGCCGCCGCCCCTGGACCTCGACCAGGTGCGGATCCTGCTTGGGGCCGATTCCCGTTCCGGCGACCGCGACGCGCTCGTCGCCGGCGATCACCGTCACGCGGATCAGCTCGTTGAAGTCCTGCGCCTCGGATACCGACTTCTCCTCGACGACGATGCCACGCTCCTCGGCGATGCTCGGCGCGTTGACCGGGTTGACCTGCTCCTCGGTACGCCCCTCCAGCGCGCCGCCGATCACGGCGAGCGTCAGCAGGCGCGTGTCGAACTCGGCGATCCGGCCCATGAACGCCGCCTCGATCCGCTCGACCGAGCTGCCCTCGGCGAGCGCCATCGCCAGGCGCCCGAGCTGGCGCGCCATCGGCAGGAACGGCCCGAGCACCTGCATGTCCTCGGCTCCGATCGAGGGGATGTTGACGGCGGTCGAGACGACGCCGCCGGTCAGCGCCGCGACGACCTGCTCGGCGCTCTGATAGCCGGCGCGATCGGTCGCCTCCGCGGTCGACGCGCCGAGGTGAGGCGTGACGACGACGTTGTCGTAGCCGTGGAACAACGGGTAGTCGGTCATCGGCTCGGACGGGAACACGTCGAGCGCCGCGCCGCCGACCTTGCCCGAGTCGAGCGCGTCCTTCAGCGCCGCGTCGTCGACGAGCCCGCCGCGCGCGACGTTGAGGATCCGAACGCCGTCGCGCATCTTCGCGAAGGCCTCCGCGTCGAGCCAGCCTTCGGTCTCGGGCGTCTTCGGCAGATGCACCGTGATGAAGTCGGCCTGCGCGTAGATCTCGTCGGAGTCCGACGCCTTCTCGACGCCCAGCTCGCGGTAGCGCTCGGCGCTGACGAACGGGTCGAACGCGAGCACCCGCATGTTGAACGCGCGTGCCCGCTGGGCGACGAGCTGACCGATCCGACCGAAGCCGACGACCCCAAGCGTCTTCTCGTACAACTCGACGCCCGAGTACTTCGAGCGGTCCCATTTGCCTTCGAGCAGCGACTGGTGCGCCTGCGGGATGTTGCGCGCGAGGGCGAGCAGCAGCGCCATCGTGTGCTCGGCGGCCGTGACGACGTTCGACTGGGGCGCGTTGGCGACGACGATCCCGCGCTTGGTCGCGGCTTCGACGTCGACGTTGTCGACACCGACACCCGCGCGTCCGATCACGCGAAGACGCTCGCCGCGCGCGATCAGATCGGCCGTCATCTTCGTCGCCGAACGGATCACGATCCCGTCGTACTCGCCGAGCCGCTCGACGAGCTCCTGCTCGCTCCAGTCGACCCCGACGTCGACGTCGAAGTGCTCGCGCAGCAGCGCGACGCCCGAGTCGCCGATCTTCTCCTTGACGAGCACGCGCGCG
>DASXIJ010000107.1:0-4827 GCA_036498045.1 Solirubrobacteraceae bacterium
GCCCCGTCAGCGAACATCACGTGCCGTCAGGTCCTCGCATGTCTCGCGCCGAACGACGACGCGCGCGTCGCCGTCGCGACAGAAGATCACCGGCGGCCGCGGCACGCCGTTGTAGTTGTTGGCCATCGCATAACCGTAGGCACCCGTCGCCGGCGTCACGATCACGTCGCCCGGGCGCGGGTCGTCGAGCAGGGCGTCGCGAACGATCACGTCGCCCGACTCGCAGTGCTTGCCCGCGAGCACGCATCGCGTGCTCCCGTCAAACCGGTCGGCGACGTGCGCTTCATAGCGCGCTCCGTACAGCATCGGGCGCAGGTTGTCAGACATGCCGCCGTCGACCGCCACCCAGCGCGAGACGTTCTGCTTGACCGACTCGACCGAGTACAGCGTCACGCACGCGTTCGCGCACAGCGCGCGGCCGGGCTCGATCAGCACGCGCCTGCCCGGCGCCGACATCCCGTGCTCGGCGGCCGCATGCAGCAGCGTCGACACGTACGCATCGACCGACGGCGGCTCGTGCTGGTCGGTCGTATACCGAACGCCCAGGCCGCCGCCCAGGTCCCATACGTCGAACTCGCCGAGCGCCGCCAGCTCGGCGACCTCGCGGCGGAACGGCTCGAGGTCGAGCAACTGCGAGCCGATGTGCGCGTGCAGCCCGGCCAGCTGCAGCCCGTCGGTCTCGCCGACGCGCGCGATCGCCGCGCGCGCGTCATCGGTGGAGAAGCCGAACTTCGAGTCGGCCTGCCCCGTCGAGATCTTCTCGTGCGTGTCTCCGCGCACGTCCGGTGTGACGCGGATAAGAACCTGCCGAGCCGCGCCGCCGAGCTCGGCCACGATCCGTTGCAGCCGGTCGATCTCATCAAAATTATCGATCACGATCAGCCCAACGCCCTGCTCCAGCGCAGCGCGCAGCTCCGCTTCGGACTTGGCGTTGCCGTGCAGCACGATCCGCTGCGGCTGAAAGCCCGCGTTCAACGCCAGGTGCAGCTCCCCGCCCGATGCGACGTCGCACCACAGACCCTCGCCGGCGAACAGCGCGAGGACAGCCGTGCACGGAAACGCCTTCGACGCGAACACGACCGCGAGGTCGTCGTGCCCCGCAGCAGCGCCTGCCGCGACGAACGCTCGCGCCCGCGCGCGCAGGTCGTCCTCGGCGACGACGTACGCCGGCGTGCCAAATTCCCGCGCGAGCTCGATCGTGTCGCAGCCGCCGACCTCGACGCAACCGCGCTCGTTCACGCGGCTGCCGAGCGGGAACACGTCCGGCAGCAGGGTCTCGGTCGTCGCCATCGCGCGGATTATCGCGCGCGCTGCTCGGTCAGGCCGGGCGCGCTGATCCTGCGAGCGGGCCCCGCACTGCTCATGTCCGACACGGAGCGCTGCTCACGCGGGCGAGGCGCGCAGCGCGGCGACCCCGCGCCGGCGCGTCATCAACCACAGCCACACCGTGCCGATCACCATCAATGCGATGCTCTCCAGCTGCGGCGCCGTCAGCCCCGCGAACACTTCTGGGTTGCGCCTGATGAACTCGACCAGCAAGCGCTCCAGGCCGCTCAGGAACAGGTACAGCGCGAACACGACGCCCGGCCTGACGCGGTCGCGCAGCTGCCACAGACCCCACGCGAGCAGGCACATCGTGACCGTCTCGTAGATCGGCGTCGGCTGCACCTTCACGCCCGGCGGCGTCGGCACCGTGCCGTGCGGGTAACCCATCGCCCACGGCAGGTTCGAGCGGATTCCGTAGTCGCCGTCGCCCGACACCTGGCAGCCGATCCGGCCGATCGCGTAACCGAGCGCGAGCGCCGTCGCGCACATGTCGAGCATCCTCAGTTCGAGCACGCCGCGCCAGCGCATCCACCCGATCACGCCGATCGCCCCACCGATCGCACCGCCGTACCAGACGAGCCCCGACCCCGAGAAGATGCTGCCGATCAGGTCGTTTTTGGCGGTCGCGAACTTTTCGATCACGTAGTACGCGCGCGCGCCGATCACCCCGCCGAGCAGCGCCGCGAACGTGATCTCATAAGCCCAGTCACGCGGCCTGCCCAGCTCGCCGAGTCGTCGCCCGACGACAGCCCCGCACGCGACGAAGCCGAGCGCGAACGCCACGCCGAACGTCTTGATCGAGATCCCCAGCAGATGGATTTCGGGCTTCATGGCAGGGCGGGCGCACGCATCGCGATCAGCGCGCAACTTTAGATCAGCGCAATGAGCTTCTGCGACAATCACTGCATGGCACACCGCAGACAGACGTTCGGTAAAGACAGCGGCCTGCAGGCGCGGATGGCGCTGACGCTGTTCCTGCTCGGCCTGCTCTACGTCGTGTTCGTCGGCGTGCTCTTCCTCGCCGGCGCCGGCGCCGGGCTGATCGTCGTCGTCGCCGTCGTCTTGCTGCTCGGCCAGCTGTTCGGCTCCGACAAGCTCGCGATGGCCGCGATGGGCCTGAAAGAGGTCTCCCCCGACGAGGAGCCCGAGCTGCACGGCATCATCGACCGGCTCTGCGTGCAGGCAGACCTGCCCAAACCGCGCGTCTGCGTGATCGAGACCAATGTGCCCAACGCCTGCGCGCTCGGACGCTCGCAGAAGTCGGCCACGGTCGCCGCCACGCGCGGCATCCTGCAGATGCTCTCCCCCGCCGAGCTCGAAGGTGTGATGGCGCACGAGCTCACGCACGTGATCAACCGCGACGTGATGGTGATGACGCTCGCGAGCTTCTTCGCCTCGCTCGCAGCGCTGATCCTTCAGTTCGCGTTCTTCTTCGGCGGCGGCTACGGCGGCGAAGAAGAGGAGCGCGAGATCATGCTCGTGATCCTCGCCTCCATTGTCGTCTATGCCGTCTCCTTCGTGCTGCTGCGCACGCTCTCGCGCTACCGCGAGTTCGCCGCCGATCGCGGCTCGGCCGTGCTCACGGGACGTCCCAGCGCGCTCTCCTCAGCGCTGATCAAGATCAGCGGCGCGATCGAACAGGCGCCCAGCCAGGACCTGCGACGCGTCGAAGGCTCGAGCGCCTTCTTCATCATCCCCCCGCGCGCCAAGAAGTCGTTGATGAACATCTTCGCCGACCACCCGCCGCTCGAGCAGCGCCTCGCCGCTCTGGAGCGCTTGGAGTCGCAGTTGCAGGGTGGCCTGACCGCCACCAACGCCTAGCCCGTGGGCCTACGCGACATCTTCACCGGCCGCCACCAGGTCAAGGGCCCCGCGCCCGACCGCCTGTTCGCGATCACGACCGCCTACGTCGACCTGCAGGCCGAGCACGGCGTCGACCCCTCCGGCACTGCCGCGATCGTCTTCCAGGCGCTCGCCACGAGCGAATTCGAATCGACCATCAAGGACATGGAAGAAGTCGTCACCGCGACCGGCGGCGACAACGGCACGACCGTCAAGACCGAAGACGACAGCTTCGGCTATCGCTGGATGATCCTGCGCAGCCCCGCCGGCGCCCCCAGCGTCGAAGACCTCGCCGTCGGGATCAACGCCGTCTCCAGCTCGATCGAGACCGCCGGCTTCGGCGAGCGGTTGCTGTGCGCCGTGTTCGGCTTCACCGACGCGAAGGGTCAGCGGATCTACTTCATCTACAACTACAAGCGCGGCTACTGGTACCCGTTCGTTCCCGCCGCCGGCGATGCGCAGGAGCGCTCGACCGAGCGCGAGCTGCAGCTCAAGGCGCAGGTCGGCGAGGAAATGCCTGTCGAGCCCGAGATCGAGCGGTGGTTTCCGCTGTGGGGGATCCCGATCTAGTCGGGAATCAGCCCCTCGCCGCTGAACTCGCGACCCGCCTCCTCGAAGCTGAGGTCGGCCGGCGGCAGGATCAGATCTGACCCCTCCAGCTCGTCGTCGCCCACGCGCGTCCCGTTCGTGCGCACGAAGTCGAGCAGTTCGGAGAACGTCTTTTTATACGCGGCTTCGTCGCCCCCCTCGCATGCCGTGACGACCGCGTTGTCGAGCTCGTTGAGGCGGGCGGTGCGATCGGCGGCGAGCCGGAACTGATCCTCGCCGGAGATCCTGACGATCACGCCTGCCCGCTCTCGCCCGCCTGCCCCGCGGCGCCGGAGCCCCCGCCCGAGGCGATCTGCGGCGCGTCACCGGCGCCCTGGCCCAGTTCGCTCTTCAGCTTCGCCAAGTCGTCGTCGACGGCCGGCTGGCTGGAGAGCTGCTTGAGCTGGCGGTCGATGTCGTCTTCGCCGGAGCCGAGCGCCGTGATGTCGTCGAACGTGCCCGCCGCTTCAAGCTCGGACACCGCGTCGGCGCGGGCTTTCATGTTTTCGGTCTTGTCGACCGCGCGCTGCATCGCCAGGCCGACGTCTGCCATCTGCTCGCCCACTCCCGTCGCCGCCTCGGAGATCCGCACCTGCGCCTCGGCCGCCGAGTACTGCGCCTTGATGACCTCCTTCTTGGTGCGGAACGCCTCGATCTTCGCTCGCAGTTTCTGCTCGGAGTCGGTCAGTTTCTCCTGCTGGGATTCAAGTTCGTTGACCTGCCCGTCGAGGCCCTGCAGCTCGGTCTGCGCGACGTTCTTGCGTTCGAGCGCCGTGCGCGCGAGGTCTTCGTTGCCGGCCGACAGGGCTTGGCGCGCCTGCGTGTCGAGCTTGACGACGCTCTGCTGCAACGACTTTTCCTGCATCTGCAGTCGCTTCTTCGCCGTGACGACGTCGGCGATGCCCTTCTTGACGTTCTGCAGCTGTTCGACCTGCTTCTGGTAGCTGTAGTCGAGCGTCTCGGCAGGGTCTTCCGCGCGGTCGAGAAGTTTCGAGACCTTCGCCTTCACGACAGTTGACATGCGCCCGGTCAAGCCGGCCATCTGATCCTCCTATTGCAGTCTGCGGGGCG
>DASXIJ010000108.1:0-2683 GCA_036498045.1 Solirubrobacteraceae bacterium
GACGTCGGCGAACGAGACCGACTGGTCGGACGCCGGCTTGATCTGCTGCGGCTTGACCCGCGGCATCACCTTCAACGTGCGCCACATCAAGAAGATGAGCGCCGAGAAGAAGATGATCGTCACGACCGGCGACCAGTTGTACGCCCACGTCTGCAGTTCCTGCACGAACGACGTGTGCGAGGTCGACGTCGAGGTGACGATCCCCGGCTGGGCATGCACGCTCGCGACCGGCACGAGCGTGTGTGGCTCGTGCGCGTAACGCACGAGCGCATCGGCGAGTCGGCCCCGCGGCGACTCGATCACTCCGCGAACCGTAGCTTCCACCCCCGCGCCAGCATGTTGCAGCGCTTGCACCATCCATGGCATCGACGAAGTATCGCCAATCGATTGCACGATTGCCAGGGCTCACGAGCAAGAAAAACAGCCACTCGACACCCGGCACGACGATTGACCCTTCGCAATCCTTCGCAGACGTGCGCAAACGTTCGCACGAGGTGCGACTCTCTAAATCGCCGGGGTCAGCCCAGGGTCCGCGTCGCCAGCTCGCTGAAGAAGTCGGTCGCGAACGCGAGATCGCGAACGTCGATCCGCTCGTCGGCCGAGTGCACGAGCGGCGCCGTCTCCAGCATCGACTGATGGCGCTGGGGAAAGAACCCGTAGGCGACGCACTCGGGAAACGCCGCGCGGAAGTGACGCGAGTCGGTGAAGCCGGGCAGGATCACCGGGACGACGTGCGCGCCGGGATCGCGCTCGGCGATCCACGACGCGATCGTCTCCATCAGCCCCGAGCGGACCGGCGAGCGGTTGCCGACCACGCGCTCGGTGAACTCGACGTGGAAGCCGTCGTCGCCGAGCACCTCGGCGATCCCCTGGCGGACCGCGTCCTCGCCTAGGCCGGGCGGCACGCGGCAGTCGACTTTCAGCTCGGCGCGGCTGGGGATCACGTTGACCTTCTCGGACGCGGAGATCCGGGTTGGCGTGAACGTGACCCCGAACATCGGCTCGAACATCGTTGCGAGCATCGCCTGCTCGGCGCGCATCCGTGCGATCGAGGCGCCGACGTCATCGGGGTCCTCGCCGATCCCCTCGAGCATCGCGCGTGGCTCGTCGGTCAACTGATAGCTCGGCTGGCGCGCGGCGAGGCGCTCGAGCACGGGCGCCATCTTCAGCAGCGCGTTGTCTCCCATTCCGGGCATCGACGCGTGGCCGGCGACGCCGTCGGTGACGACCGTGAAGCGGAACACCCCCTTCTCCGCGCAGCAGACGCCGTAGAAGCGTCTGCCGCCGTACTCGAAGTGCTCGCCGCCGCCCTCGTTGATGAGCAGGTCGCAACGGACCTTGTCAGGGTGCTGCGTGGTGATCCATTCGGCGCCGAGCGAGCCGCCGGTCTCCTCGTCGACGACCGCGACGACCAGCAGCTCGCCGCCGCGCGGGCGCCAGCCCGACCGCGCGAGGGACGCGGCGGCGCCGATCTCGCAGGCGACTTGCGACTTCATGTCGAGCGCCCCCCGGCCCCAGATGCAGCCGTCTGCGAGATCGGCCGACCACGGGTCGTGCGCCCACTCGCGCGGATCGGCGAGGACGGTGTCGACGTGTCCGAGGTAGCACAGCGTCGGGCCGGCGGCCGGCTCGTCGGCCGCCGGCCCGTCGCTCGGACGCAGGCGCGCGATCAGGTTCGGCCGGCCGGGCTCGGCGCCGAGCAGCTCGCAGTCAAAGCCGGCGCGCTGGAGATGGTCGGCGAGGTACTCCTGCGCGGGGCGCTCGTTGCCCGGTGGGTTGACCGTGTCAAAGCGGATCAGCTCCCGCAGCAGCTCCTCGCTCTCGGCCGCGGCGGTCGGCTCGCTCATCGCGCAGATCGTACGCCGATCTCGGCGACCTCCTCGCGGGTCAGCGGGAAGTGACACGCCGCGTCGGTGCCGCTGCCCTTGTCCTGCAGCGGCGGGTCCTCGATCGAGCAGAGCTCCTGTGCCTTGGGGCAGCGCGTGTGAAAGCGGCACGCTTTCGGCGGGTTCGCCGGGCTCGGGACGTCGCCGCTGAGCAGCTCGCGCTGGTCGGCGTGCAGCTCCGGGTCGGCGACCGGCACCGCTGACAGCAGCGCGCCGGTGTAGGGATGGCGCGGGAAGCCGTACAGCGGCTCTCCGGGCCCGATCTCGACGATCCGCCCGAGGTACATGACGGCGACGCGGTCGCACATATGACGGACGACCGACAGGTCGTGCGCGATGAAGATCAGCGTCAGCTGCAGCTGGCGCTGCATCTCCAGCAGCAGGTTGAGCACCTGCGCCTGGATCGAGACGTCGAGCGCCGAGACGGGCTCGTCGGCGATCAGCAGCTTCGGCTTCAGCGCGAGCGCGCGGGCGACGCCGATCCGCTGGCGCTGGCCGCCGGAGAACTCGTGCGGGTAGCGGTTGTAGTGCTCGGGGTTCAGCCCGACCATCTCCATCAGCTCCTGAACGGCGCGCTTGCGCTCGCCCTCCCCGCGGTCGAGGCCGTGGATGACCAGGGGCTCGGCGATGATCGAGCCGATCGTCTTGCGCGGGTTCAGGGACGAGTAGGGGTCCTGGAAGATCATCTGCACGTCGCGCCGGATCGCCTTCAGCGCGCGCCCCTTCAGGCGTGTGATGTCGTTCCCGTCGAAGCGGATCTCGCCGCTGGTCGGCTCGAGCAGGCGCATGATCAACCG
>DASXIJ010000109.1:0-3391 GCA_036498045.1 Solirubrobacteraceae bacterium
CACCGGTCAAGCGGATGTTCGGCCGGTTTGGCCCGCGCGTCCTGGAAGTCGCGGCGCTGAGCGGGTTCGGGATCGCGGTGACGTCGCTGGCGGCGCTGCTGTACAGCGAGCAGGCACCGCTGTTCGGATTCATGGAGTCCAACTACCGCCCGGCGATCATCGTCGCGCTCGCCTCAGAGGCGGCCGCGACGGTTTTCATGGCGTGGATGCTCCTCCTCCTTCGCCGGCAGCGCAGGGCGGAGGGAGGCTGGCCTGACCAGCGCAGCGACTTCTCGCGCGCCCAGCCAAGGCCGACGTGAGCCAAGCGACCGTGGCGACGCGCGGCTGCGCCGCGTGGTCGCCAGGGTCGGCGGGCGCCCGGCCAACTGCTCGGGGCGACGGTGGCGTGGGCCGATCGGCTGGGGATCGAGACTGAGTCCTATTCTGTTATGGTCCGCCGCGTGGGTTGGCCGGCCTTTCAGCGAGACGACGGCTCGATCAAAAGATCGCGGTTGCTCGTGGCGGCGATACTCGCGCTCGGCGGCGCCGCGACGCTCGCCGGCTGCGGCATGTCGGGGAGCTCGTCGTCGGCATCCTCGACCGGCAAGCTCCAGGTCGCGGCGGCGGAGAACTTCTGGGGCAGCATCGCGGCGCAGCTCGGCGGTGAAAAGGTCACCGTGAGCAGCATCATCGTCAACCCGAACACAGATCCGCACTCATACGAACCGACAGCGTCCGACGGTGTGACGTTCGCGACCTCGCAGATGGCGATCGTCAACGGGATCGGGTATGACGCATGGGCGTCGAAGCTCCTCGCCGCGAACCCATCGAGCGGGCGCGTGACGCTCGACGTCGGAGGCCTGCTGGGACTCAGGGACGGCGACAACCCACACCAGTGGTACTCGCCGCCCAGCGTGCAGCGCGTGATCGATCAGGTCGTCGCCGACTACAAGCGGTTGGACCCGAACGACTCGGCGTACTTCGATCGACGGCGCGCGACGTTCGTGACGAGCACGCTCGCCGGTTATGACCGCTTGCGCAGCGAAATCCGCGCACGCTATGCCGGGGTTCCGGTCGGCTACTCAGAGAGCATCTTCCAGCCCCTCGGCGCAGACCTCGGCCTCAGGCTGGTGACGCCATACAGCTTCGCCAAGGCGATCGCCGAGGGCACCGACGTGAGCGCGGCCGACAAGCAGACGGTCGACCGTCAGGCCGAAGACGGGGCGATCAAGGTCTGGGTGTACAACAGCCAGAACGCCACGCCCGACGTGCAGCGGGTCAACCAGCTCGCGCGCGCGGCGCAGATCCCGATCGCGACGATCACCGAGACGCTTTCGCCGGCGTCGGCTACCTTCGAGCAATGGCAGGACGCCGAGCTGACGAGGCTGCGCGCGGCGCTTGCCCAGGCGACGGGACGATGAGCGCGACGACGGCCGCGCCGCTGGGGTCGCAGCCGGCGGCCGGCGACCCTGGCACGGGGCCGCCGGCGCCTGCCGTGCGGCTCATCGGCACCGAGGCTCGGCTGGGCACGAATGTGATCTGGAGCCACGTCGACATCGACGTCGGCGCCGGCGAGTTCGCGGCGATACTCGGGCCGAACGGGTCGGGCAAGACGACACTGCTGCGTGTCCTGCTCGGTGAGCTCCAGCTCGCTCGCGGGAGCGCAACGGTGCTCGGCGCGCCGCCCGGGATCCACAAGCGCCGGATCGGCTACCTGCCTCAGCGTCGCCACTTCGACGCGACGACGCGGATCCGCGGTGTCGATCTCGTCAGGCTGGGTCTCGACGGCGCGCGCTGGGGCGTCCCCGTGCGTCGATCGGGTGGCGAGGAGGTCGATCGGGTGCTCGAGCTCGTCGGCGCGACGCGCTATGCCGGCCGGCCGATCGGTCGCCTGTCCGGCGGCGAGCAGCAGCGGCTGCTGATCGCGCAGGCGCTCGTGAGCCGGCCGCAGCTGCTGATCCTCGATGAGCCGCTCGACAGCCTCGACCTCCCCAATCAGAGCGCGGTGGCCGCGCTGCTCGAGCGAATCTGCAGAGACGAACGCGTGACGGTGCTGCTGGTTGCGCACGACGTCAACCCGCTGTTGTCCTACGTCGATCGCGTCGTCTACCTCGGCTCCGGTCGCGCCGTCGTCGGGCCGCCAGGAGAGGTGATCACCGCCGCGACGCTCAGCCGGCTGTATGGGGTTCCGGTCGAAGTCCTGCAGACCGCCGACGGCAGGCTCGTGGTCGTCGGGCTTCCCGAAGCGCCGGCACACCACAGCGATCGACATGCTCATCACTAGCGCCGTCGCGCAGGGGGGACCGTCGCTGAACCCGATCTCCGATCTCGATCGGTTGACCGCGTTCCCGTTCATGGTCAACGCGCTGGAGGCCGGCACGATCGTCGCGGTGATGGCCGGGGTCATCGGTTGGTTCATGGTGCTGCGCGGCCAGACGTTCCCCGGGCACACGCTCTCGTTGATGGCGTTTCCCGGCGCCACGGCCGGCCTGCTGATTGGCCTCTCGGCCGCCGCCGGGTACTTCGTCTTCTCGGCCGCCGCGGCGCTCGCGATCGCCGTGGCGAGCGGGGCCGAGTCGCGGAGCAACCGCGGTCAGGAGTCGGCGATCACGGGGACCGCGCAGGCGTTCGGGCTCGCGTGCGGCCTGCTCTTTCTGAGCCTCTACCACGGCGTGCTCGCCAACTACGAGAGCCTGCTGTTCGGCAGCTTCCTCGGGATCACCCGCGGTCAGGTGCTCGCGCTCGCCGTCGTCGCGGCGATCGCGCTCGCGGTGCTCGTCGTCATCGGTCGTCCGCTGCTGTTCGCCTCGGTGGACGAGGGGGTGGCGCGCGCGCGCGGCGTGCCGGCGCGCGCTCTCGGCCTCGGCTTCCTGCTGCTGCTGGGATTGGCGGTCGCAGAGACCGCGCAGATCACCGGTGCGCTGCTCGTGTTCGCGCTGCTCGTCGCACCGCCGGCCACCGCCCAACTGATCACGCCGCGAATCGGGCCGAGCCTCGTGTTGAGCGTCGTCCTCGGCATCGTGATCACGTGGGTGGGACTTGCGCTCGCCTACTTCTACGACTACCCCGTCGGCTTCTACATCACGACCGTCGCGTTCGCCGTATACATCGCGGTTCGCGCGGGGCGCGCGCTGCTCGATCGCCCGACGCTGCTTCGCCGCGGCGCTGCGGCCGTCGAGGCCTGATGTTCGCCCACGAATTTGTCCGCAACGCGTTCCTCGCGGGCACGTTCATCGCGCTCGCGTGTGGCGTGGTCGGCTACTTCGTCGTCCTGCGGGCGCAGGTGTTCGCCGGTGACGCGCTCAGTCACGTCGCCTTCACCGGTGCGCTCGCAGCGGCGGCCGCAGGCATCGACACGCGGATCGGCCTGTTCGCGGCGACGATCGCGATCGCGCTCGTGCTGGGGGGGATC
>DASXIJ010000110.1:0-4970 GCA_036498045.1 Solirubrobacteraceae bacterium
TGAACGACCCGAGCACGCGGCGTCGACGCTCCGCACGGGCGCCGCGCGGCGTAACCTCGGTCGCGTGACCGACGCCACGCGCCACCGCGTCGTCGTCGTCGGCGGCGGCTTCGCCGGGTTGCAGGCCGCGCTGAAGCTGGCCAAGGCCCGCGCGCGGATCGACCTGACGATCATCGACCGGCGAAACTTCCACCTGTTTCAGCCGCTCGCCTATCAGGTCGCGACGGGCGCGCTCTCGCCGAGTGAGATCTGCTACCCGCTGCGAACGGTCTTCCGCGGGCACGCGAACGTCGAGGTCCTGCTCGGCGACGTCACGGGCTTCGACCTCGGCGCGCGCGAGCTCTCGCTTGGCCCGGCCGTCGCCAATGTGGCGACGCCGCCCACGCTGTCATACGACAGCCTGATCGTCGCCGGCGGCTCGCGCTACTCGTATTTCGGCCACGACGACTGGCACCGTTACGCGCCGGAGCTGAAGTCTCTGGAGGGTGCGATCGACATCCGCAGCCGGATCCTGACGGCGCTGGAGGCCGCCGAGCTCGAGACCGACGCCGAGCGCAAGCGCGCGTGGCTGACGTTCGCGATCGTCGGCGCCGGGCCGACGGGCGTGGAGATGGCAGGGCAGATCGCAGAGATCGCGCGCGACAGCGATGACGAATTCCCCCACACCGATACGCGATCGGGGAAGGTGCTGCTGATCGAGGGGGCCGAGCGGGTCCTCACCGGCTTTCCGCCCTCGCTGTCGGCGAGCGCGCGGCGTGCGCTCGAGCACCTCGGCGTGACGCCCTTGCTGCGCCATATCGTCACGGCGATTGACGCCGAGTCTGTGACGACGACGAGCCCCGACGGCAGCGTCACGCGCTATCCGGCGCGCACCGTCGTGTGGGCGGCCGGGGTCACTCCGTCGGCGCTCGCGCGCGTGCTCGCCCACGGCTCGGCTGCCGAGCTCGACCGCGCGGGGCGCCTGATCGTCGAGCAGGACCTCTCGGTCGCAGGACATCCGGAGGTGTTCGCGCTCGGCGACATGGTCGCAGTGCGCCGCCCCGACGGCGTCGAGACTCTCCCGGGGCTCGCGCCGGTCGCGATGCAGCAGGGACGGTACGCCGCGCGCGCGGTGCTCGCGCGGATTGCCGGTTCGCAGCCGCCCCCGTTCCGCTACAAGGACAAGGGCAACCTCGCGACGATCGGGCGGGCGCGTGCGGTCGCCGACATCAAGGGCGTGCACCTCAGCGGACCGATCGCGTGGGTCACGTGGCTCGCGGTCCACCTGTTCTACCTGATCGGCTTTCAGAACCGTGTGCTCGTCCTGACGCGCTGGGCGTTCAGCTTCGTCGCACACGGCCGCGGCTCGCGGCTGATCAGCGACGAGGGCGGAGCGTCGCCGCAGTCGTCCGAGGGCTGAGCGACGGAGCGCGGCGCCGGGCGGACGTGGGCGCCGGGCGGACGTGGGCGCCGGGCGGACGTACCGTCAGTTCGGCGCCGGGCGGACGTACGCGCCGGGCGGACGTACCGTCAGACGGTGCTGCTACCGACCGCCGCGCCGACGGCCGCCGGGCGCAGCACGCCGGTGTCGCGCGCCAGCCGGCGCGCGAGCGCGACCGGGATCAGGCTGAGCAGGATCACGAACAGCACGACGACGTTGACCTGCGGCAGCTGCTGGCCGAGGCGGATGTTGCCGAAGATCCAGATCGGCAGCGTGCTCTGGGTGCCGGCGGTGAACGTCGTCACGACGATCTCGTCGAACGACAGGGCGAACGCGAGCAGTCCGCCGGCGACGAGCGCGGTGGCGATCATCGGCAGCGTGACGAGTCGGAACGTCTGCCACCCGTCGGCGCCGAGGTCCATCGACGCCTCGACGAGCGAGGACTGCGTCCGGCGCAGGCGTGCGAGGACGTTGTTGTAGATCACGACGATGCAGAAGGTCGCGTGACCGACGATGATGGTCGTCACCGAGAAGCCGATCCCGCTGAAGCTGATAAACGAGTTCAGCGCCATCCCGGTGATGATCCCTGGCAGGGCGATCGGCAGCACGAGCAGAAACGAGATCGCTTCGCGCCCGAAGAAGCGAAAGCGGTGCACGGCGAACGCCGCCAGCGTTCCGAGCAGCAGCGCGATCGCGGTCGCGATCAGCCCGGCGCGGATGGAGAGCCAGAACGCGCTACGCATTTCGGCGTTGTGGAAGGTCGAGGAGAACCACTTAGTCGACAGTCCCGGCAGCGGCCAGCTCTGAACGTTTGAGGCGTTGAACGCGTAGACGACGATCAGGGCGATCGGGACGAACAGGAACAGCAGGATCAGCACCGTCCACACGGCGAACGCGATCCGCCCGATCCGGCTCGTCCCGATCACAGCGCTTCGAACGCCCCCAGGCGGCGGGCGATCAGCAAATAGATGCCCATCACGATCAGCGGCACGGTCGCGAACGCGGCCGCGAACGGGACGTTGCTGGCGACGCCGACGTTCTGGTAGACGACGTTGCCGATGAAGTCCGATCCGGCGCCGCCGACGAGGGTCGGCGTGATGTAGTCGCCGAGCGTCAGCGAGAACGTGAAGATCGAGCCGGCGGCGATCCCGGGCAGGATCAGCGGGAAGAGCACCGAGCGAAAGGTCCGCCAGCTGCGCGCCCCGAGGTCGGCCGAGGCCTCGATCATCGAGTCGGGAACGCGTTCGATCGCCGACCAGATCGGCAGGACCATGAACGGCAGCCAGATGTAGCTGAACACGATCCACATCGCCCAGTTGGAGTAGCCGATGTTCAGCGACCCGAGCCCGAGCTGACCGATCGCCCAGTTGAGCACGCCGTCCTTGGCGAGGATCAGGCGCCAGATGTACACGCGGACGAGATAGCTCGACCACAAGGGGATCAGGACTGCGACGAACAGCGCGCCCTGCACGCGCTTGGGCGCAAGTCGCACGGCGTAGAACGCGAACGGGAGGGCAAGGATCGCGTCGGTCACGGTGACGGCCGCCGCGATCCCGATCGTGCGCAGCGCGATCGTGCGGTAGGTCGCGACGTTGACGAGCGTCTTGAAGTTGTTCAGCGTCCAGCTGTGGACGAGGTTGCCGGTAAACGAGTCGACGCTCCACAGCGACGAGACGAACAGGATGATCAGCGCGGCGAGGTAGATCAGCACGAACCACGCGAGCGGCGCCGATAGCAGCAGGCCGCCGCGCAGCCACGGGCGGCGGAACAGTGCCGCCGACGCGCGGCTGCGGAACGAGCTGTCCGCGGCGAAGCCGGCCGTGCTCACCGGCTTCGCCGCTGCGATCGCGCGGAGCGCCCGCGCCCGGCGCCGGGTCGCGCTACCCGGTTACTTCGGTCCACTTCTGCTGCCACTTGCTGTAGTCCATGCAGTCGCTCTGGCCGTTCCCGCATTCGGCGACGGGGGTCTTCCAGAACTTGATGCTGTCGAAGTACGCCGCCGGAGCGTTCGCGTGGTACAGCGGGCACGATCCCTTCTGAATCGTTTCCATGAACGGGCACGCCTCCGTGTTGACCGGCGTCTCACCGTAGGAGATCGCCTGCTCGGCCTGCACTTTCGGGCTCGACACCCAGTTGACCCATTTGTAGGCGCAGTTGGGGTCCTTGGCATGGCTCGCGAGCATCCACGTGTCGGCCCACCCCGTCGCCCCCTCTTTGGGGATGATCTGCTGGACCGGCTCGTGGTCGGCGATCAGCGTCGAGTACTGGTACGGCCACGCGGCGCCGATCACCGTGTCGCCGTTCTTGAACAGTTCGATCTCGTCCGACGCGAGCGCCCAGTACTTCTTGATCAGGGGCTTCTGTTGTTTGAGCAGGCTGGCCGCGGCGTTCAGCTGCGCTTTGGTCAGCTCGTACGGGTCGGAGATGCCGAGGCTCGGCTGCGTCTTTGACAGGTACAGCGCCGCGTCTGCGATCTGGATCGGGTTCGCCGGGACCGTCACCTGGCCCTTGTACTTGGGACTGTAGATCACCGACCAGCTCGTCGGCGCCGGGGTCACGGACTTCGTGTTGTAGAGCAGCGTGTTCGGGCCCCACTGCAGCGAGATGCCGTAGTGCTTGCCTTCGACGGTGTTGTGCGACGGCGACTGCAGCTGTGGGATGAAGTTCTTCCATTCAGGCACGAGCGCGACGTTCATCTGCGTCACCTCGCCGCCGCGGATCAGGCGCAGGCTGGCGTCGCCGGAGGCCGACACCATGTCGTACTGCCCGCCTCCCTGACGCATCAGCGTGACCATTTCGTCAGAGGAGCCGGCGTACTTGGAGTGGACGTGACAACCGCTCTGCGCTTCGAACGGCTTGACCCACTGCGGCTGCGTGTAGCCTTCCCACGCGACCAGGTTCAATTGGCCCTCGCCTTTGCCGATCGTCGTCGTCAGGTTGGCCGACGACGAGCTGCTCGAGGAGCTTCCGCAGGCGCTCACCGCGACGACCATCGTCGCGAGCAGCGCCCCCAACGCCCAGTCGATCTTTGCCAGTCTCATCTGCTGTGCTCCTCCTGTTGGTGTGTGTCAAGCGCCGAGGCGTCGTCCTGCTTCCATGCGATCCGCACGCGCCGCCCCCTGCTCGCTACCGCGTCAGCGGCTGAAGTGTCGAGGTTCTGCCTCAGCGCGACGACGGTCTCGCCGCCGTCGAGCTCGATGTCATAACGCGTCACCGAACCGAGATACGCGACCTCGCGCACGGTTCCTGCCAGCGCCGCCGGGTCGCTGTCGCCCTCGTCGAGCAGGCGGATCTTCTCCGGGCGCACGATGTACACGCGCCCGTCGCGGCGGACCAGGTTGGACGTGCCGACGAACGTCGCGACGAACTCGTTCGCCGGCCGCTCGTAGACCTCGCCCGGCGTGCCGACCTGCTCGACGCGGCCGTCGCTGAACACCGCGATCCGGTCTGACATCGTCAGCGCCTCGTCCTGGTCGTGGGTCACGTAGATGAACGTGATCCGCTCCGACAGCTCGCGCTGGATCGACTTCAGCTCGACCTGCATCTGCTG
>DASXIJ010000111.1:0-8619 GCA_036498045.1 Solirubrobacteraceae bacterium
CCCGCACTGCAGCTCCTGCAGGTGGTCGGCGCGAAACCGCTGGCCGCACGTCTTGCAGTCGACGAGCGGGTCGGTGAACCCTTCCAGGTGGCCCGACGCCTCCCACACGCGCGGGTGCTGGAGGATCGCCGAGTCGATCGCCACGATGTCGTCGCGCTCGGTGATCATCGCGCGCCACCACTCGTTCTTGACGTTCGTCTTCAGCAGCACGCCGTAGTGGCCGAAGTCGTACGTCGAGCCGACGCCGCCGTAGATCTCTGACGAAGGGAAGATGAACCCGCGCCGCTTGGACAGCGCGACGATCTTGTCCATCGTCACGACGTCGTCTGTGGTCGGGCTGTTCGGGTTAGTCATCCGGAATGACCGTAGCGGTCGAGTGCGATCGAGATGGTTGCGTGGCTCCTGTGCTGCTCAGCGCCTTCGCGTTGGCGCCGGCGGCGATCATAAGCGAGGCGAACTCGTGTCTCGCCTGATGCCGCCACAGCCGGTCGAGGTTGGCGTCCTTCCACGCTTCCGGAGTAGTCTCGGCGCTCCACGCCGAGGAGGCCATCTGTGAAGAAACTGTTCGAGATCGTCTGCTGCATCCTGCACCCCGTCGCCGTCGTTCTCATCTGGGTCTACCTGCTGATGGGCCGTGGCGAGATGGGGCTGGTCGCGAGACTCACCTGGGGGATCACGTCGATCATCCCGCTGGTCCCGTTTATCTACGTGCTGACCGGCAACGACTTCGTCTAGGTCCGCGCCGGCGCATCGGCGAACGCCGCGAGCAGCGCGTCCTCGGTCACGTTCAGCAGGTCGATGCCTTCGACGGTCAGCCACGGACGCCGCTCGGCGTCGTCGGAGTCGTATTCGACGTACCCCAGCTCGGCCAGCTCGTCGAGCCGCTGGGTCACGCTCACCGGGTCGGCGGCGACCCGCTGGGCCAGCTCTGACGCCGTCGCGCCGTCGGGTCCCGGCGGGTACATCAACGCCACCTGCTCGCGCCCGACCTCGCCGTGCCCGGCCGCGGCCCAGCGATCGAGGACGACCCGCACCGTGCGCTCGTCCAACTGCTCGGCGGGGCCCGGCAGGTGCGCGACCTTCTTGCGGTGGCGACGGCTCCAAGTGCGCCCGTAGGCGTACAGCGCGATCACCGGGACGACGAACGGCGCGTACTCCTCGACTGGGATCTTGCCGATGTGAGCGATCACGAGCATTGCTGTCAGCTCCAAGTATTCAGCGCCGGCGCGTGCCGCGTCGGCGCCGGATCGATGGGATACTCAGAGCGCCGATGAGCACGTCGAGCCCGATCCCGGACGCGCCCGCGGACGCGGCCGCAGACCCGCCCGCCGACCCGCCCGGCTCGTCCCGCCCGACGGTCTGGCGTCTCGTGCTGCCGACGCTCGTGCTGATCCTGATCCTCGGCGGCGTGACGCTGCTGCTCGTCGGGGGCTCGAGCAAGCCGGCGCTTCCCGGCAACGCCGCGACCGTCAAGCTCTCCAGCTTCGACGGCTCGGCCGTCTCGCCGCCGCAGCCGGCGCCGGCGCTCGACACGTTGCGCAACTACGACGGCTCGAGCTTCGACCTAGCCGCGCAGCGCGGCAAGGCCGTGTTCGTCACGTTCCTGTACACGCACTGCCCCGACGTCTGCCCGTTGATCGCGTCGAACCTGCACAACGCGTACTCGAAGATGAGCCCGGCGATGCGCAAGCGCGTGTCGATCGTCGCCGTCTCGGTCGATCCGCACGGGGACAGCCGATCGACGGTCGGCGCGTTCGTCTCCGAGCACCAGCTCGCCGGCGAGGCCAAGTACCTGATCGGCTCCGCCGGCCAGCTCGTGCCCGTCTGGAAGGCGTGGAACGTCGGCTCCGAAAAAGACACCTCGCGCCCTGACCTCGTCAACCACTCGGCGCTGATCTATGGGATCGGCGCGAACGGGCGGATCTACACGATCTACCCGGCGAGCTTCAACCCGGCGCAGCTGATCCACGACGTCACGCCGCTGTTGAGCCGCTAGGCGGCGCCTAACATTCGCGCGTGGCGCGGATCCTGATCGTCGGCGGCGGCTGCCCCGGCCGAAGCCTGGCGGGCCGGTTGACCGACGGGGGCCATGCGGTGAGGATCACCACGCGCGATGAGTCCGCGCGAGCAGCGATCGAGGGGGCCGGCGCCGAGTGTTGGATCGGAACGCCCGATCGCCTGGCGACGCTGCGCGGCGCCCTCGACCACGTGACGATCGCGTGTTGGCTGCTCGCCGGCGCGCGCGGGGAGCCCGAGCAGCTGAGCGCGCTGCACTCCTCGCGCCTGGAGCTGTTCCTAACGCAGGCGATCGACACGACCGTGCGCGGCCTCGTCTACGATGCGGCGGCGCCCGGAGAGGATCGACCGTCCGAGGACGGTCGCGGGGGAGACCGCGTCACGCCCGAGCAGCTGGCCGGCGGGGCGCGGATCGTCGCGCGGCTGACCGCGCTCAACGCGATTCCCGCGGCGGTTCTCGGCGCCGACGGCCGGCCCACCTACGAGGCTCGCTCGGCGTGGGTCGACCGCGCCGGCGACGCGATCGACGAGCTGCTCGCCGGCGGCGCACGATCGCTTGTCGATCCGGCCTGATATTCGTCAAGGACCTGCCCGCGACGGTCGATCGCCAACGCATGGACGGCTCGCGATCCCGATACGGGCTGGCGACCTCCGCGCTCGGCGCGATCGCGCTCGCCGTCGCCGTGTTCCTGCCGTGGTATGGCCTGCGCCTCACCGCGCAAGGTGCGGCGCTCGCGCAGCAGGCGGCAGATCAGATCGTCTCGCAGTACGGCAACGCGGCCCTGCAGTCGCAGGCGACCTCACTGCACGCGCACCTGCACGGCCTCGCGGGCCACGAGCTCGGCTCGCTGAGCGCCCACCAGGCGCTCAGCACGCTGAACGTCGTCCTGCTCGTGGTCGCGGCGCTCGGCGGTGCGATCGCGCTGTTCGCGCTCGCCGGCCCCCCTGCGGCGGCGAGCGACGCCAACCGCGTACCGCTCGCCGTTCTCGGCGCGGTCGCGGCCGTCTGCGTGTTCGTTCGGATCGTCCACCCGCCGACGCCCGCCGGCCTGACGCTTGCGCTGTCGCCGCGCGAGGGATCATGGCTCGCTCTGCTCGGCGCGCTCGCGATCCTCGCCGGCGCCGTCTGGCCGCGCGAGCGCACGCGCGTGACGGGCGGCGACGACGACGTCCGAAGCGCACTTGCGTCGCTATCGGGCTGGACGCCGCAGGCCTGATCGTCGGCGGCGCTTTTCCGAGCCCGGCGCGGGCGCTTCGCGATGCGGTTTTCGGCGTGATCGGTCCGCTATCCTGAGGCATGAATCTCCCGAAAGCCGATCAGGATTCATCACAGGTAGATAGCGGCTTCATCTCTTGCCTCCAGCGCGGGGCTGCCTGTCGAGAAAGGAACTTCACATGACGCTGCAACTGGGCGAGACCGCCCCCGATTTCGAGGCCGAGACGACCGAGGGCCACATCAAATTCCACGACTGGATCGGCGACTCGTGGGCCGTGCTGTTCTCGCACCCGAAGGACTTCACGCCCGTCTGCACGACCGAGCTCGGCTACATGGCAAACGCCAAGCCCGAGTTCGACCGGCGCAACGTGAAGATCATCGGCCTGTCGGTCGACCCGCTCGACCGCCACGAGGAGTGGGCGAAGGACATCGCCGAGACGCAGGGCACCGCGCCGAACTACCCGATCATCAGCGACGCCGACTTCAACGTCTCCAAGCTGTACGGGATGCTGCCGGCAGACACTTCGGGCGACGCCACGGCGCGCACGCCCGCCGACAACCAGACCGTGCGCAACGTGTTCGTGATCGGCCCCGACAAGAAGGTCAAGTTGATCCTCGTCTACCCGATGACGACCGGACGCAACTTCGACGAGGTGCTGCGCGTGATCGACTCGCTACAGCTGACCGCCAAGCACAAGGTCGCGACGCCGGTCAACTGGAAAGAGGGCGACAAGGTGATCATCGCCGGGTCGGTCTCCGACGACGAGGCGAAAGAGACGTATCCCGACGGCTGGGAGGAGCCCCGCCCGTACATCCGGATCGTCCCGCAGCCGAGCCGCAGCTGACGCGCTAGGCGAGGGAGAGGCGGCCGCCCGGGCCGCCCTCCCGCAGGCGCTCGAGCAGCAGCTCGATGATCCGAAACGTGGCGCCCCACACGAGGTGTCCGTCAAGCACGTACGCGTCGGTCTCGAACGTGATCCCGCGGCGCTCCATGCGCGTGCGCGTACGGCTCTCGCGCAGCCCTTTCAGCGGCAGCTCGAGCACGGCGTCGACCTCGCGCGGCGAAATCCGCCAGCGCTGGCCAGGGGCGATCGTGCCGACGAACGGGTGGATCTGATAGCGCGTCGCGAATGTCGAGACCGGCGGGAGCGCGCCGAGCAGCTCGACGGCGTCCGGGGCCAGCCCGATCTCCTCCTCGGCCTCGCGTAACGCTGTCGCCGTGAGATCGGCGTCGCCCGGGTCCATCCGCCCTCCGGGGAAGGAGATCTCACCGGCGTGGCGGCGCAGGTCTGAGCGCCGGCGGGTCAACACCACGTGCGGCGGCTGTGACTGCGAGGCGACGAACAGCGGGACGAGCACTGCCGCGAGCGTCTGCTCGCGCGAGGGCTGCGACGGCGCCGGGGCGGGCTCGCTGGCGCCGGCGGACAAGCGGTCGGCCTATACGCCGGTCAGGCCGCCAGGTGAACGCGCTCAACGCGCTCCAGGAACATGACCTCGCCCTCCAGCGCACGGTGGACGGGGCACTTCGCGGCGATCACCCGGAGCCGCTCGACCTGCTCCTCGGGCAGATCGTCGGGCAGCCGTGTGACCAGCTCGAACTTCGTCGGACAGCCTCGTTCGGCGGCGCTGTACTCGACGTCGACCTCGACGTGGCCGATGTCCCAGCCCTTGCGCGCCGCGTACATCTCCATCGTGATCGCCGTACACGACGCGAGGCTCACGGCGAGCATCTCCTGCGGGCTCGGGCCCGCATCCTGACCGCCGGCGCTGACCGGCTCGTCGACCGTGAGGTCGTGGTCGCGCATCTCGACGCTGTGGCGGAAACTGGTGCCATCGCGACGCGCCGTCACCTTCATCCTGCTCAGCCCGTCTGTTCCACCCATGATGCTCCTTTCGAGAACTCCTACTTACATCATACTGACGGGCCGCTAGGACAGCGGGTTGAACAGCAGGCCCGTCAGTAGCTTGGGAAAGAAGTACGTCGACTTGGGCGGCATGTTCTCACCCGCGGCGGCGACTTCCCGGACCTGTCCGATCGGCGTCGGGCGCATCAGAAAGGCCGCTTCGTACTCGCCCGACCGCACGAAACGAAGCGCCTCGTCGGCATCGCGCGCGTAGAACAGCCCGTTGAAGTGCGAGATGTCGTCGTCGGAGAGGCCGAGTGCCCCCTTCAGCAGCAGTGTCTCCAGCACGCCCGTGTCGAGGTGGCGGTACGCCTCGGAGTGTCCGCTCAGCGCCGCGTCGGCGATCGCCTGGTCCTTCAGCGTCAGGCGGTAGCAGCGCTCGTCACCCGACTTGACGTAGCCGAGCTCCAGCGGTCCCTCGCCCGGCGCGGGCGCGACCTGCTCGCACGGCACCTCGGCGATCTCGAAGTCGCGCTCAAGCGTCTGCGCGAGCGCAGCGCGTCGGGCGTCGTCGAGGCCGTTGACCAGGCGGTGCGTCGGGAACACCGTCAGCCCCGGATCCTCGAGCGCGACGAGGCACATCAGGATGTAGCGGTGGGCGTCGCCGTCGGCCGTGCCCGCCGCGTCGACCTCGTCGGCGTACGCCTGCATCGTCTCGTAGCGGTGGTGGCCGTCGGCGATCAGCAGCTCGGCGTCGCGCGTCGCCGCCTGCACGGCCGCGATCGCGTCGGCGTTGACGACGCGCCAGAGCCGGTGCACGGTCCCGTCGCCGTCGGTCACCTCGCCCCACGCGGGCTGCGACGTGAACGGCGCGAGCGCCCTCCACCCGGCCTCGCGAGGGTCGGAGTACAGCGAGAAGATCGGCGAGATGTTCGCGCGCGTCGCGCGCGTCAGGCGCAGGCGGTCCTCCTTCGGGCCGGGGTGCGTGCGCTCGTGCGGCCGTACGCGCCCCGCGCCGTAGCCCTCGATCCGAACGCGGCAGAAGAACCCACGGCGCGTACGACGCTGTCCGTCTGGGCCGGTGTAGTCCTGCGTGTGGGCCCACAGCGCCGGCTGCTCGTCGCGGACGACCGCGCCGTCACGCTGCCACTGCTGTAAGCGCTCGCGCGCGGCCTCGTAGCGGTCGGGCTCGCCCTCCGGCAGGTCGACCGCTACGACGTTCACCGGCGAGCGCGCGATCAGCTCGGCGCGCTGGGCGGCGTCGATCACGTCGTACGGCGGCGCGACGACATCTGCCAGCGGGCCGGCGACGCTCTGGTCGTAGTGAAGCGCGCGCAGCGGTTGGACGTCGGCCATGCGGTCGCGCACGCTAGCAGCGCGCGAGGCGCGTGCGGGGGGCCTGAATGCCGGGCAGTAGACTCGCCGTGACGGGACGTGGCGCAGCCTGGTAGCGCACCTGCTTTGGGAGCAGGGGGTCGCCAGTTCGAATCTGGCCGTCCCGATCGGGAGCGCGATCTATTCGCCGCGCCGGTCCGCCACGATTGAAGCGTGATCCGCAGGATCACGACTAGACCAACGTCCAGGCCACTCGGCGCAGTTTGCGGGTATTCCTTTGCCGTCGGTCCCGACGCGGATGGTCGGGTCGGCTTTGCTCGCGGCGCGCTCTCGACATTCCCTGTCCGGCGCGCCGCGAGCTGTGAGAGCTCGGTTCGCGGGCCGTCAGGGTCCCGCTGATCGGCGGCCGCGGCCCGCATGTTCGTCGAGAAAACCTAGACAAACCTCCGGTGTGGTGGCGATCGCGCGACCGTACACTCGCTCGCGAGGCCAAATGTCCGTCAGCTCGGAACCGATCTTTCCTCCACTGACTGCGAATGAGACAGTCGTGTTCGACGCGCTCGCACTCGGCTTTCCCGACAGCTTCCCGGCCATGGCGATCTCTGAGGTCATCGGCCTGGACGAATTTCGAACGGAGCGGGCGCTGCGCTCGCTCGCGGCGCGCAATCCGCCGCTGGTGGTCGCCACGCGCCTCGCGCGCGTTCAGTGGCGACTCGCCAGCTGAAAGGAGCTCGTCGTCACTCGTCGACGGCGGGCGCGGCGGCGTACTCGGCGTCGGTCACCGGGTCGCCCCAATTGGCGATCGGATGCGCGTCGTCGACCTCGTTGATCGCGAGATGCGCGGTGGACCGAGCGGGCGCGGCGCCGTGCCAGTGCTCCTCGTCGGGCTCGAAGAAGACGCGGTCGCCGGGGCGGATCAGGTCGATCGGGCCGCCGCGGCTCTGGCACAGGCACACGCCGTCGGTCACATAGATCGTCTGTCCGAGCGGATGGCTGTGCCATGCCGTGCGCGCGCCGGGGGTGAAGTGGACCAGGTTGGCCTGCGCCCGGGCAGGGGCATGGGGGACGGCGACCGCGTCGAGGTACACGTCGCCGGTGAACCAGTCGCCGGGGCCCTTCGTCGTGTCGGTCGTGCGGGTGATCTCCATTGGTGAGCCTCCTATCAGGCAGATGCGGGCGACACCCTCAGTCTGCACTACACGCGTACTACACGAGCACGACGCACGTCTCGCGCGCGGCGCGGAGGGTGGAGTCTCAGCGCGACGGGCGCTCTGACACGCGCGGGCGCCGCGGCGCGGACGAGCGCATCTGGGCGGTGCGCGAGCGCAAGCGGCTGACGAGCTCGCGCTCGGCTTCGGCAGCGGCGCGCGTGACGCCACCGGAGAGGTGGCCGTCGCCGCTCTGGACGACCCAGTAGTTGCGCGACGTCTGCGTGACTGTGAGGTTGGGTGGCTGGTCCATCGAGGTCTACGCTAGCGCCGCCGTGGCGCGTCCGGTTGCGAGGTTGTGAACACGCAATTTGCGCACGAACATTGTCGACAGGATTCACCTCGCGTCGCCCGATCGGGGGACGTGTTGGACAGAAGTTGCAACGGCGCGCGGAAACGGTCGACCCGAGCACGAGGAGCAGTTGCGGGCGGCAGGCGTGGGCGGCGTGCGCGCCTGTACGGTTGATCGATGGCGGTGCGCAGCGAGGAGCAGGTCAAGCGCGTGACGCTCGTCGCGTGCATCCTCGGCTCGGGGATCGCGCTGCTGGACGGGACGGTGGTGAACGTCGCGCTGCCGACGATCCAGCGGGCGCTGGGCGGCGGGCTGGCGGGGCAGCAGTGGGTGTCGAATGGCTACCTGCTGACGCTCGGCTCGCTGATCTTGATCGGCGGCTCGCTTGGTGACCTGTACGGCGAGCGCAACGTGTTCGCGATCGGCGTCGCCAGCTTCGGCGTCGCGTCGGCGCTGTGTGCGATCGCGCCGTCGATCGGCGTACTGGTTGCTGCGCGCGCGCTGCAGGGCGTGGCTGGCGCGCTGCTCGTGCCGAGCTCGCTGGCGGTGATCGTCAACACGTTCGGGCCGTCCGAGCGCGGCGGCGCGATCGGCACATGGACCGCGTGGGGGGCGATCGCAGGCGTGCTCGGGCCGCTCGCCGGCGGCGAGCTGCTGGCGATCGCGTCGTGGCGGTGGATCTTCGTGATCAACGTCCCGCTGGCGGCG
>DASXIJ010000112.1:0-2897 GCA_036498045.1 Solirubrobacteraceae bacterium
CTCCTCCTTCTTGAGGACGTAGACCTCGGCCTTGAAATGGGTGTGCGGGGTGATCGAGCCCGGCTTGCAGAGGACCTGCCCGCGCTCGATGTCCTCGCGCTTGGTGCCGCGCAGCAGGCAGCCGACATTGTCGCCGGCCTCACCGCGGTCGAGGATCTTGCGAAACATCTCGACCCCGGTGACCACCGTCTCCGCCGTCTTCTTGACGCCGACGATCTCGACCGTGTCGCCGGTGTTGACGATGCCCTGCTCGACGCGGCCCGTCGCGACGGTGCCACGTCCGGTGATCGAGAACACGTCCTCGACCGGCATCAGGAACGGCTTGTCGAGCTCGCGCACCGGTTCCGGGATGTACGTGTCGAGCGCCGAGGCCAGGTCGAGGATCTTCTGCTTGTAGGCCTCGTCGCCTTCGAGCGCCTTCAGCGCCGAGCCCGTGATGAACGGAATGTCATCGCCCGGGAAGTCGTATTCGGAGAGCAGCTCGCGGACCTCGACCTCGACCAGCTCGAGCAGCTCCTCGTCGTCGACCATGTCGGCCTTGTTGAGGAACACGACGATGTAGGGCACGCCGACCTGGCGGGCGAGCAGGATGTGCTCGCGCGTCTGCGGCATCGGGCCGTCGGCCGCCGAGACGACGAGGATCGCGCCGTCCATCTGCGCGGCGCCGGTGATCATGTTCTTGACGTAGTCGGCGTGACCGGGACAGTCGACGTGCGCGTAGTGACGGTTCTCGGTCTGGTACTCGACGTGCGACGTGGCGATCGTGATCCCGCGTTCCTTCTCCTCAGGAGCGTTGTCGATCTCCTCGAAGCTGCGGGCTTCGGCGCCGCCCTTCTCCGCAAGCACCGTCGTGATGGCAGCGGTCAGCGTCGTCTTGCCATGGTCGATGTGACCGATGGTCCCGACGTTGACGTGCGGCTTGTCGCGCTCGAACTTCTCCTTCGCCACTTTGTGTTCGCTCCTGTATCGACTTGTATGTCCGCCCCGTGAGGGCGAACCTGAGAAATCTATCCAATCGCGGCAGCCGGTGACTGCCGCTCACTCTTGAAAGCTCTGCTGCCTTCGCTGGGTGCGCCGGCCCGCGCCTAGGCGGGGACCGGCTCTCCAGTCCGCTGCTCGACGATCTGTTCCGCGATGTTTCCCGGAACCTCCTCGTAGGCGTCGAACTGCATCGTGTAGTTCGCGCGCCCCTGCGTGTTGGAGCGCAGGTCGGTCGCGTAGCCGAACATCTCGCTCAGCGGCACCCTCGCCGTAACGGCCAGTGCGTTGCCGCGGCGCTCGTTGCCCTCGACGCGTCCGCGACGGCGCGACAGGTCGCCGATCACCTCGCCGAGGAAGTCCTCCGGCGTGATCACCTCGACCGCGAAGATCGGCTCGAGCAGCACCGGCTTGGCGCGCTTGGCCGCCTCTTTGAACGCGATCGAGCCGGCGACCTTGAAGGCGATCTCCGACGAGTCGACGTCGTGGTACTTGCCGTCGACGAGCGTCACGCGCATGTCGACCATCGGGTAGCCGGCCTTGACGCCGTTCACGAGCGCCTCTTCGACGCCCTGCTTGACGGCGGGGATGTACTCCGACGGGACGTTGCCGCCCTTGATCTTGTTGACGAACTCAAAGCCCTCGCCGGGCGCCGGCTCGAGGTTGATGTAGACGACGCCGAACTGCCCCGAGCCGCCGGTCTGGCGGACGAACTTGCCTTCGATCTTCTCGACCGTGCCGCGCACGGTCTCGCGGTAGGAGACCTGCGGGCGCCCGACGTTCGCGTCGACGCCGAACTCGCGCTTCATCCGGTCGACGAGCACCTCGAGGTGCAGCTCGCCCATTCCGGAGATCTCGGTCTGGCCGGTCTCTTCGTTGGTGCGAACCTGGAACGTCGGGTCCTCCTCGGCGAGGCGACCGAGCGCGATCGACATCTTCTCCTGGTCAGCCTTCGTCTTGGGCTCGACGGCGACCTTGATGACCGGCTCGGGGAAGACGATCTTCTCCAGGTGCACGGGCGCATCGGGAGCGGCGAGCGTGTCGCCGGTGATCACCTGCTTGATCCCGACGGCGGCGGCGATGTCGCCGGCGTACACCTCCGAGACCTCCTCGCGGTCGTTGGCGTGCATCATCAGGATCCGCCCGATCCGCTCGGTCCGCCCGCTGCCGACGTTGAGCACGCGCGAGCCGGCCTCCAGCCGGCCCGAGTAGACGCGGAAGTAGGTCAGCTTGCCGACATACGGGTCGGCCGCGATCTTGAACGCGAGCGCCGAGAACGGCTCGGAGTCGTCGGCCTTGCGCACGACTTGGCGCTCCTCCTCCTCGCCTTTGATCAACTCGGTGCCGACGACCGGCGGGACGTCCAGCGGCGAGGGCAGGTAGTCGATCACCGCGTCGAGCAGCGGCTGGACGCCCTTGTTCTTGAACGACGACCCGCACAGGACGGGCGTCAGCTTGCTCGACAGCGTGGCGCTGCGGATCGCCGCCTTGAGCACGTCCTCGGGGATCTCGCCTTCCTCGAGGATCAGCTCGAGCAGGTTGTCGTCGTAGTGGGAGACCTCCTCGAGCAGGTGTTCGCGCGCGGCCGTCGCCGCTTCGCGGAGATTCTCCGGAATCTCGATTTCGTCCTGTTCGGTCCCGAGCTCGTCCTTGTAGACGATCGCCTTCATCTTCACGAGGTCGACGACGCCCAGGAAGTCGGCCTCGGCGCCGATCGGCAGCTGGATCGGGACCGGGTGCGCGCCGAGGCGGTCGATCATCGTCTGCACGCCGCGATCGAAGTCGGCGCCGATCCGGTCCATCTTGTTGATGTAGGCGATCCGCGGGACGTGGTACTTGTCGGCCTGGCGCCAGACGGTCTCAGACTGCGGCTCGACGCCGGCGACCGAGTCGAACAGCGCGATCGCGCCGTCGAGGAC
>DASXIJ010000113.1:0-4176 GCA_036498045.1 Solirubrobacteraceae bacterium
CGTAGTGGCTGTCGATGAACCCCTTGTCCCCGAACGTCGGGTCGCCGCCGCCGTGGAGGTACAGATCGCCTTCCCAGACGCCGTTCGGCCCGAGCTGCCCGGTGCCGAGGACCGTCGTCGACAGTTGCGCCGTCGGCCCGAGGCGCTCGAGCGCTGTGGTCGCGGTGTATAGCTTCTCGACCGACGCCGGCGGTCGCCGCGTGGTCGCGCGGGCGGAGAACAGCGCCTGCTTGGACGTGAGGTCGTATACGTAGGCGCTCGAGTGCGCGCCGACGATCTGCAGCTGGTGGCCGAGGTCGCTTTGCAGGGCGGCGAGCGTGCCCGATGCCGCGAGCGACGAGCTCGCGAGGCCGAGCGCCAGGCCGGTGGCGGCGAGCGCTGCGCACGCCGCGCGCCGGCCGATGCGACGCTGTCGAAACGTCTCATACAGCGAACGTGCAGATGAAATATCGGGCTTCCGCTTCCCGGGGGGCATACAATCAAAAGGTATGGGCAAGGTCGTCAAGCTGGAACCGACGGATGCGGCGAAGGTTGCGGCCAAGCGCAGACGCGCGGCGAAGGCAGCCCGGGGGGTGGGTCGCACCGCGTCGATCGACCGGCGTCGCCGTCCACGCCGTCACAAGACGGCGCTCGTGCTCGGCGGCGGGGGCTTCACCGGCGGCGTGTATGAGATCGGCGCGCTGCGCGCGCTCGACCTGCTCGCGGTCAACAGCAGCGTCAACCAGTTCGACGTGTACGTCGGCACCTCGGCCGGCGCGTTCATCGCGGCGCTGTGTGCGAACGGCGTCACACCTGAGGAGATGATGCGCGTCGTCACGCGACAGGGCACGCCGCCGTTCAAGGACATGAACCTCGGAGACCTGCTGCGCCCGAACGTGCTCGAGTTCGCGCGCAAGGGCGCCGCGCTGCCGATGCGCACGCTGTCGCTGGCGCGCCAACTGATAACGCAGCGCGGCGGCCTCTCGCTGCTGGACGTGCTGCTCGGCCTCGCCGAGGGACTCCCGTCGGGCGCATACACCGGCTCGGGGATCGAGCGCTACCTGCATGAGGTTCTGAGCGAGCCCGGGCGCACCGACGACTTCAACGAGCTCGCCTGCGAGCTGTACCTGACGGCGACCGACCTCGACACGTGCGAGCGCGTCGTGTTCGGGGTGAGCGACACCGAAGATGTGCCGATCTCGACGGCCGTGCGCGCGTCTGGCGCGCTGCCGATGGTCTATGCGCCGGTGCGCGTCAAGGACCGGGAGCTGATCGACGGCGGGATGGTGTCGACGACCAACCTCGACATCGCGATCGAGGCCGGCGCCAAGCTCGTCGTGGTGATCAACCCGATCGTGCCGTTCGTCAATGACTTCGCCGGCACGGTGCGCACGCTGCGGGGGTCGCGCCCGCGGCGCGTGTCCGACATGGGCTTCCCGCAGATCGGCTACCAGGCGTTCAAGCTGGTCGCGCACCAGCGCCTGCACGAACTGGCCAAGACCTGGGAGAGCCGCTACCCGGGCGTCGACATCGTGCTGATCGAGCCCGAACCGACCGACGAACTGATGTTCCAGACGTCGATGATGAACTTCGCCTCGCGCGTGGAGATCGCGCGACACGGGTTCGAGTCGGTGACCAAGCACCTCGCTGGCGAATACGAGCACTACCGCGAGATCGCCGAGCGCCACGAAATCGACATCTCCGGGACGCGCGTGCGCGGCGTCGTCGAGCACTTCGACGCCGAGCCCGAAGAGACGAGCGCCTGGCGCAAGATCCTCGAGAGTACGACGGGCACCTTGCTGCGCCAGTCCGGCTCGGCGAACTGACCTGGGACGGCGCCCCAGGCCGGCGAGCCAACCCGAGCCTAAGCCGTAGCCGCCTGCTCGAGCGCTTTGTCGACGGCCGCGAGCAGGCGCGTCGTCGCGGCTGGCCGGTGCACGGCGATGCGTACGTGTGCGGGCTCCCCGAGCGCGTCGCCTTCGGCGACCAGCACGCCGGAGAGCGCCAGGCGCGCTGCGAGCTCGCCGCCGCTGAGCTCTGGGTGCGCGGCCCAGACGAAGTTGGCCTGACTGTCGGTGACGTCAAAGCCGCGCTCGCGCAGGCCGGCGATCACGCGCGGACGCTCCTCACAGACCGTGCGGACGTGGAGGTCGAGCAGCTCCGAGCACGTGCGCAGCGCCTCGAGCGCGCCGGCCTGTGAGACCTCCGACACGCCGAGGTCGGGGTCGAGCTCGGCCATCAGCTCCTGCGAGCGGGGACCGCCGATCGCGTATCCGACGCGCAGGCCGGCAAGTCCCCATGCCTTGGAGAAGCTGCGAAAGACGAGCAGGCGCGGGTGACGCTCGAGCAGCTTCAGCGAGACGTCGGTCGGCTGTGCGTCGACGAACTCGACGAGCGCCTCGTCGAGCAGCACGGCGACGTCCTCGGGGAGCTCGCCGAGCACGCGTTCGAGCTCGGCGGCAGCGACGAGCTCGCCGGTCGGGTCGTTCGGGTTGGCGAGCACGACGACGCGCGTCGACGGATTCTGGGCGGCGTCGAGCAGCTCATCCATGCCGCCGCTGACCGGGACCGCCTGGCCATGCGCGCGCCGCGCCATGATCGGATAGAGCGGGTAGGACGGCCACGTCGTGACGAGCCGCTGACCGGGCTCCATCAATGCTCGCGTCGCTGCGCTGAGCAGCTCGGCGGCGCCGTTGCCGAGGACCAGGCGCGCGGGGTCTACGCCGAGGCGTTCGGCGAGCGTGTTGCGCAGATCTGAGCCGCGCAGGTGGGGGTAGCGGTGCAGGCCACGTCTGGCGACGAACGTAATCGCGTTGACGATCCGTGGGTTGGGAAGCTCCGGCCACGTCGTCTGTGACAGGTCGAGCGTGTCGACGCGCGTGAGCGCTTTGCGCCGGCGCTCCGCGGCCTCCTCGCGCAGTCCGGCATTGACCTCCTCCTCGGACATGCCCTCGAACTGCCGGTAGTAGTCGAGCAGACTCACGACCGCCCCAGGCCTACCAGCGGGGGACGAGCCCGATTCGACGCTGCGCCCGATCCGTCGGCATCACCTGTCGGGTCACCGGTTGCCGTTGCCCGACGTGGTGAGCGAGCCCGGTCCGTGGATCACGACGAACCAGAACGCAAACGCCAGGCCACAGATCGCCGCGGTCGCGGCGAACGCGCGGCCGAGCGCGCCGCTGCGCTGATCGTGCCCCGCGGCGCGACGGACGAGGATCCACGCCGCGTCGAGCCGGCGCGCGAGCACGAGCGCGCCGAACAGCAGCACGAACAGCGCGACGAACGCGACGAGGATGCCGAGCCCGACGCTGCCCGAGAGGTAGTCGCACTGCGAACCGACCCACAGGCAGGCAAGCGGGATCGGGCCCCAGCAGAGCAGGCACAGCAGCACGATGCCGACGAGCATCACGTTGGCGAGCGAGCCGTCGACGCGCTGTCGCGCCTCGCTGCCGCGCTCGGGCAGAGCGCGATAGCGGACGGGAGCTGTGCCTGGCCTGCGCCCGACGAACAGCCCCCCGTTGTCGCTCGGATCGGTGCGCATCAAGCCTATGTTCGCAGCTAACGGCGCCGGTCCGGGCCGACTGTCGCGGCCGGGAGTCGATCAGGCGCCGCGAACACCGTCGGAGACCCGCTCAGCCGGCGTAGAGGGCGTCGAACAGGTCGGCGTATTTCTGGTTGACGACGTTGCGCTTGACCTTCAGCGTCGGCGTCAGCTCGCCGGTCGCCTGCGACAGGTCGTGGTCGAGGATCACGAACTTCTTGACCTGCTCGACCTGCGCGTATTTGCCGTTCGCGCGGTCGATCTCGTGCTGGATCAGCTCGCGTACCTCGGGCGCGCGCGCGAGCGTCGAGGCGTCGCTGTCGCCCGCCACGCCGACCTCCTGCGCAAGCTGGGGCATCTCTTCCTCGTCGAGCGTGATCAGCACGACCGGGTAGGGGCGCTGATCGCCGTGCATCACGGCCTGTGAGATCCAGCGGCACTGCTTGAGGTCGTTCTCGATGTTGGCCGGCGTCAGGTTCTTGCCGCCGGCGGTGATGATGATGTCCTTCTTGCGCCCGGTGATCGACAGGTAGCCGTCGTCGTCGATCGATCCGAGGTCGCCGGTGTGCAGCCAGCCGTTCTCGACGGCGCCGAAGCTCGCGTCGGCGTTGTTGTGATAGCCCGCGAAGATGTTCGGCCCTTTGACGAGGATCTCA
>DASXIJ010000114.1:0-3871 GCA_036498045.1 Solirubrobacteraceae bacterium
GCGGTCGTCGAGGTTGCGCAGCGACTCCTCCGAGCGGTTGGGGATGTCGCGGGTGATCTCCTCCTCGCCGAGCTTGGTCGTGCGGGCGTCGATCTCGTACTCCTCGATGTGGATCGAGGTGAGCTCGTCGTCCTGCACGAGACGCTTGGAGAGGATGATCGCGTCCTCGAAGTTGTAGCCCTCCCACGACATGAACGCGACCATCAGATTCTTGCCGAGCGCCATCTCACCCCGGTCGGTCGACGAGCCGTCGGCGAGCACGTCGCCGGCCTTGACCTTCTGCCCGCTTGAGACGCGCGGCTTGTGGTGGATCAGCGTGCCCTGGTTGGAGCGCATGAACTTCTGCAGCTCGTACTCCTCTTTGGAGCCGTCGTTGCCGGCGACCACGATCTGGTCGGCGTCGACGTAGTCGACGGTCCCCGGCGCGTTCGCGAGCAGCACGTCGCCCGTGTCGAGCGCGGCGCGGCGCTCCATCCCGGTGCCGACGAGCGGAGCGTCGGTCTTCAGCAGCGGGACCGCCTGGCGCTGCATGTTCGAGCCCATCAGCGCGCGGTTGGCGTCGTCGTGCTCGAGGAACGGGATCATCGCCGTGGCGACCGACCAGATCTGCTCGGGCGAGACGTCGACGAGATCGACGTCCTTGGGCCCGACGGTCACGTACTGGCCGGCCTGGGTGCGGCAGAGGATTTCCGACCCCTTCAGCTTGCCCGTCTTGGGGTCGACGGGCGTGTTCGCCTGGGCGATCACGCGCTCCTCTTCCTGAGTCGCGTCGAGTCGCACGATCTTGTCGGTGACAACGCCGTCCTCGACGACGCGGTAGGGCGTCGTGACGAAGCCGTACTCGGAGACCTCGGCGAACGACGACAGCGAGCCGATCAGCCCGATGTTCGGACCCTCGGGCGTCTCGATCGGGCACATCCGTCCGTAGTGCGTCGGGTGCACGTCGCGCACCTCGATCGGCGCGCGCTCGCGTGTCAGGCCGCCGGCGCCGAGCGCCGAGAGGCGACGGCGGTGGGTCAGGCCGGCGAGCGAGTTGGTCTGGTCCATGAACTGCGACAGCTGCGAGGAGCCGAAGAACTCCTTCAGCGCGGCGACGACCGGGCGGATGTTGATGATCGTCTGGGGCGTGATCGTGTCGGCGTCCTCGGTCGTCAGGCGCTCGCGCACGACCCGCTCCATCCGGTATAGGCCGATCCGGAAGGCCTCCTGGATCAGCTCGCCGACCGTCCGCAGGCGCCGGTTGCCGAAGTGCTCGTACTCGTCGAGGTGCTCGGCGACCGGCTCGCGCGGCATGCTCATCGCCTCGGCGGCGTAGTCCTTGATCTCGACGTCGCCGTCCTCGGGCAGGCCGAGGCGCTTGGGCAGAGAGACGAGCTCGCGAACGAGCGCGAGGATGTCGTCGTGCGTCAGCGTGCGCGTGTCGATGTCGATGTCGAGCCCGAGCCGCGCGTTGAGCTTGTAGCGCCCGACGCGTGTGAGGTCGTAGCGCTTGGGGTCGAAGAACAGCTGATTGAGCAGTGCCTTCGCGTTGTCGACGCTCGGTGGCTCGCCGGGGCGCTGCTTCTTGAACAGCTCGATCAGCGCGCCGTCTTCGGTGCGCGTGACCTCGGTGTCGGCGTCGATCGTGTTGCGGATGTACAGCGAGTTGTCGAACAGCCGCAGGATCTCCTCGTCTGACGCGTAGCCCATCGCGCGCAGCAGCACGGTGACCGGGAGCTTGCGCTTGCGGTCGATCCGGACGAACACCTTGCCCTTCTTGTCGATCTCGAGCTCCAGCCACGATCCACGGGCGGGCATCAGGTTCGCGATGAACACCTGCTTCTCGCGATCCTTCGGCTCCATCAGGTAGGCGCCGGGCGAGCGGACGAGCTGCGTCACGACGACGCGCTCGGTGCCGTTGATCACGAACGTCCCACGCTCGGTCATCCACGGGAAGTCGCCCATGAACACCGACTGCTCGCGGATCTCACCGGTCTCGCGGTTGATGAACGCAACCGTGACGGTCAGCGGGCGCGCGTACGTGAGGTCCTTCTCGCGGCACTGCTCCAGCGATGCGACGGGTTCGTCGAACACGAACTCGCCGAACTGGACGGCGAGGTTGCCGGTGTAGTCCTCGATCGGCGAGATGTCGTCGATCGTCTCGCGCAGCCCGCCCTTCTCGGGGTCGGTGAGCCACTGGAACGAGCGGCGCTGGATGTCGATCAGGTTTGGTACGTCAACGGTCTTGTCTAGCCGCGCGAAAGTGCGGCGCGTCCGGAGAGCATCTGCAGCGGCCAAGAAACGACTCCTTCGGAGGGCGAGAAACGGGCAGAGGAGGGCGCCGAAGCGCGACTCAAAAAGATAGCACAGACCATCGGCGCCCTTAAGTGGGCTGCCGACGCTCACGGACCCCGCCCTCGACGGCCGCGTATGTGGCGCGACGTCGGTCCTTCCGGGCGGCTGCGGCTATTGGCCAGCGCGGCGAACTTTACCGGAAAATCCCCGCTTTTGTTAAACGCGGGTAAAGGAAGGGCCCCGAACAATTCGGGGCCCTTCTGAGCTGCAGGCGGGTGCGCTGCGCGCGCGGGCGCGGGCGCTACTTGACCTCGACCGCGGCGCCGGCCTCCTCGAGTTCCTGCTTGAGCTTGTCGGCCTCGTCTTTTTCGATGCCCTCCTTGACCGGCTTGGGCGCCTCGTCGACGAGCGCCTTGGCCTCTTTCAGGCCGAGACCGGTCGCCGCGCGCACGACCTTGATCACCTGGATCTTCTTGTCGCCCGCGCCGGCGAGGATCACGTCGACGGTGCCGCTTTCTTCCTCGTCAGCCGCACCGTCGCCGGCACCGCCGCCGGCCGCTGCGGCCGCCGGGGCCGCGACGGCCGCCGCCGACACGCCGAACTCCTCCTCGAGCGCTTTGATCCGCTCGGCGAGCTCGAGCACCGAGATGCCCTTCAGCTCCTCGATCCAGTCCTGCGTGCTGGTTGCCATGTTCGTCAGTCCTCCTTGGTGGATTTCGCATCGGCGGGGTCCTGCTCGGCCTCGGCCGATGCGTCCGCCTGGTTGTCGTTCTCTTGCGCCGGCTCGCTCGCCGGCTCAGTCTTGTCGTCCGGGTTGGCCTCGGGCGCGGCCTCGGTCTCGGCCGCGGCCTCGGCGGCGGGCTCGTCACGCGCGGGCTCCTCGGCGGCCGCGTCCCCTTGCGGGGCGTCGGTCTCAGTCGCGGCCTGCGCCTGGTCAGCTGCAGGGTCGTCGGCCGCCGGCGTCTCAGCGTCGGCCGGAGGCGTCTCGGCCTCGGCCTCGGGTCGGTCGGCGGCGGGAGCCTCGGCGGCGGCGGGCGGGTCGCCGGCGGGGATCTCGCCGGACTCCTTCTTGTCGCGGACCTGGCCGAGCGCGGATGCGAGGCCGCCGACGAGCGCGCTGAGCGTGCGGACGAGACCGCCGACGGGCGACGCGACGACGCCGACGAGCTGGCCGTAGAGAACCTCGCGCGAGGGCAGGCGCGAGAGCGAGCGCAGCTGCTCGATGTCGAGCGAGTCGCCGTCCATCAGACCGCCCTTGAACGGGAGCAGCTGGGTGATTCGCGCGTAGTCGGCGATCGCTTTGGCGGCGGTCGCGGCGTCGCCGCGCACGAACGTCAGCGCGGTCGGGCCGGCGAGGTAGTCCTTGAGCGTCTCGGCGCCGGCCTGGTCGGCAGCGCGTTCGGTGAGCGAGTTCTTGACGACGGTGAACGTCGCGTCGGCGTCGCGCAGCTTCGCGCGCAGCTCGGCGACCTGCGGCACGGAGATGCCGCGGTAGTCGACGGCGAAGATCGCGTGCGACTCGTCTATGTGGGCCGCGATCTCCTCGATCGCGACGGCCTTCTGCTCTCTGTTCATTGGGCTCCTGTCCCGGTCTTCT
>DASXIJ010000115.1:0-17108 GCA_036498045.1 Solirubrobacteraceae bacterium
CCGAGCGGAAGTAGAAGCGGTCGATGACGTGCGTGGGATGCGCGCCGGCGTCGGCGACCCGCGCGCGCCACGCCTCCTCGTCCTCCGCGTGCGCGGCGAACGCGACATGGTGCACGGTCCCCGCGCCCTGGCCGGCGAGCGCCTCGGGCGGAGCCTCGTCGTAGGCGTAGAAGCTGCCGCGCTGCTCACCGCGTACTTCCCACGTCTGCCCGTCGCCGGTCGTGAAGCCGAGCGTGTCGAGCAACAGGCCGGCGCTGCGCGCCGGGTCGGCGGCGTAAGCGCGCACTCCGTCGAACCCCTGCAGCGCGTGCTCGGCGGGGATCTCCGGCGCGGTCGCGCGCAGCGGCTCGTCGGGCGCGGTCGCGACGACGAGCTCGTGCGCGAGCCCCTCGGGGTCGTCGAAGCGCAGGCCGCCGTCGCCGGCCTGGTCGACGGCGACTTCGTTCTCTTCCAGGCGCCCGGCCCAGAACTCGAGCGACGCCGGCGACGCAACCCGCCAGACGATCCGGTGGACCATTCCGGCGCCCGGGTGCCCGCGCGCCGTGCCGGGGTACTCGAAGAACGTCAGGTCCATCCCCGGCGACCCCTCGTCGTCGCCGTAGAACAGATGGTAGACGGTCGGGTCGTCCTGGTTGACGCTCCTCTTGACCATCCGCAACCCGAGCACGCCGGTGTAGAACTCGACGTTGCCGACGGCGTCGCCGGTGATCGCGGTGACGTGATGAATGCCCTCGAGCTTCATCTCAGCTGACATTATCGCGGCGTGCAGGAAGGCTCGTTGATCGCGCGCTTCGGCCGCGCCCGGCGCGATCCGCAGCTCGCCGTGCTCGAAGGGCTCCACCCGCTCAAGCACGCGCTGCGCTTCGGCGCCGACGTGGAGGAGGTCGTCTGCCTCGACGTCGAGCGGCTCGGCGCGCTGGCCGAGCAGCTCGCGCCCGACCAGGCGCAGCGGATCCGACAGCTCGCGCACGCGGTTGCGCCGGAGGTGTTCGCCAAGCTCGCGCCGCTGCCGCCGACTACCGGCGTGATCGCGCTGGCGCAGCGGCGCGACGTCGCCGCGGCCGACGTTCTCGCCGACACGCGCGCCGCGCCGCTCGTGTTGCTCGAGGATCCGCGCGACCTCGGCAACATGGGCGCGTGCGTGCGTGTCGCGGCTGCCGCCGACGCCGCCGGCGTGCTGAGCACCGGCAGCCACGATCCGTGGGCGCCCGACGCTCTGCGCGGCGCGGCGGGCCTGCACTACGCGCTGGCGGTCACGCGCGTCGCCCAGCTCGACGAGCTCGCAAACGGCGGGCGGCCGCTGCTCGCGCTCGACCCGCAGGGGGACGCGCTCGTGCCGAGCGAGCTGCCCTCGCGCGCGGTGCTCGCGTTCGGCACCGAGCGCGTCGGGCTCAGCGAGCAGCTGTTGGCGCGCGCCGACGCACGGATCGGGATCCCGATGCGCGCGGGCGTCTCCAGCCTGAACCTCGCGACGTCGGTCGCGGCGGTGCTGTTCGCGTGGCGGCTCTCGGACGGCGCGGCTGGCGCGCGCGCGGGCGAGCCTACGGCGCCGGCGACGTCGCCGGGTGGGACTTCGCCCAGCTGACGATCTCGCGCGAGTCGAAGACGGCGCTGCCGTCATCGAGCTCGAGCACGGGGACCCAGCGTTTGCCGGTCAGCTCCTGCGCGCGCTTGCGCCCGGCGGTGTCGTTGAAGATCGCCGGCAGCGGCGCGAATCCGTACGACTTGATCACCTCGGGGTCGTGGCCGGCGTCCTTCAGCGCGTGATAGGCGTTCGCGCACGGGTGGCCGCCGGGTCGCGGCGTGGGAAAGGTGCCCCAGCAGACGTACAGCTTCATGAGACCGTCAGCGTACCTTCCATGCCGGCCTGGCGGTGGCCGGGGACGGAGCAGAAGAACGTGTACGTGCCCGGCTTGAGTTTCACCGTCAGCGTCTTCGTCCCGCCGGTGAAGGTCGGCGTCGCACCGAGCACCTTGCCGCCTTCAGCGATCGTGACGTTGTGTTCGACCGGCGACATGTTGGCCATGTCGATCGTCACAGTCCCTGCCTTCGCGCTGAGCTGCTTGACGTCGTAGCTGAGCTGGCCGGCGGGGTTGGCGGCGAGCTTCAGGGTCGTCGTGGCGGCCGCAGGCGAGGAAGGCGGCGCGGGCGTCCCGGTCGTCGCCTTCGGCGAAGTCTTCGCCTTGGCGGCGGGCGTCGATTTGGTCGCCGGGGGCGTCGATTTGGTCGTGGCCTTCGGCGAGATCGTCCCCGTGGCCGTGACCGCGGGCGTCGATTCGGTCGTCGGCGCGGGTGCGGCGGCGGTGCTCGGCGTCGCCTGCGCCGCGGCGCTCTGGGCGCCGGCGCTGGAGGTGGCGCCGCCGGAGGTGAGCACGGCGGTCGAGACGGCGGCGAGCACGAGCACGGCGCTGATCGTGCCGACGATCCGCTGGCCGGTCAGGCTGAAGGGGAAGTCGGGCCGTCGCAGGCCGAGCCCGAGCGAGAGGATCAGCGCCCACGCGACGAGCACGCCGCCGGCGATGTAGAACGCCGTTTTGCTCTTCTCGGCAGCGAGAACGGGCGCCAGCTGGACGGCGAGGGCGTGCACGACGCGCGAGCCTAGCCGATGCGCCGCCGGGTATGCTGGCCGGCGCGATGATCGACGCGGTGCGCACGCCGGTGCAGGCGCTGGAGGAGCTGCCGGAGTTTCCGTTCGCCGCGCACTACCGCGAGGTCGACGGGCTGCGGCTGGCGCACATCGACGAGGGCGAGGGCGCGCCGGTCGTGTTCGTGCACGGCGAGCCGACGTGGTCGTTTCTGTGGCGCAAGGTGATCGGGCCGGTGCGCGACGCCGGCTATCGCTGCATCGCTCCAGACCTGGCGGGGTTCGGGCGCTCGGACAAGCCGACCGACATCGGCTGGTACTCGTACGACCGCCACACCGAGCTCACGGCGACGCTGCTGGAGGACCTCGACGTTCGCGGCGCGACGATCGTCGTGCACGACTGGGGCGGCCCGATCGGGCTGCGCCTGGCGATCGAGCACGCCGAGCGGATCGATCGGATCGTGATCCTCGACACGGGCCTGTTCACGGGCCACCAGCGGATGACCGACGCGTGGACGGCGTTTCGCGACTTCGTCGAGCGCACCGAGGACCTGCCGGTCGGCTTCCTCGTGCGCGGCGCGTGCAAGAACGACCCGGGCGACGACGTGATCGCGGCGTACGACGCGCCGTATCCTGACGCGGCGTCGAAGGCGGGGGCGCGCGCGTTCCCGCTGCTGATCCCGCGCTCGCCTGACGCCCCGGGCGCGGCCGCCGGCCAGCGGGTGCAGGACGCGCTGGCGGCCGATCGCCGGCCGACATTGATCCTGTGGGCCGACTCCGATCCGGTGCTGCCGTTCAGCGTCGGCGAGCGCTTCGCGCAGGCGATCGCCGGGCCGCCGCCGCGACCGATCGAGAACGCGAGCCACTTCCTGCAGGAGGACCAGGGACCGCTGATCGGTCAGCTGATCGCGCAGTGGCTGCTCGGCTGACGCCGCTGCGCGGCCGCTATCCCCGCTCGATCGAGCTCGGCAGCTGCGCCGCATCGGGCGCCCGGTCGAGCGCCGGCTCCGAGCGGGCGGCGCGCAGGTCGTAGCCGCGGCGCGCGATCGCGTCGGCGTCGGCGAGCACGCGGTCGGCCTTGATCGCGCGCGCGATGCCCTCGGCGAGGGGCCGCGGCAGCACGGTGCCGAGCACGTTCGTGCGCTTGGCCGACTTCGGAACCCAGACTTCGACCGTCCCGTGCTGGAGCGCGTCGACGATCGCGTCGGCGACTTCGGCCGGTTCGAGGCTGCTCATCCCGCGCGCCTGCCCGAGCCCGGCGCCGAGCTCGGTGTTGACGACGAACGGCATCACGTAGCTGAGGTCGATGTGCGCGCCCATCAGGCGCAGCTCGCCGCGGACGGCCTCGGTCAGCCCGACGACGGCGTGCTTGGTCGCCGAGTAGGTAGCGCCGCCGGGCGCGCCGAACTTGCCGGCCTGCGAGGAGATGTTGACGATGTGGCCGCGGTCGCGCGGGATCATCCGGGCGAGCGCGAGCTTCATCCCGAAGATCACGCCGTGCAGGTTGATGTCGATCATCCGCCGGGCAGTCGCGTCGTCCTCGTCGATGAAGCGCCCGAGCTGCATGATCCCGGCGTTGTTGACGAGCACGTCGATCGGACCGAGCTCGCGTTCGGCCTCGTCGAGGAAGGTGCTGAACGAGTCGCGGTCGGTGACGTCGAGCGCGAGGCCGACGGCGCTCGGGCCGAGCTCGGCGGCGGTCGCGGCTGCGGCGGTCGCGTCGAGGTCGCCGATCGCCACGCGCATGCCACGTGCGATCAGCGCCTGCGCCGTGGCTCGTCCGATCCCGCGGGCGGCGCCGGTGACGGCTGCTGTCTCTCCGGCGAGGATGCGCGGCTGCTTTGCCATGGTCTTCTCCTGGTCGTGTCGGGTGCTCAGAAGCTAGCGCTCCGCGCCCGCAGCCGTTGGCCGCACGGCCAGTTTGCGTCGTGACGAGGCGGCCTTCAGTAGGGTTTCGCGCGTGGGCACGTTCAAGTTCGAGGGTCAGCGGCTCGCGTACAGCGAATACGGGGGCGGTCCGGCGGCGGTCACAGAGCGCGGCACGCGCGGGCGCACGGCGCGCAGCGCGCCGGCCGCCGAGCGCCCGCTGATCCTCGTTCACGGCCTGCTGCTCTCGCAGGAGATGCACAGACCGCTCGCCGAAGCGCTCGCTGCGCGCGGCAACCGTGTGATCACGATCGACCTGCTCGGCCACGGCGAGTCGGAGCGCCCGCGCGACATGTGGCGCTACTCGATGCGGTTCTTCGGCGATCAGGTCGTCGCGCTGATGGACCACCTGGAGCTCGAGGAAGCGGTCGTGATGGGAACGTCGCTGGGCGCGAACACGGCGCTGAACGTCGCGTTGACCGCGCCGGAGCGCCTGCGCGGAATGGTGATCGAGATGCCGGTGCTCGACAACGCGCTGCTGTGGAGCGCGCTCGCGTTCACCCCGCTGCTCGCCGCGCTGACGTTCGGCGAGCCGGTGATGAAGCTCGTCGGACGCGCGGCACGCGCGGTGCCGAGGCGGATCCTGCCGCACTACGGCAACGTCGCACTCGACCTCGTCCGTCAGGAACCGGGGCCGAGCGCGGCGGTGCTGCAGGGCCTGTTCTTCGGGCGGGTCGCGCCCCACCGCAACGACCGCCGTGGCTTCGACACGCCGGCGCTTATCCTCGGCCACCGGCGCGATCCGGTGCACCCGTTCTCAGACGCGGGGATGCTCGCCGAGGAGCTGCGCAACGCGCGCCTGGTCGAGGCCGAGTCGTTCGTCGAGCTGCGGCTGCACCCCGAGCGGCTGACGAACGAGATCGCCGACTTCCTCGACGAGGTGTGGGCGCCGGTCAGCTCGCGCCGAGCGGCGCGCCCGGCTCCGCGCAAAGCGCGCAAACGCGCCGCAGCCGCGTCGGCGTCCAAATCGGCCAAAGCGGCGGCGCCGACGGCAGCGAAACGCGTCGCCAAGCGCTAGCAGCTGCCTCGCCAGACGCCGCGAGGCGCCGGTCAGCGGCCGTCTGAGGCTACTTCTTCTTCGCGGCGAACAGTTCGAGCTCGTCGACGGTCACGTGCCCAGGCGCTGCAGGGGTGCCGACGGACGCGGCGGGCGCCTTGCTGATCCACAGCGTGACGAACCGGTAGGGACGCTTGGCGGCGGTGGCCATCGCGGCGCTGCCGCCGCCGAGGACGAGCCGGGCGTGGCGCTTGTGCTCGAGCAGCGACGGGGTCAGCGCGACCCACGCGGGGTCGGTGATCGACGCGGGCAGTGTGGCGGCGTCGGATCCGTAGACCTGCACGGTCATGCCGGGGGTCGCGGTGGTGACTGCGACGGCGGCGAGCTTGCGCGGGGTGTTGAGGTCGATCACGAGCCCCTCGGCCATCTTCGGCGCGACGGCTGGTTCGACGGTCGCGGTCCAGCCGGTGGTCGTGTCACCGTCGATCGCGAGGCTCGGGTCGCCGAAGTTCGTTGCGGCGTAGTTGTAGGGGTTATAGGTCTGGGCGGCGTTGGTGTCGAGCATCATCGCCTGCGGATGCACTTCGCCGACGACGGGCGAGCCTTCGCCGGAGCCTTTGGGCGCTGTCACCGGGGGAGCGCCTCCGGCGCCGGTCGGCGAGAGCGGCACTTTCGGGGCGACGGTCGGCGTCGCGGGAAGTTTCGGCAGCGGGACGGTCGGTTTGACCGTCGTCGGCACGCCGATGTTCGGCGTGGTCGCGGTCGGCGGCACGGCGGGTGTGGTCGGCGTGGACGTCGCGGGCGGGGGCGTCGCGGGCGCGACGGCCTGCGCGACTGTCGTCACGGCGGGCGGCGCCTTGGCTGGGCCTTTGCTGAGCGCGGCGTACGCGGCACCGGCGGCGCCTGCGACGAGCACGGCGAGCGCCGTCAGGACGACGGCGGCAGAGCGCCAGGTGGGCGCGTGCGAGGCGAGGCTGTCGGGCGCGCCTCTGCCGCACTGCAGGCACCAGTCCTGGCCGTCGGCAAGCGGCGCGCCGCAGTTGGCGCACGTGCGCTGAGCGGCGCCGCGACCGTCGGCAGACGGCGGTGCGCCGCCGTCGGAGCCGGCTGGCGACTGCTGCTCGGCGGGTACGGCCGGCGGGTCTGCGAGCGCCGTGGACACGGGTGCAATTCTAGTGGTCGCGATCGGCGCCCGGCGAAGGCGGGCCGCCGGGAACGATCTCGCGCCCGGTCGGTCGCATCCGCTCGTCGAGCTCGAGCTGCCAGTAGTAGCGCGTGAAGCTCGCGCCGGCGCGGAACTCGCCGACGTGCGGCTCGACGGGGTCGCCGGCGGCCATCCGGACGATCAGCTCGGGATAGGTGCGCCCGGGCAGCGCGGCGTATACGGGCGCGGGGAAGGCGCCGCCGAAGCGGGTATTGACGTCGGTGATCGCGAGCCCGAGGTCGGGGTCGCGGAAGACCTGGATCGTCGCGGGCCCGGTGACGGCGAGCGCGTTCATCGCGCGCGCGCCGAGCTCGATCAGCTGTTGGTCGTCGACGACGGCGCCCTTGATCGACTCGCCGCCGCGCGACTCGAGCATCGTGCGGGGGATCGCGTTGAGGCACCGCCCGGCGAGGTCGCCGAGGCAGTCGATCGACAGCTCGGGGCCGTTCATCGCGCGCTGGACCATCACGGGCTCGTGCACGTAGTCGATGAAGAAGCGCGCCTGCGCCGGGTCGCGCGCGTGGTGGATCGAACGCGCGCCGGAGCCGCGGCGAGGCTTGACCATCACGGGGTATTCGAGCGCGTCGAGGTCGGCGTCGGGAAGGGCGGTGGGCGGCGAGGGGAGCCCGAGGCGCTCGAGCAGCAGGTGCGTCTCGTGCTTGTCGTAGGTCGCGCGCGCGACGTCGGCGGAGGGGACGAACGCGGGCAGCCGCCGTTCCTCGCGGGCGCGCGCGAGCACCTCGATGTCGAGGTCGGTGAGCGGCAGGACGGCGCCGACTTCGTGCTGTTCGCACAGCTCGCGCAGCGCCTGGACGTAGTGCGGGTCGTTGACGAGCGGGCACGCGGTGCGCACGTGCGCGGCGTACTGGGCGGGGGCGAGCGGCGAGGGGTCGGCGGCGACGGTGCGCGTCAGCTGCGCGAAGCAGGCGACGATGTCAAAGCGCTTGCCGACGCCGGTGAGCAGCACGGCGGGGGGGCTCACAGCTCTCCCTCCCAGCCGCCGTCGGCGCCCTTGTAGAGACCGCCGCCGCCGAGCACAAGTGGCGGGGTGCGCGCGAGGATCCGCAGGTCGAGCGCAAGTGATCGGTGCTCGACGTAGTAGATGTCGAGCTCGATCCGCTCAGACCACGGCAGCGAGGCGCGGCCGTTGACCTGCGCCCAGCCGGTGATCCCGGGCTTGACGGCGAGGCGCCCGCGCTGGCGCGCGGTGTACTGCGCGACCTGCGCGGGTAGCGTCGGGCGCGGGCCGATCAGCGACATCTCGCCGCGCAGCACGTTGACGAGGTTCGGTAGCTCGTCGAGCGACGTGCGGCGCAGGAACGCGCCGACGCGCGTGATCCGCGAATCGCCGGCGTCGATCGCCAGCCCGGCGCCGACGTGCTCGGCGCCGTCGACCATCGTGCGCAGCTTGAGCACGTCGAACGGCGCGCCGCGCAGCCCGGCGCGACGCTGACGGTAGAACGCGGGGCCGCGCGAGTCGAGCTTGACGGCGACGACGGCCACGAGCAGCACGGGCGACGTGAGCACGAGCAGGACCGCCGAGACGACGATGTCGACCGCGCGACGAATCATCTCGTTCCCTCGGCGGCGTCCCACCATGCGGGCGTCCCGTGGCGTAGCCAGTCGTACAGGCCGGCGGCGGGCGATGCGGTGGTGAGGACGTAGTAGCGCGCGAGCAGCAGCGGGCGCGCCCGGAGCGCGCCGGCGAGCAGCGCGGCGAGCAGCAGCGCGACCTGCAGCGCGAGCGTGACGACGTAGAGCGGGCTCGATCCGAGCGCGACAAGCGCGACGTTGGCCGCGAGCGCGAGCGCGTGCAGGCCGGGCGTGGCGTAGCGCAGGAGGCGGTGGGAGAAGATCATCAGCGCGTACAGCGGCGGGTAGCCGCGCGGCGAAAGCATCCCGCCGCGCAGGACGATCGGCCACGTGTGGCTCATCATCCGCCGCTTGCGCTGGAACTCGCCGAGCAGCGACGGGACCATCTTCTCGCTGGCGCACGCGGTCGGGACGTAGACGGCGCGCAGGCCGCGCTTGACGATGTTGAACGGGAGCGACAGGTCGTGGCCCATGATCGGGTCGACGACGATGTACGCGTCGCGCCGCGTGGCGTAGATCGCGCCGTTGCCGGCGGTGATCGAGCTCAGCCGCGACTCGAGCGCGCGCACGGCGAGCTCGTAGCGCCAGTAGAGCCCCTCCTGGTTGGAGGCGTTCGCACCGACGGCACCCTGGACGAAGCGAACCTGGCCGCACGCGTAGCCGACGCGCGGGTCGGCGAACGCGCCAAGCAGCTCGCGCAGCGCGCCGGGCTCCCAGTGGGAGTTCGCGTCGGAGAACGCGACGATATCGCCTGTCGCTCGCTCGACGGCGCTGTCCTGCGCGCGGACCTTGCCGGCACGCGGCAGCTCGAGCACGAGGTCGGCGCCGGCACCGCGCGCGCTCTCGGCGGTCGCATCGGTGCAGCCGTCGCAGGCGACGATCAGCTGCAGCCGCTCGCGCGGGTAGTCGAGCGCAAGCGCGTCGGCGACCTTCGCGCCGATCACGTCCTGCTCGTCGTGGGCGGCGACGATCAGCGTCACGGACGGGTCCGAGACGCTTGGTTTTAGGGGAGGCCGATGACTGTCTTTGCGATGCGCCGGCAGCGCGACCGCTCGGATCCGCACGAGCGCTGCCAGCGCCAGCGCGTAGCCGAGCTGGGTCCAGACGATCAGCGCGACGCACACCCAGAAGACGACTTCGAGGACGATCACGCTGCGGATTCTGGCGGACGCACGCGCGCGAGCACGGATGCCGGCGCGCGACGGGGCCCGGACACGCAGCGACCGGTACGCTCGCGGCCATGACATACACGAAGATGAACCTGACCGAGACGGTCGACAGCGCGCCGCAGTTCGGACTCGAGGAGATGGGCGAGGCGCACTTCGCGCGCGAGGAGCTCGACGCGAAGGAGACGGGATTCTCCTACCAGGTGCTGCGCCCGGGCAAGCGCCAGCCGTTCGGGCACCGCCACGACGAGGCCGAGGAGGTGTACGTCGTCGTGTCGGGCAGCGGGAGGATGCGCCTGGATGACGACGTGATCGACGTCTCAGAGCTCGATGCGATCCGCGTGGAGCCGCACGTGACGCGCGCCTTCGAGGCGGGTGAGAACGGCATGGCGGTGCTCGCGTTCGGCGCCCACCACGACAAGGACGGCGAAGTGATCAAAGGGTTCTGGAAGGACTGAGCGTCAGGCGGCGAGCAGCTGCTCGTACAGCGCGAGCGTCCGGCGGGCGATCCCATCCCACCCGTACTCGCCGGCGGCGAGCTGGCGCGCGCGTGTGGCGAGCGCGTCGAGCTTGGCGGGGTCGGCGAGCAGCTCTGTCAGCGAAGCGCGCAGGGCGCGGGCGTCACCGGGCACCACGGCGTGGGCGCCTCCGAGCGCGGCGACCTCGGCGAAGCCGCCGACGTCTGACAGCAGCAGCGGCTTTCCGAACGCGAGCGCCGTGAACAGCACGCCGGACTGCTCGATTTCGCGATAGGGGAGCACGACGAGGTCGGCGCGGCGAAAGTACGGCGGCAGCTGCTCGTCGGTGATGAAGCGCGGCACGAAGCGGACGCCGGGCGGCGCCGACGCGCGCAGCGCGGAGATGTCCATACGCGGCATGCCGACGATCCACAGCTCGGCGTCGTCAATCCCGTGCCAGGCGTCGAGCAGCACGTCGATGCCCTTGTACGGGCGCAGCAGGCCGAAGAACAGGACGACGCGCTTGTCGGTCACAAACGGCGGCGGCGTCTGGGGTTGCTCGGCGAGGTGCGCGAACGCGCCGTGCGGGATCACGTGGACGCGCTCGGCGTCGACGCCGAGCTCGCCGACTAGGCGCGTGCGGCCGTGCTCGGAGTGCGCGACGACGGCGTCGAAGCGCTGATAGAGCGCCCGCTGCGCCGCGCGACGGCGGGCGCTGCCCTCGCGCGGCAGGACGTCGTGCGCGGTCAGCACGAGCGGGCGCGCGCGGGGCAAGAGACGCGCATCGAGCTGCTGTATGGAAAGCCACTGGAAGTGCACGACATCGGCGGCGCGCGCGGCGCGGCGGTAACGCAACATGTCGGGGACGTGCTCTGCGAGCTTGAGCGCGCGGCGCGTGCGCTGGGCGACGGCGCCGCTGCCGAGGACGTGCCCGCTCGCGCGGTAGAACGATTCGACGCGGCGGTAGCGATTCGCCGGTGCTACGGGGCCATACGCGAAGGGGCTGGTGACGAGCTCGACGTCTGCGCCGGCGGCGGCGAGCGCCGTACACAGCGCGTGGTCGTATGGCGGCGTGTAGGCCGACGGGTCGACGACGTGGACGCGCATGGGCGCAGACGATAGGCGGCCGCGAACTAGAGTCCGCGGCGTGCCGGACGTCGAGGTCAGCTTCTGCGTCGTGAACACCTCGCAGCGCGAGCTTCTGCTGCGCGGGCTCGACGCGATCGCGCGTGAGCGCGCGGCGCTCGGGTTCGCCACCGAGGTGCTCGTGCTCGACAACGGCTCGCGCGACGGCTCGGCGCAGGCGGCGCGCGAGCACCCGGCTGTAGATCGTGTGATCGCGGTGGGCGAACGCCGCGGCAAGGGACTGAACGACTCGCAGCTGCTGCGTGAGGCGCGCGGGCGCTTCGCGCTGCTGCTCAACGAGGACTCACAGCTGCAGCCGGGCGCGACGCTCGCGTTGTGGCAGGCGCTGCAGGAGCGTCCGGCGGCGGCGTGCGCGGGGGCACGCCTGCTGCGCCCCGACGGACGCGAGCAGCCTTCGGCGTGGCGCTTTCCGACGCCGCTGACGGCGCTCGCGGGCGCGCTGCTGCTGCACCGCCTGTACACCCTCCAGAGCGGCGGCTCGCGCACGCGCGTCGTCGACTGGTGCCAGTCGGCGGCGTTGCTCGTGCGGCGCTCGGCGGCCGCGGAGGTCGACTACCTCGACCAGGCGTTCTTCGTCTACTCCGACGAGGTCGACTTCGCGCGGCGCCTGCGCGACGCCGGCTGGCTGAGCGTTCACGTGCCGGGCGCCGCCGCTGTGCACGACGAGCAGCTCTCGAGCGACGGCGCGGGCGAGCGACGGCGGATCGTCGAACTCGCGCGCAACCGCGACGCGTACATGCGAAAGCACCACTCGCCCACCGCGGCGCGGGCCGTGCGGTGGCTGACGGCGTGGGCATATGCGCTGCGGGCGCTCGCCGCCCTCGTCCTGCCCGGTTACTCGGCGCGGCGCTACTGGCGCTACGTGGTCGCTTCGCTGCGCCCGCAACACGGGGAGGGCCTGCGCGAGGCGGCCGACCGCTACAACCGCCAAGGCTGAGCCGCGGCGCTCAGAGGTCGCGCAGCGGGTCCTCGGCGTATTCCTCGACGTCGCCATGGCGGGCGCGGAACGCGACGACGCGGCGGCTGGCGTCGGCGACGAGCGCACGAGCCTGGACGCGCTCGTCGGCGTCGAAGAAGCGTGTCAGCAGCAGCAGGATCGGCACTAGCGCAAGCCACAGCACGCGCAGGGCTATCCCGGCGAAGCCGCTCGTCGGCAGCAGCAGCTCGCCCGAGACGGCGACGCCGGTGAGGATCGCGGTGGCCTGGGCCAAGCGCCGCCACTGAAACGGGACGGCGAACAGGCGGCGCGTGAGCAGGTACATGACGACCAGCATCGCGACGTACGCGCCGCACAGCGCGATCCCGGCGCCGGCGATCCCCAGGCCGGCTCGTGCGTGTGGCACGAGCGCGATCAGCAGGACGATGTTGACGACCAGCCCAATGCCGGCGGCGGGCAGGTTGCGCGCGGTCACGCGGGCGCGGCCGGTAATCACGATCATCACCAGGTAGAGCCCGTACAGGGTCCACGCGAGCGCCAGCCACGGCAGCGCGGCGTGGGCGCCGAAGTAGTGCGGCGCGGCGAGCAGGCGCACGATCCAGCGCCCGAGCAGCGCGACGCCCGCGACGACGATGCCCGTTGCGAGGACGAAGTAGGTCGTCACGAGCGCGTACAGCCGCCCTGCCTCGGCGTCGCTGGAGATCGAGTACGCCAGCGGCGGCCACGCGTACTGAAAGCCGCGCACGAACACGAACACGACGGTCGCGAACTGCAGCGCGACCGAGTACTCGCCGGCCGCGGCGTGCGAATAGCTGCGGTACAGGTAGAAGCGATCGGCGACCTGCAGCGCGTAGACGCTCGCGTCGGCGGGCACCGTCGGCAGGCCGAAGCGCAGCATCGCGCGCAGGTCGGCCCACCGCACGCGCAGGCTGAAGCGTCGGCGCAAAACCCACCACAGCCCGAGCACGACGATCGCCGAGGCGCCGAAGTTCCCGAGCAGTAGGCCGCGCGCGCCTTCGCCGGCGACGACGACGAGCGCGACCGTGAAGATCAAGGTCATCGCGACGTTCGCGCCGGAGGCGATCACGTACGTGCGCGAGCGCTCGTCGACGCGCAGCTGCGCGTAGGCCATCTCGAGGTTCGTGAACGCCCACAGGCCGACGACAGCGCAGTCGATCAGCAGCGGGTCGTCGATCCCGAGCAGCAGCCGCGACAGCTGCGATGCGAAGACGACGGCGAGCAGCGCGGCGACGCTCGTCGTCCACGCGACCGTCGCCGTCGCCGTGCGCGCGATCCGCTCACGACGCAGGACGTCATCGTCATCAAAATAAAAACGAATGAACGCCTCGCCGACGCCCACACGGAGAAAGATGCTCGAGAGGATCACCGCCGTCAGCAGCGAGTTGGCCGCGCCGTAGCCGGCGGGCGAGACGTGGCGCGTGTAGAGGGGGATCGTGACGAGCGCGACGCCCTTGGCGACGATGTCGCCGAACTGATACGCGGCGCCCGTCGCGACGAGTCGCTTGAGATAGCCGCGCACGGCCGAGAACCTACTCGCCGCGGGCGCCTACTCGGGCGCGAGCGCCGCCACGGCGCCGCCGTCAGCCGCCATGCGCCGCTGCTCGCTCGGCTCCGCCGCCGGGCTCATGCGCGCGAGCGCGACGCCGACTCCGAGCAGCGTCCACGTCATCGGGTCCTCGAGGAAGTCGGCGTACGCGAACGTGTGCAGGACGAGCGCGGCGAAGCACGCGGCGATCACGACGCGCGCGACTGCGAGCGTGGCGGCGCCGCCGCCGATTGCGAGCGTGGGGGCGTCGCCCCCGCCTGCGAAATTGGCGGCGTCGGTGGCGCCTGCGGCCGGCGGTGGACGGCCGGCCCCGCGCAGCAGCGTCACGAACGCGACGATCAACAGCGCGACGTACAGCGCGAGGCCGACGATCCCCTGCTCGGATGCGACCGTGACCGGGATCGTGTGCGACGCGGATGTCGCGTTCTGGGCGCCGGTCGCGCTGTGACGTTCGTACTCGGTCTGGAACGACCCCGAGCCGTACCCCTGCAGTGGTCGTTCGGCGAACAGTTCGAGGCCGCCTTCGATCAGCTTCGTCCGCCCGCTCGTCGCGTTGCTCGCAGACCCGCCGTTGCCCTTCAGGCCGAAGTGCAGGCTCGCAGGCGCGAGCGCGACGACGAGCAGGCCGGCGACGACGAGCGCGCCGGCCGCCAGCAGCGTCGCGCGCACGTCCCACCGATACGCCGCGAGCACGGCCAGGCCGAGCAGCAGCGCGGCGATGCTCGATTGCGAGAAGCTCGTCACCAGGCCCGCGAGCAGCCACAGCAGCAGCGCGCCCGCCAGCAGCACGTCGCGCTCGCGCCGGCTCCACAGCACGACCGCGCTCAGCGCGATCATCACGATCGCGAGAAAGCGCCCGTAGATGTTCGGGTCGAAGAACAGCGAGTTGACGCGGAAGTAGTTGTCGTACTGGTTGGCCGCGACGACCTTCGGGTTGAGGAACAGTTCCTTGCGCGCGTACTCGACAAAGCCGATGCCCGCGAACACGACCGCCAGCGCGACGGCGATGCCGAGGCAGCGCAACAGCAGCTGCGGCGTCCAGCGCACGTCGCGCAGCAGCACGAACAGCAGCGCGAACGGCACGTAGAAGAACGCCAGGTTCTCGCCCGCCTTGGCCTTGTCGGCCGAGTACAGCGCCTGCGCCGCATACAACGCGATCGACGCGAGCAGCAGCCACTCGAGCGTCCCGAGCCCGCGCTCCTCGCGCGCGAGCAGCCGCGGGACCAGGTGCGCGAGCACGCCAGCCGCGACGACGAGATACAGCGGGATCAGCAGGTTGACCGTGCGACCGTCGGCCGAGATCGGCAGGCGGAACGGCAGGGCGAGGATCGCCAGCAGCGGGAACGCGTCGGCGCGCCGGCGCATCAGCACGACCAGCACGGCGATCACGGCCAGCGCGCCGACGCCCGCGCCGACCGCCGCGCCCGGGCTGATCGAGGTCGCCGCCTCCAGGGTCGTGCTCACCGCCGCACCAGCTTGAAGCCGCGCGGGGAGAACACCGTGCGGTCCTGACGGCGCAGGGCCACGTGGACGCGGTATTCACCGGCCGGCGCGAGCGCGCCGTGCAAGCGCGGAGCGAGCGCGGACGTCCCGTCCGGGCCGGCGACCAGCGCATATGAATGTGCCGTGCCACGGCGCCCGCTCCAGCGCAGCGACAGCTGTTTGTAGCGGACGACCGGGTGGTCGCGCAACAGCGTCGCGACCGTCGCGCCGGTCGAGTCGACGACCATCACCGTGACCTCGTCGGCGCGCGCGAGCTTGAACGAGATCCGCTCCTGTTTGATGTGCCCATTCGGCGTCGGCGAGAAGAACGGCGTCAGCCTGAACGACTGCACGACGGTCGGTGTGTGCTTGAGGTGCTGCGTCAGGAAGAACGCGACGAAGCACGCGATAACCAGCAGCGCGAAGATCGTCCGCGCGAGGCGCTCGGTCGCGGCGGCGGCGCGCGCGCTGCCGGCCGCGCTGGCCGCGCTGGTCAATCGCCCGCGGCCGTTTCGGCGTCGCCGAGCGCGAACCGCTCAACCGTGTCAGAGCGCAGGCCGAGGCGTAGCGTCTCCAGCGAGAGCACGTCGTCGGGCGCGATGTTGCCGAGGTTGCACTCGGTGCCGAACCGCGTCAGCAGCCAGACCTGCTGCGGACGCAGCGGCGCCTCGAAGACCAGCCGGTCGGGGTCGATCGCGTGCGCGATCTCGTCGATCAGACCCGTCCGAGGCTCGCCGTCGGCGCGATAGATACCGGCGTTGCCCGACTCGCGCGCCTCGGTGATCACCTTCCACGCGCCGGCATCGAGGTCGCGTTCGATCTGTTCGACCCACACGTACGGCGCCATGATGAAGTCCGCGTCCTTGTTGCCGACCTCGGCGAGCACGACGAACTCGCCCGATAGCCGTTCGATCAGGGCGCGCTTGCGCTCCGGCTCGAGCGGAATCGTGCCGTCGGAGATCTCGACGTGGCGCAGCCCGAGCTCGCGCAGCCACGCGACGAGGCCGTCGACGCGGTTCTGGCGGATCGCCAGCTCGGTCAACGTCCCCCCCAGGACGACCGGGATTCCGCGCGCCGCGTAGCGCGCGAGCTTCGGCGCGAGGTTCGCGCTGACGAGCGCCGTCCCCCAGCCGAGCTTGACGATGTCCACGCACGCGCCCGCGACCTCGAGCAGGCCGTCGACCTCGGCGATCGACAGGCCGCGGTCGATCACGTGCGTCAGCCCCCGCTCGCGCGGCTTGGCCGAGCGCTCGGGGATGTCGAGAAAGCCGCTTATGGGGACGTCGACGCCTTGTCGAGACCGACGATCACGACGACCGTCGCCGAGCCGGCGAGCGATGCGACCGTGCCTTCGATCGGCTGCGCCTGCGACACGCCGAGCGAGCGCGCGACGCCCTGCGCCTGCGCCCGGTGACCACTGGCGTACTCGACGACCGTCACCTGGTTTGCCCCCGGCGGGCTGCCGTTGAGCGCCGTCGCTTTCGAGAAGCCCTGCGAGCGCAGTTCGCCCGAGACGCGATGCGCCAGGCCGGTCGTGCCGGTCCCGTTGAGCACAGCGACGTTCGTTTCGCCGGCGGCCGGCCCGCTCGACGAAGACGCCCGAGTCGACGTGGTGCTGCTCGCTTTCTGCGTCGTGCTCGCGGTCGTGGCTCCCGACGACGCCGAGCTCGCGGCGGTCGACGGCGATCCGCCGCCCTTCGAGCTGCCGCCGAGCGACAGCACGATCGCGACGATCACCGCCACACCGACGATCACGCCGCCGACGATCAGCAGCGTCGCGCGTGCTGGCGAGCGGCGCTCGCTGCGGTAGCGGCGCACCGGCGGCGGCGCATCGCCGCCGCGCCCCGTCGAGCGCGTCGCCCGCGTGGCCGGGCGTTCGGCCGCGGCGGTCGCCGTCCCGCGCGGGGCCTGCGCGGCCGCGCGTGCCGGCTCGGCCACCGCCCGGCTGGCGACCGCACCGCCGCCCGCCGCCGCGACGCGCGGCGCCCCAGACGGCGCGGGCGGGGCCGGAGGCGCCGCCGGGGAGCTGGCGCGGGCCGGCGGAGCGG
>DASXIJ010000116.1:0-6601 GCA_036498045.1 Solirubrobacteraceae bacterium
CGTCACGAAGGTCCACCGTGAGGCCTCCCGTTTCGCGGCGGAGGGCTACAAGATCGTCCTCATCGGTCACGACGGCCACGAGGAGGTCGAAGGCACGATGGGCGAGGCGCCCGAGAGGATCGTGCTCGTCCAGGACGAGGCCGACGTGGAGCGCCTGCAGATCGACGACCCCGAGCGCGTCGCGTACATCACGCAGACCACGCTGGCGGTCGACGAAACGACGACGATCCTCTCGCGGCTGCGCGAGCGCTTCCCGAAGATCGTCGGGCCGCGCACCGACGACATCTGCTACGCGACCACCAACCGCCAGTCGGCCGTCAAGCAGATGGCCGACGGATGCGACCTGCTGCTCGTGATCGGCTCGCGCAACTCGTCGAACTCGGTGCGGCTCGTCGAGGTCGCGCGCGAGTGTGGCACCGAGGCCCACCTGATCGACCGTGCGACCGAGGTCCGCGAGGAGTGGCTCGACGGCGCCCGCGTCGTCGGGATCTCATCGGGCGCAAGCGCGCCGGAGAACCTCGTCCAGGAGCTCGTGCAGCTCTTCCGCGACCGCGGTGTGACCGACATCTCCGAGTTCCACGTCGTCAACGAGGACGTTCGCTTCATGCTGCCCAAGCCGATTCGCCAAGTCGCGGCGGCAGGGGCCAGCTGACCGGTTGCACCGCGCTGTCAGCCGCGGCGGCGCGCGCTGCCGCGTGATCGGAGCCGGCATCTGACAATGCGTACGCTCGTCCTCTCCGATCTGCACGTTGGGTCGGCGCTGCGCTCGGACCTGCTGCGCCGTCCAGAGCTGCGCGAGCCGCTGTTGCGCGCGGTCGCCGACATCGACCGCGTCGTGCTGCTGGGCGACGCGATCGAGCTGCGCCACGGCCCCGCGCACAGCGCGCTGGCCGTCGCCAGACCGTTCTTCGAGGACCTCGGTCGAGCGCTCGCCGGGCGAGAGCTGGTGCTCGTCGCCGGCAACCACGACCACGCGCTGATCGACCCGTGGCTGGCGGTGCGCGCCGAGCTCGCACAGGACTCGCCGCTGGCGCTCGAGCAGCTGCTCGAACCCGAGGAGGTCTCGCCGATCGTCGCGCGGCTGGCCGAGTGGGCCGCGCCGGCGCGCATGCGTGTTGCCTATCCCGGGCTGTGGCTGCGCCCCGACGTATACGCAATGCACGGCCACTACCTCGACTGCCACCTGACGGTTCCGACGATCGAGCGTCTCACCGTCGGCGCGATGGCGCGTCTGCTCGGGCGATCGGCTGACACGTTTGACAGCGTCAGCGACTACGAGGCGGTGACCGCGCCGCTGTATGCATGGCGCCATGCGCTCGCGCGCGACGCGGTGACCGGCAACGCGCTGAACGGCGTCGGCACGGTCAACGCGTGGCGCGCGCTCGGAGGCGGCGCGAGCGGCGACGGGCGCAAGCGCACGGATTCGTCCCGTCGCGCGGCGGTCGTCGCGCGGCTGCGCCGCGAGGCGATCGTCCGCGGCTTTCCGCTCGCGGTCGCCGCGCTCAACCGCGCCGGGCTCGGCCCGCTGCGCGCGGAGGTCTCGCTGGGCGAGCTGCGCCGGGCGGGACTGCGCGCGATGGGCGACGTCGCCCATCGGCTCGGGCTTACCGACTCATATGTCGTGTTCGGTCATACCCACCGCAGCGGACCGCTACCGGAGGACGACGTTCGCGAGTGGCACAGGCCGCCCGCAATCCCCGGCGGCACCCCCGGCGCACGACTGGTCAACTGCGGCTGCTGGACGTACGACGCGATCTTCCTCAACGACACGGCCGGCGACAATCCGTACTGGCCAGGAACCGTCGCGGTCGTCGACGACAGCGGACCGCCGACGCTTGTCCGCCTGCTGCAGGACCGCACCCGCTCAGAGCTCTCTCCGCACGCGCGGCGCTCCGCGGTCACGCCACGCCCGGCGTAAAGCACGTGGCCACGCAGCGCACGTCGCCGTTGAGCGTGAGCTCGAGCTCGCCCGTCGTGTGCCGATCGTGCTCGATCAGCGCGTACGCGCCCGGCGCCTCGATCGTGAGCTCGTTGCGCGCGCCCGAGATCGCATCGCGTGCGCGCACGGCTCCGGTTCCGTCGAACACAGCCCACACGCCGCCCGCCTCGTAGTGGCCGCGGTGGGCGCCCGGATGCTCCGGCGTCGGCGCCGCGAGCATCGCCCCCGGCGCGTCCTCGGCGCGCAGCGGCGCCAGCGGCTCGCACTCGATGCCCAACAGCTGCTGGATCGCAAGCTCGGTCTCGCCGTAGCCGCCCTCGCCGAAGTGGTAGTCGAACAGGCGTGCGCCACCGTCGAACAGGTAGCGCGCCGGCCAGCCCTCGTTCTCGTACTCGCGCCAGACGTCGAGCTCCGAGTCGACCAGCACGGGGTACTCGATCCCCAGGCGTGCGACCGCAGCTCGCACGGCCGCCTCCTCACGCGACGCGTCAAAGCCCGGGCTGTGGACGCCGACGACGCGCAGGCCTTCGCTCCCGTAGCGCTCGTGCCACGCCTTGACGTACGGCAGCGTCCGGATCGAGTTCGGCCGGCAGAAATCCCAGAACTCGACCAGCATCGGCCGATCGCGCTGAATGATGCTGACTTGGCCGCCAGCGGGAACGTTCACCCACGGCAAATTCCGCGGGAACAGCGGTGCGGCGATCGTGTCGACTGGTGCCCGCAACCCGGGCGCTTAGCCGATGGAGCCGACCATCTCCAGCTGAATCAGCCTGTTGAGCTCGACCGCGTACTCCATCGGCAGCTCCTTGGTCACCGGCTCGATGAAGCCGTTGACGATCATCGCCGCCGCCTCGTCCTCGGTAAAGCCGCGCGAGCCCATGTAGAACAGCTGGTCGTCTGAGATGCGCCCGACGGTCGCCTCGTGCGCAACGGTGACGTGCGGGTTCTGGATCTGGATGTCCGGCCACGTGTCAGAGCGCGATTCGCCATCCATCATCAGCCCGTCGCACTGCACGCGCGCTTTCGATCCGGCCGAGTTCGACCCCATCTTGACCAGGCCGCGGTAGCCCATGATCCCGCCGTCCTTGGAGATCGACTTGGCGAGGATGTTCGACGTCGTGTTCGGCGCCATGTGCACGACCTTCGCGCCGGTGTCCTTGTGCACGCCCTTGCCGGCGACTCCGACGTTGAGGTGGTCGGCGCGCGCGCCCTCGCCCAGCAGGAACGACCCGGGGTAGAGCATCACGTACTTGGCGCCCATCGATCCGCCGACCCACTCGACGGTTCCCTCGGCGTCGACAACCGCGCGCTTGGTGTTGAGGTTGTAGACGTCCTTCGACCAGTTCTGCACCGTCGTGTAGCGCGCCTTTGCGCCCTCGTGGACGAAGATCTCAACGACGGCCGAGTGCATCGAGTTGACCGAATACGTCTGGGCCGTGCAGCCCTCGATGTAGTTCACGTCAGAGCCCTCGTCGGCGACGATCAGCGTGTGCTCGAACGTGCCCTCGCCGGCGCCCTCCATCCGGAAGTACGCCTGCAACGGCAGGTCGACCTTGACCCCCTTGGGCACGTACAGGAACGAGCCGCCCGACCAGACGGCGCCGTGCAGCGCCGAGAACTTGTTGTCCTGCGGCGGCACGCATTTGTTCATGAAGTACTTCTGGACGAGCTCCGGGTACTGCGTGATCGCCGTGTCCATCGAGCAGAACAGGATCCCGAGCTTTGCGTACTCCTCCTTGAGGCCCTCGTAGACGGGCTCCTGACGCCAGACGCCGACGACACCCGCGAGGTGCTCGCGCTCGGCCTGGGGAATGCCGAGGTCCTCATAGGTCTGCTTCATCTCCTCGGGCACGTCGTCCCAGCTGTTGAAGCGCCCCGCCGTCGGAGGCGAGTAGAGGACGAGGTCGTCGAGGTTCAGGCCGCTCAGGTCCGGGCCCCAGTTAGGCATCGGCTTGCGTTCGAAGATCTCCAGCGACTTCAGCCGTTTCTCGGCCATCCAATCGGGCTCGCCCTTGATCTTCGACAACTCGGCGACGACCTCGCGCGAGATGCCCTGGCGGGCGTGCAGCTGCCCCTGCTCGTCCTCGACGATCGGGCTTGGCTTGGTGATCTTCGTGCGGTCTAGTGTCGCCATTCCGCTCCTTGCTGCGTAGCTCTGCGAATCCTGTGCTGCGAGGTAGGAATTGTACCGAGACGCGTGGTCCTCATCGGACTCTCTACCCCGAAATCGGGCGTCGCGGCGCCTGATGGGCCGCAGGACCGGCATGGCGTGGGCGGCGATTGCTCACGTCGGCCACGCGTTGTCGCCCGTGACGGCGCCGCGGACCACCTTCAGGTTGAGCAGCGCGCACTTGCGCCGGGTCGCCGACACGGGGATCCCGAGCAGCTCGATCATCCAGTCGGCCCCCAGCTCGCCGACCTCGGCGAGCGTCATCCCCTTCAGCTCGTCGGAGGCGATCGACGCCGACGCCTGCGAGATCGCGCAGCCGTGGCCGTGAAAGCGCAGGTCGTCGATCCGCCCGTCCTTGACGCGGATGTGCACGCCGAGCTCGTCGCCGCACAGCGGGTTGTGCTCGAGCGCCTCGAGATCGTGCGGCTCGAGCTCGCCGAAGTTGTGCGGACGCTTGTAGTGGTCGAGGATGTAGTCGCGGTAGAGGTCGTCCATCTTAGCCCTCCGCACGGTCGTGGCTGCGGTGTGCGCTCACAACCCGAAGATCTCGCGCCCGGCCTGCAGCGCGTCGACGAGCGCGTCGATGTCCGACGCCTCGTTGTAGACGCCGAGCGACGCCCGAGCGGTAGCGGCGACGCCGAGGCAGCGCATCAGCGGCTGGGCGCAGTGGTGGCCGGCGCGGATGCACACGCCGCCGCGGTCGGCCAGCTCGGCGACGTCGTGCGGGTGAATCCCGTCGACGGTGAACGACGCGAGCGCGCCGCGGCGCTCGGCGCCGGGCGGCCCGACGACGCGCAGGCCGGGGACCTCGGGGAGGCGGTTGAGCATGTACGCGGTGAGCGCTCGCTCGTGCTCGCGCACGCGCTGCATCCCGAGCGCGTCTAGGTAGTCGACGGCCGCGCCGAGCCCGACGATCTCGGCGATCGGCGGCGTGCCGGCCTCGAACTTGTACGGCAGCTCGTTCCACGTGACCGAGTGCAGGTCGACCGAGCCGATCATGTCGCCGCCGGTCAAGAACGGCTCCATCGCCTCGAGCAGCTCGGCACGCCCGTGGAGCACGCCCACGCCGGTCGGCCCGAGCGCCTTGTGTCCCGTCCACGCGTAGAAGTCGGCGCCGAGCGCGGCGACGTCGACCGGCAGCTGGGGGACCGCCTGCGCGCCGTCGACGAGCGAGACGGCTCCCGCCGCGCGAGTCCGTGCGGTCATCTCCGCGACCGGATTGATCGTGCCGACGACGTTCGACACGTGCGCGAAGGCGACCAGCTTGACGTCGCCGCGCGCGAGCTCGGCGTCGAGCTGCTCCAGCGACAGCTCGCCGGACTCGTCGACGTCGAGGTAGCGAAGCTGCGCCCCCCGCTCGCGGCAGAGCACCTGCCACGGGACGAGGTTGGCGTGATGCTCCATCTGCGTGATCAGCACCGCGTCGCCGGCGCCGATATTCGCACGCCCCCACGAGTACGCGACGAGGTTGATCGCCTCTGTCGCGTTCTTGGTGAAGATCGTCGTGCGCGCCTCGCCGCCGACGAACGCGGCGACGCGCTCGCGCGCGGTGGCGTACGCGGCGTCGGCCTCTTGCGCCAGCTCGTACACGCCGCGGTGCACGTTCGCGTTGTGCAGGCGCAGGTGCTCGGACTGCGCGTCGATCACCGCCTGCGGCTTCTGTGACGTCGCGCTCGAGTCGAGGTAGATCAGCTCGCGCGCGCCGAACCGCCGCGCGAAGATCGGGAAGTCCGCGCGTACTCCCAGCGTGCTCTCAGCGACTGACTGCATACGCCTCGATGTCCTCGCGCGCGGCCGCCAGCTTGTCAGCGACCTTCGCCCGCACGAGCTCGGCGAGCGCCTCGTCGGCGAGCTCTGAGATCAGCGGCTCGAAGAAGCCTTCGACGATCACGCGCACCGCCGCCGGGCGATCGAGGCCGCGCGACTGCATGTAGAAGATCGCGGCCTCGTCGAGCTCGCCGACCGTCCCGCCGTGCGACGCCGACACGTCATCGGAGGAGACGAGCACCGACGGGATCGCGTCGACGCGCGCTTTCGGCGAGAGCATCATCGAGTGGATCTGAAGGTACGTGTGCGTCTGCTGCGCGCCCGGGTCGATCTGGATCAGCCCCTCGAAGCTCGCACGGCTCTCGCCGGTCGCCGCCCCGCGCCAGTGCACGTCGCCGCCCGACGGGCCCGTTTCATGCAAATCGACCGCGAACACGTCGAGGTGCTCGTGCTCCTCGGTGAAGAACAGCCCGCGAAACGCCATGTCGCCGCCCGGCTCGGTCACGGCCAGCTCGAGGTGCTGGCGCACGAGGTGCCCGCCCAGCAGCGCCGGCAGCCAGTGGCAGTACGCGTCGCGACCGACGCCGACGAACCGCGTCGACACGTCGAACACCTCGCCCGAGCCCCAATCCTGGAGCTGGGCCAGGCGGCAGCGCGCGCCGTCCTGCAGGTACAGCTCGAACGCGCCCGCGTGCAGCGCCTGCCCGTCGAAGTCCTCGGCGAGG
>DASXIJ010000117.1:0-6469 GCA_036498045.1 Solirubrobacteraceae bacterium
TGGTGCGCTCGATCGAGATCGGCGCCAACGGCGTCGTCGACGTGACGGTGTCGCTGACGACGCCGGGGTGCCCGATCAAGGGCCACTTCCAGACGGCGGTCGCCGAGGCCGTCTCGGCGCTCGAGGGCGTTGCGCACACGAACGTCTACTTCGACGTCCTGTCCGACCAGCAGAAGGCGGCGCTGCAGCAGAAGCTCGGCCGCGGCGGGGGCCTGCCGGACGGCTCGCTCGCACAGGTCCAGAACGTGATCTGCGTTGGCTCGGGCAAGGGCGGCGTCGGCAAGTCGACGCTGACGGCCAACCTCGCGGCCGCGCTCGCCGCCGAAGGCAAGCGCGTCGGCGTGCTCGACGCGGACGTGTGGGGCTATTCGATCCCGCGCATGTACGGGTTGGGCGCGACCCGCCCGCCGGTGTCGGCCGAGCGGAAGATCATCCCGCTGGATGCGCACGACGTGAAGGTGATGTCGATCGGCTTCTTCGTCGAGGAGGACGCCGCGGTCGTGTGGCGCGGGCCGATGCTGCACAAGGCGCTCACGCAGTTCTTGCAGGACGTCGACTGGGGCGTGCTCGATTACCTGCTGATCGACCTTCCGCCGGGCACGGGCGACGTGTCGATGACGCTCGCGCAGCTGCTGCCGCAGGCGAAGTTCCTGATCGTCACGACGCCGCAGGCGACGGCGCAGAAGGTCGCGCGGCGCGCGGCGCAGATGGCCGACAAGGTCGACCTCGAGATCGCCGGCGTGATCGAGAACATGTCCGGCTTCACGACGCCCGACGGCGCGCGCTACGCGATCTTCGGCGAGGGCGGCGGCGAAGAACTTGCCGACGAGCTCGACGTGCCGCTGCTCGGCACGGTGCCGCTGACGATGCCGTTGCGCGCGCAGGCCGACGCCGGCCTGCCGCTCGTCGTCGAGGACCCCGACGAGCCCGCCTCGCAGGCGATCCGCCAGATCGCGCGTGGACTGATCGCGCTCTCGCCGCTGCCGCTGCCGACGTTGCCGCTCGTCGAGATCGGCGCCCCCGCCTCCGCTCCCGTTGCATCGGAGCAGCGAAAACCGGCGGGCATGTCGCTGCCGATGGCTTAGTCAGCGCGCGCAGGCCCCAGGCGCCCTGCTCGATCGCTTGACAAGCGAAACCGCTCTGAGAGGATCGTCTGACCATGTCCGCAACAGGACGCCAGCAAGGGGACACAGCAGCAAAGGGGGAGCAGACGCCGGGCGTTGACGCCGGCGACTCGCCCAACGGCGTCGTCGAGATCGATGAGCGCCGCAACAAGATGGAGCGACTTCGCGCCGAAGGGGTCGACCCGTACCCGCCGGTGACGCTGTGGGGCAAGCGCACGCGGATCGTCGAGATCCTCGGCGCGCACGACCCGGAAGCGCTCGAGCAGGGAGCGCATCCGGAGATGCGCTATCTCGTCGCCGGGCGGCTGATCTCTCGCCGCGGGCACGGCAAGACGGCGTTCTTGGACCTGCGCGACCTGTCGGGCTCGATCCAGGTCGTGCTGCGGGTGGACTCGCTCGGTCAGGAGTCCTACGACCGAATCCTCAACTTCGACATCGGCGACATCGTCTCGGTCGAAGGCTGCGTGTACGTGACGCAGCGCGGCCAGCTCGCGCTCGAGGCGGTCCAGTGCACGCTGCTGACCAAAGCGCTGCGCCCGCCACCGGACAAGCACCACGGCCTCGGCGACACGGGCACGCGCTACCGCTATCGCGAGCTCGACCTGATGGCCAACGCGGAGACGCGCGACCTGTTCATCAAGCGCAACAAGATCGTGCTCGCGATTCGCGAATGGCTTGCCGAGCGGCAGTTCGTCGAGATCGAAACGCCGGCCCTGCAATCGCTCGCCGGGGGCGCCGGCTCGCGGCCGTTCACGACGCATCACAACGCGCTCGACCGCGACCTTTACCTGCGGATCTCGGTCGAGCTGTTTCTCAACCGCTGCATCGTCGGCGGGATGGAGAACGTCTACGACATGGGCAAGGTGTTTCGCAACGAGGGCATCTCGCCGAAGCACTCGCCCGAGTTCACGATCATCGAGTTCATGTGCGCGTACTCCGACTACAACGACGTCGCGACGGTCACCGAAGAGATGTTCCGCGACGTCGCGCAGCGCGCGCTCGGCCGCACGGTGATCCACAGAGACGGTGAGGAGATCGACCTGGCCAAGCCGTGGCGACGGATCACGATGCGCGAGCTGATCCTCGAGCGCTTCGGCGTTGACTTCATGGAGTCCACGCGCGACCAGCTCGCCGAGCTGCTGGACGAGCCAATCGACCCGGCGGCGACGTGGGCTGAGGTCGTGGCGGACATCTACTCCGAGAAAATCGAGTCGACGATCAACCAGCCGACGCACGTGTTCGACTTCCCGCTGGAGCCGTTCCCGATCACCAAGCGCCACTCCGTGCACCCGGAGCTCGCCGAGCATTTCGACGCGGTGATCGGCGGAGTCGAGCTCGTCAGCGGCGACACCGAGCTCAACGATCCGGTCGATCAGTGGCAGCGGTTCGTCGACCAGCGCAAGCGGCGGATGATCGACGACGAGGACGTGCCGCACCCCAACGACGAGGAGTACGCGCGCGCGATCGAGTACGGCTACTCGCCGACTGCCGGCGGCGGGATGGGGGTCGACCGGCTGATCATGATCCTGCTCGAACGCGACACGCTGCGCGAGGTGATCCCGTTCCCGATCGTGCGAGAGCTCAGATGACCGCGCGCGCCAAGCTCGACCTCGATCCCGGCGTGATCGCCTCCTGTCGTCAGGCGGCGTCGCAGATCGCCTCGCAGGTCGCCGACGCGATCGCTCAGAAGACGACGGTGTCGGTCGAGCGGACGCTGGCCCGGCTGCTCGGCGTCGACGGCGCCAACGAGCTCGACGCGCCGCTGCCAAACGTGCTCATCGACCACGTGCGCGACCACGGCGAGCTCGCGCGCGGGATCGCGTACTGGCTCGGCAACGCGCTGATCGCCGACGCGCAGGCGACGCCGCAATCGATCGCCGAGGCGGTCGAGCGCTCAGAGCTCGACCTGATCGCGCTGCCGCGCGCGAGCGACGGCGCTATCCGCGGGCGGATCACCGAGGAGTACGAACGACGGATCGCCGCGATCAGCGCAAGCATGAGCGAGCGCCGCGAACGGCGCGAGCGCCTCGGCGAGAGCCCGCCACCGCTGCGCTACGTGCTGACGGCGACCGGCAACGTCTACGAGGACGTCGTCCACGGCCTCGCCGTCGCACAGGCGGGCGGCGACATCGTCGCGGTGATCCGCTCGACCGCGCAGAGCCTGCTCGACTACGTGCCGTACGGCCCGACCACCGAGGGCTACGGTGGCACGTTCGCGACGCAGGCGAACTTCGCGATCATGCGCGAGGCGCTGGATGAGTGGTCTGAGCGAAACGGCCGCTACGTGCGCCTGTCCAGCTTCTGCTCGGGCCTGTGCATGCCCGAGATCGCGGCGATGGGCGCGATCGAGGGCTTCGACAACATGGTCAACGACGCGCTGTACGGGATCCTCTACCGCGACATCAACCCGGTCCGCGGGCTGATCGACCAGCGCGTCTCGCGGATGATCAACGGCTACTTCGGCGTCGTGATCAACACCGGCGAGGACAACTACCTGCGCACGGCCGACGCGATCGAGGCGGCGCCGTCTGTCACCGCGTCGCAGTTCATCAACCGCCAGCTCGCGCTGGACTCGGGCGTCCCCGACGAGCAGATCGCGCTCGGCGACGCGTATGAGATCGACACGCCGGTCAAGAACAGCCTGCTGCTCGAGTGGGCCCAGGCGCAGCTGACCCGCGAGCTGTTCCCCGACTGCCCGGTCAAGTACATGCCGCCGACGCGCCACATGGACGGCAACCTGTACCGCACGCACGCCACCGACTCGCTGTTCAACCTCGTCACGATCGCGACCGACCAGGGGATCCAGACGATCGGCGTCCCGACCGAGGGGATCTTCACGCCGCACGTGCACGACCGCGTGATCGGCCTGGAAAACGTCAACTACGTGTTCAACGCCGCGCGCGACCTCGACGACGAGATCGAGTTCAAGCGCGGCGGGATCATCCAGTCTCGCGCGCAGGAAGTGCTCGCCGGCGCGCACGAGCTGCTCGGGCAGATCGCCGAGCGCGGACTGTTCGCGGCGCTCGGCGAGGGCGTCTTCGGCGACGTGCCGCGCCAGGTCGACGAGGGCCGCGGAAGCGAGGGGATCGTGACGGTCGACGACGTCTACTTCAACCCGGCGAGCGAGCTGATGCGCGGAGCGTCAAGCGTTGTCTGAGCACGCAGACGGCGACTCGAACGCCACCCGCGCGGGCGCGCCCGGCCGGACGGTCGACCTCGCGCAGGTGCGCCCGTATGCCGATCACCTGGGCGACGGGATCGTCCAGCTCAGCTTCACGCTGCCCGTGCCGTACGGCCTGGCGGCGCGTAGGGCAGCGCAGGAGTGGGCGGCGAAGATGGGCTTCGAGCACCCCGAGGTCGTCCACTACCAGGAGCTGACCGAGGGCTACACGTACTTCGTGATGTTCGCCGAGTCCAAGCAGACGGTCGACTACGAGTCGCTGTCGCACGAAGGCTTTGACATCGAGTACATGGGTGAGGACGAGATCGAGGCGTTCGCCGCCGAGCGCATCGCCCGCCCGGTCGTCGTCGTCGGCGCCGCAACCGGCACCGACACGCACAGCGTCGGGATCGACGCGATGCTCAACCTGAAGGGCTTTCACGGCCACCACGGCCTGGAGGGCTACAGGGCGTTTGAGACGCACAACCTCGGCAGCCAGGTCCCCAACAGCGTGCTGGTCGCGCGCGCGATCGACCTGAACGCCGACGCGATCCTCGTCTCGCAGACGGTGACGCAGCAGAACCTGCACATCGCCAACCTGACCGAGCTCGTCGAGATCGTCGAGGCCGAGGGCCGGCGCAAGCAGTTGATCCTGACGTGCGGCGGGCCGCGCGTGTCCAACGAGCTCGCCAAGGAGCTCGGCTTCGACGCGGGCTTCTCTAAGGGCACCTACCCCCACCACGTCGCAAGCTTCATCGTGCGCGAGCTGGCCGCGCGGATCGAGGCGGATACGCCGACGGCCACCGCGAACGCCGCCATCGCGCCGGGCGCGCCGGGGTCAAACGGCGCGAGCGCGCCGAGCGTGGATGGCTGACGCCCAGCCCGCGCGGCTGAGCGGCCTAATCGCCGGCACGCGCGCGCTCGCGCTCGTCGGGCTGGCCAAGAACACGGGCAAGACGGTCGCGCTCGCGGCGATCCTCGCCGAGCACGCGGCGGCCGGGACCCGCGTCGGGGTCACGTCGATCGGCCGCGACGGCGAGCGCCACGACGTGATCGACGCGCGGATCGAGAAGCCGAGCGTCGAGCTGCAGGCGGGCGACCTCGTCGCGAGCACCGGCGCGCTGCTTCGCGCGAGCGGCCTCGCCCACGAGCGCCTGCAGCAGACGGGCGTGCGCACGCCGCTCGGCGAGGTCGTGCTCGCGCGACTGCAAGAGGCGGGCGACGTCGAAGTCGCCGGCCCCAGCGCGGCGGCCGATGTGCGCGCGGTCGCCGAGCGGATGCTCGAGCTGGGCGCCGAGCAGGTGCTGATCGACGGGGCGATCGACCGCCGCGCGGCGTCCTCGCCGGCGGTCGCCGACGGGCTCGTGATGGCGACGGGGGCGATCCTCAGCGACGACATCGAACAGGTCGTCGACCAGACCCGCGACGCGGTCGAGCTCGTCGGGCTGCCGCGTACGAGCATCGGCGCAGACGCGCTGGTCACGCTGCCACGACGCCTGGCACTGACGGCCGAGCCGGGCGAGATCGCGGCGCTCCTGCGCGACCGGCCGGACGCGAGCGCGTTCGCGGTGGACGGCGCGCTGAGCGAGCGCTTCCTCGATGGCCTGCTCGCCGCGCGCAGCGAGCGAGCCGGGCGCGAGCTGCGAGTCGTCGTCGCCGACCCGACGCACGTGTTCCTCACGCACCGGCCGCCGCGCTGGTATGCGCGTCAGGGGATCGCGCTGGAGGTGCTGCGGACGATCGACCTGAAGGCGATCACGGTCAACCCCGTCGCGCCGCGCTCACACGAGTTCAACTCCCAGCAGCTGCGTGAGCTGATCGAGGCCGCCGTCGGACCAATCCCGGTCCTCGACGTCCTCGACCCGTCGTACTTGGCGTTGGCCAAGTAGTCGATTCTGGCCTCGCGAGCGGGCGCGCCAGCGCCTGCTCGCGCCCCTACTTGGCGTTGGCGAAGTAGTCGGCGTTGATCTGCGTGTACTTCTGCCACTCGTCGGGCAGCTGATCCTCGGCGAAGCACGCGTCCACGGGGCATGCCTCGACGCACGCGTCGCAGTCGATGCACTCCTCGGGATCGATGTAGAGCATCTCGGCCGCGTCGTATCCGGGCTCGTCGGGCGTTGGGTGGATGCAGTCGACTGGGCAGACCTCGACGCACGAGTTGTCCTTGGTGCCGATGCACGGCTCG
>DASXIJ010000118.1:0-8611 GCA_036498045.1 Solirubrobacteraceae bacterium
CGAGACCGTCTCCGCCGCCGCGCTCGTCGCCGACGCAGTCAACGCCGCGCGCGACCTGCAGAACCGCCCCGGCAACGACCTCACGCCGACGGCGCTTGCCGCCCACGCCGAGGCGCTCGCCCGCGAGATCGACGGCCTGTCCGTCGAGGTCGAGGGACGCGACGGCATCGTCGCCCGTGGGATGGGCGCGTTCGCCGCCGTCGCGCAGGGCTCCTACCAGGAGCCCGCGCTGATCACCATGCGCTACGACGGCCCCGGCGCGACCGGGCCGCTGCTCGGGTTCGTCGGCAAGGCCGTCACGTTCGACAGCGGCGGGATCTCGCTCAAGCCGGGGCCGAAGATGTCCGAGATGAAGTTCGACATGTCCGGCGGCGCCGCCGTGATCGAGGCGCTCGCCGCGATCGCGCGCCTGCGGATGCCCGTCAACATCGTCGCCGTCGTCGGCGCCACCGAGAACCTCCCCAGCGGGCGCTCGGTCAAGCCCGGCGACATCGTCCGCGCGGCCAACGGCACGACGATCGAGGTCAACAACACCGACGCCGAGGGCCGGCTCGTGCTGGCCGACTGCCTCTGCCATGCCGTCGGCGAGGGCGCCGAGCGGATCGTCGACCTCGCGACGCTCACCGGCGCGGTGATCGTCGCGCTCGGCTCGACCTACGCCGGGATGCTCAGCAACGACGACAAGCTCGCCGCCGAGGTCGCCGCCGCCGGCGAGCGCAGCGGCGAGATCGTCTGGCGCCTGCCGCTGCACGACGAGTACGACGAGCTGATCAAAGGGACCTACGGTGATCTCGACAACGCCCCCGAGGCACGCAAGGCCGGCACGATCGTCGGCGCGATCTTCCTCTCGCACTTCGTCGGCAACACCCCCTGGGTGCACCTCGACATCGCCGGCTCTGCCTGGGATCTCGGGCGCGCGTACGCCCCCAAAGGCGCCTCCGGCTACGGCGTGCGCCTGCTCGTCGACCTCGCACGCACGTTCAGCTCCTAGCCAGCGCGTCTGCGCCTCGGCGCGTCGGGGCGCCCGCGTCTCGCTCGCCGGCAGCGCGGCCCGGCCGCCTTCAGCCCTTGGCCAGGGCGCTGACGCCGCGCGGGTCGGTCGGGCGCGCGAGCCACCCCAACACCGGCTGCCACGCGGCGCCGCTCGGATCGACGAACGCGCGGTGCGAGCCCGCCGCGCCCTCGATTTCGACCAGCTCTACGTCGCCGCCCGCCGCGCGTGCGGCCGCCGCGTAGTCGCGGCTGAGCCGCACTGACACCGTCTCGTCGCGCACGCCGTGGACGAGCAGGACCGGCATCGCCAGCGGGACCCGTCGCAGCGGGTCGGCCAGCTCATAGCGCTTGCGCACGCGCTCCGGCGAGCCGCCCATCAGCGCCCGCACCGCGCCTCCGTTCCAGTCGCGGTAGGCGCCTGTCAGGTCGCATACGCCCGCGAGCGAGATCGCCCGGCGGATCACCACGCGCGGCCCGCCCGACAGCGAGCCCGGCGCGCCCGCCGGCAGCGCCTCGCGCCCGGCCGCCCACAGCGCGAGATGGCCCCCCGCCGAGTGGCCGAGCACGTCGACGCGATCGAGGTCGAGCGACGCGTCGAGGCCGTCGAGCAGGTCGATCGCCGCGGCGACGTCGTCGAACGTCTGCGGCCAGCCGCCGCCGTTGCCGACGCGGCGGTACTCGATGTTCCACGCCGCGTAGCCGCGCCGCACGAGCGCCGCCGCGACCGCTCGCATCACCGCGCGCCCGTACTGCTTGCGCCACGAGCCGCCGTGGATCAGCACGACCACCGGATGCGGGCCGGCGCCGCGCGGCACGTGCAGGTCGCCCAGCTGCGAGCGGTCGGCTCCGTAGCGATGCGGGCGACCGCGCGTGAGCACGTAGTGGCGGACCCAGTCGGCGCGGCGCATCCGCGCAAATCGTAGAGCCGCAGGCCCACGCAAGCTGTGACAATGCGCGCGCGATGGACTTCGACCTGTCGAGTGACCACGAGCTGATCCGCCGGACCGTGCGCGAGTTCGCCGAGGGCGAGGTCGCGCCTGTCGCCGAGGAGCTCGATCGAACCAAGTCGTTCCCGTACGACATCGTCGCCAAGCTCGGCGCGCTCAACCTGATGGGCATCCCCTTCCCCGAGGAGTACGGCGGCGGCGGCGGCGACACGCTCGCCTACGCGCTCGCCGTCGAGGAGCTCACACGAGTCGACTCGTCCGTCGCGATCACGCTCTGCGCCCACACGTCGCTCGGGACGCAGCCGATCTACCTGTTCGGCTCACACGAGCAGAAGCTCGAGTGGCTGCCGCGGCTGTGCTCTGGCGAGCGCCTCGGCGCCTTCGGACTGACAGAGCCCGACGCCGGCTCCGACGCCGGCAACACGCGCACGCGCGCGCGGCTCGACGGCGGCGAGTGGGTCGTCAACGGCGCCAAGCAGTTCATCACCAACGCCGGTACCGACATCTCCGGCGTCGTCTGCATCACCGCCGTCACCGGCGACGACGCAGGGGAGGGCCAGGGCGGGCAGCGGCAGATCTCGAACATCATCATCGAGAACGGGACTCCCGGCTACGAGCAGGGCGAGCCGTATCGCAAGATGGGCTGGAACGCGTCCGACACGCGGCCGTTGACGTTCAGCGACTGCCGCGTGCCCGAGCAGAACCTGCTCGGCCCGCGCGGCGCCGGCTTCAAGCAGTTTCTGCACATTCTCGACATCGGCCGGATCGGCGTCGCCGCGATGGGCGTCGGCCTCGCGCAGGGCGCGCTCGACGAGGCGCTGAAGTACGCCAGAGAGCGCAAGGCATTCGGCCAGGCGATCTCCAAGTTCCAGGCGATCCAGACCAAGCTCGCCGACATGGCCACCGAGATCGCCGCCGCGCGGCTGCTCGTCTACAAGGCCGCACGCGAGAAGGACTTAGGGCGCAACTTCACCCTCACCGCCGCGCAGGCCAAGCTCAAGACCGGACGCCTCGCGGTGCGCTGCGCCGAGGAGGCCGTGCAGATCCACGGCGGCTACGGCTACATCGAGGAGTACCCCGTCTGCCGCTTCTACCGCGACGCCAAGATCCTCACGATCGGCGAGGGCACCGACGAGGTGCAGCAGCTCGTGATCGCCCGCGCGCTCGGCGCCTAGCGGTCCGCTGACCCCTCTAGAGGGACGGGCGCGGCTCGAGCACGACGACCGGGATCTCGCGGTCCGTGCGCTTGCGGTAGTCCTCGTAGCCGCCATACACGCCGACCATCAGCGCCCACAGCCGTTCGCGCTCCTCGCCCGACGCGACGCGCGCGTGGACGTCGATCCGTTCTGAGCCGACCTGCACCGTCGTGTCCGGGTGCGCCGCGAGGTTGTAGAACCACGCCGGGTTCTTCGGATAGCCGCCCTTCGACGCGACCAGGACGAGGTTCGCGCCCTCGCGCCCGTACACCAGCGGGCTCGTGCGGCGCTTGCCGCTCTTTGCCCCGACGTGGTCGAGCAGCAGCGTCGGCGCGAAGAACGGCATCCGGTGGCCGATCGCGCCGTTCGTCGCGCGATACACCGCCGTGTGGCCCGCCATCACCCGGCGTAGCAGCGGCCAGTTGCGATCGGCCAGGTCGAGGTAGTCCACGATCGCGAGCCTACTCTCCGCGCGCCGCGCGCGCCCGCGTCAGCGCTCCGCCGGCTTCGGCGTTGCCGTCTCGCGCTCGAGCAGCGCCGCCGCCGCGCTCGCCGGGTCCAGCCGGCGCTCCACCACCAAGTCGATCAGCTCTGCAAAGCGCGCATCCTCGCTCACGTCCTCTTCCAACCGCCGGCGCATCCGCGCCGTCGCGATCGCCAGGACCTCGTTGCGCAGGTTGCGCGCCCTGCGCTCGGCGAGCTGCCCCTCCGCGAGGATGTGCGCGCGGTGCTCGTCCAAGCGCTCGACCAGCTCGTCGACGCCGGTGCCGCGGCTCGCCTCCGTCTTGACGATCGGCACGCGCCAGCGTGCGCGCGCCTGCTCCGGCGTGCTGTCGAGGTTCGCCAATGACAACACGCCGCGGATCTCGCGCACCATCGTGTCCGTCAGCGGATGATCCGCCTTGTTGATCACGATCACGTCCGGGATCTCCATGACGCCCGCCTTCAGCGCCTGGATCGAGTCGCCCGAGCCCGGCATCAGCACGAGCACGATCGTGTCCGCGTGGTCGATGATGTCGATCTCCGCCTGGCCGACCCCCACCGTCTCGACGAACACGTCCTCGCGCCCCGCCGCGTCGAGCAGCAGCGCCGCCTGCAACGCCGCCTCCGACAGGCCGCCGAGCGCGCCGCGGTTGGCCATCGACCGGATGAACACGCCCTGGTCGAGGAAGTGCTCGGACAGGCGGATCCGGTCGCCCAGCAGCGCTCCTTGCGTGAACGGCGAAGACGGGTCGATCGACAGCACACCGACCGTCCGCCCCGCGTCGCGGCGCGTCTTCGTCAGCGCGCCGATCAGCGTCGACTTGCCGACTCCCGGCGGCCCCGTGAAGCCGACGACCGCCGCCCGGCCCGTGTGCGGGTAGACCTCCTTGACCAGCTCCCACCCCTCCGGCCTGTCGTTCTCCACCAGCGAGATCGCGCGCGCCAGGGCGCGGCGGTCGCCGTCGAGCAGGCGCTCGGCCAGCGTGCGATCGAGCTTCGCGTCGGCCATCGGGGGCGCAATCATCGCAGGGCATTACGATTGCCCCGCGATGGAGCTGCTCGCTGACGCCCCACCGACAGACGCTCCCGAGGCGATCGCCGACGCGCTTCGGCGCGCGCCCGAGCCGCTGCACGGCGGGCCGCTCGCGCTGCTGCGCTTCATGCGCGCCAACGGCATGCTCACACCCGGCTACGCGCGGCTGATCGTCCGCTGGGCGATCCTCAAGCTGCGCTACCGACGACGCCTGCAGACCGACGGCCTCTGCTTCATCTGCCCCGACGTGCAGCTCGAGATCGGGCGCGACGCGACGCTGCGAATCGGCCGCTGGGCGTGGATCGGGCACGGCTGCAAGATCCGCGTCCACGAGGGCGCCGTCGAGATCGGCGCGAAGACCGTCATCGGCCAGGAGTGCACGATCTCCGCCTTCCAGCACGTGTCGATCGGTCGCGAGTGCATCCTCGCCGACCGCGTCATGCTGATCGACTTCGACCACGGCGTCACCGAGGTCGAACGCCCGATCCGCCTGCAGGGCATCTACAAGCGCGACGTCCGCGTCGGCCACAACGTCTGGATCGGCTACGGCGCCTGCGTTCTTCGAGGGATCACCGTCGGGGACAACAGCATCATCGGCACCAGCGCCGTGCTGACCCACGACGTCCCCGCCAACGCCGTCGTCGGCGGCGTGCCCGCCCGCTTGATCCGCATGCGCGAGCAGCCTCGCTCGCTGCAGTGGGAATAGCCGGCGTGATCGGACGGCCACCCGACGGTCTCGACGGAGCTCCCGTCGGCATCGTCTACTCCTGCGCCGGCGACGCGTCCGTCGCCGAGGCCCTGCGCTCGGCGAGCTCCTCGCTCGCGCACAATCGCGTGCCGCATCTGCTCTTTTCCTCGATCGACGTCGACGCCGAGCCCGGGCTCTCGGTCGTGCGCTTCGAGCCGTCGGCCAACCCCTATCTCGACAAGATCGCCAACATGAGCCGCTCCCCGTTCGCGCGCACGATCTACCTCGACACGGATACGTTCGTCGTCGACGAGATCGTCCACATGCTGCGCCTGCTCGATCGATACGACCTCGCCGCTGCTTATGCCCCGGCCCATCGAGGCGCACCCGATCCCGCCGTACCGGCCGCTTTCTACGAGTTCAACACCGGAGTCCTCGCCTGGCGCGCCAGCGAGCGGATGACGACGTTCATGCGCGCGTGGCACGAGACGTACGCCTCGTGGCTGCGTGAGACTCCGTTTCCGGGCGCCGGTCTTGCAGCGCGGCGCGCCGACCAGCCGGCATTTCGGCGTTGCGCGTGGGAGCAGGACGTGCGGCTGTTCGTCCTCCCGCCGGAGTACAACTTCCGCCTCGGTGAGCCCGGAACGGCCGTCGAGCGGGTCCGCGTGCTCCACGGGCGCCGGCCCGAATACGAGCAGCTCGCGGCGCGCATCAACGCCAAGCAGGGGCCACGATCCTGGCCGCGCCGTCTGCCGCTGCGCGCGAGGATCCTCAGGCGCGCACGCACGATGGTCCCCGGCTCGCCGTAGTTCTCACTCACCGATCAATTGACTGATCCGTCCGCACGCTGCTGCTGCTCGGATGGCGGCTCGCCCTCGCCGGCGACGTACACCGCGAGGTTGCGCAGCGTTGCAGCCGCGCCGATCGTCGCCGCCGGTTCTTGCAGAGCAGTTCTCAACGCGGCCCGGTGGCCAGCCAGACGCTCCCTCGCGTAGTCCGCCGCGATCGTGCGTGACAGCATGAACGGCCAGTCGCTGGACTGCAGCGCGAGCAGCTCGCGCAGCGCCGCGCGACTTGCGCGCGGCCGGACCGTCATCGTCTCCAGCTCGGCCCCGCGCACGGCGAATGCCGCGTCGACGACCGACGGGCCCGACCACGTCGACAGATCGCCGCCCGCTCCCCACGAGCTCGCCGCGCCTTCGCCCGCGGCGCGTCGGCCAACGCGACTGTCCGGTCCGCGCCACTCGCTCGCCGGGAGCGGCTCGAACCGCTCGAGCGCGTCGTCGAGGCGCAACAGCTCGAGCCCTCGGGCGGCGCACTGCTCGACAACCGCTTCAAGCCACGCGACGCCCTCATACCACCAGTGACCGAGCAGCTCGGTGTCGAGCGCGCAGACGACCAGGCCGCCTCCAGGAAGCCCGCTGGCGTGGTCGTGCAGGTGCGCAAGCGTGCGCGTGACGAAGTCGGCCGCATGTTCGCGCGCCCGAGCGATCCCGCGCGCGTGGTCATACGCGTCACCCCCGTTGCTCCATGGGGTGTGGTGGTGGACCGTGTGGTGATGGTAGTCGCGGTAGACCGCGTCCGCCGGATAGCCGCGGTCGTGCCACACGAGGTCGATCGTCTGCCGGTCGATCGGAACGAGCGTCAGCCCCGCATCGCCTTCGAGCGGGCGCAGGTGCTCGCGCGCGCCGACACCGAAGCGGGCAGTCAGCTCAACGCACGTCGCGTGCACGCCCGCCTCGGCGAGCAGCGGCTCCAAGCGGGCGACGTGCGCACACTCCGGCAACCAGAACCCGCCCCGCCAGCCCTCGCCGAACCGCGCCCGGTGAGATGCGACGCCTGTGTGGACCTGCAGGCGAATGCCGTCGTCGGTCGCCAGCAACGGCAGCACCGCATGCGTTGCCGCCGACGTCCACTGCGCGTGTGGCGCGAGCGCGGCGCGCAGATCGCCGCCACGATCCCGCAGCGCCCCCAGCGCGTGCTCGTAGTCACCCCATGAGCGCTCGAGCTCGCGCGCGAGCTCTTCGTGCCCCGCCGCGCGCATACCCGCCACGTCCTCGGCGTGCGTACGACTGCGCACCTCTTCGATGAACGTCGCGAAGCGCTCCTCGACCCCCGGCGCCTGCAGCTGGTCGCACAGCACCGGCGTCAACGACAGCGTCAGCGGCGCGCCCGCGTCGAGCAGATCCAGCAGAGGGACGTAGCTGCCGACGATCGCCTCCCACAGCCACTCCTCGCCGAACGGCCACGTGCCGAAGCCCTCGACGTACGGCATGTGCGTGTGCAGCACGATCGCCAGAGCGCCGCGATCGCCCGCCCGACAACCGCCTGCGCTCACGGCCGGCACACCGCGACGAAGTCGAGCGCCGCCTCCATCCGCGCCTGTCCCAACGGGCGCAGCGCGAAGTCCGACACGGCGATCGCCGGCGTGAACCAGTCGTAGAAGCGACGCGTCACACCCAGCCGCGCGTGAAACGCGTCCCATCCGGCGCGCAGCGCGAGCTCGTGCGCGCGCAGCTTGCGCGCGTGGAACAGCCCGAACATCCGCACCTCGCGGAAGTGCGCACGGCAGAGTCGCTCGAACTCCTCGCTGCGGTACTCGTGCACGTGCCACGGGTTGCCCGAGCGCGCCTGTCCGCGCGGCGCGAGCGTCAGCACGTTCGGAGTCGACACGAACACCGCGCCGCCCGCGTCGGCGACCAGCGCGGCGAAATGCTCGAGCGCCGCTCCCGGGTCCTCGAGGTGCTCGATCGTCTGCAGGAAGACGACCGCGTCGCACGGCTGCGCGAACGTCTCGATCAGTCCACGCTCGAACCGCACGTTCTCGCGGCGGTAGCGCAGGCGTGCGTGCTCGTGAGCCTCCGGGTTCGCGTCGACGCCGACGACGCTCGCCGCCGTGCGCGCGAGCAGATCCGAGCCATAGCCCTCGCCGCACGCCATGTCGACCACCCGCAGGCCCCCAACCTGCGATCCGATCCACTCGTACACCACCAGGTGGCGCCTGAACCAGTAGTTCTCCTGCGGCACGTCCGGCAGCGTGCGCTCGCCCGTCAGCGCAAGTGGCGGCACACCTTCCGGCTGGTCGCGTTGCTCGTACTGGACTGAGCTCAACAGACGGATGCGCTCGAGACAGCCAAGCCGGGAGTGAGCGGCGAAAGCACGGCGCGCGAGTATATGGTGCCCGACCGTGCCGCCCGCCCTCAGCGCCGAGCAGATCCGCGAGGTCAACACCCGCTATCACGACGTCGCCGCCGACCACTACGACGCCAAG
>DASXIJ010000119.1:0-20213 GCA_036498045.1 Solirubrobacteraceae bacterium
CATCGGGTTGATCGCCGGCCCCGCCGTGTCCTTGAACGGATCGCCGACGGTGTCTCCGGTGACCGACGCGGCATGGGCTTCTGAGCCCTTGCCCCCGAACGCCCCGTCCTCGATCAGCTTCTTCGCGTTGTCCCACGCGCCGCCGCCGGCCGTCATCAGCACGGCGAAGAAGAAGCCGACGACGATCACCCCGATCAGCAGCCCTCCGAGCGCCTGCTGGTCGATCAGGCCGACGATCAACGTGAGCAGGATCGGCAGCAGGGAGGGCAGGATCATCTCGCGCTGGGCCGTCTTGGTGACGATGTCGACGCACGCCGCGTAGTCGGGCTGTTCGGTGTAGTCCATGATCCCCGGGTGCTCGCGGAACTGGCGGCGCACCTCCTCGACCACCGCGCCGCCCGCGCGGCCGACGGCCTCGATCGACAGCGATGCGAACAGGCAGACCATCAGCCCGCCGAGCAGCAGGCCGATCAGCACCGGCGGTTCGTTGATGCCGAACGAGATCGCGTGACCGACGCTCGCCTCGAGTTCTTTCTGAAAGCCCGCGAACAGGACGACGGCGGCGAGCACGGCAGAGCCGATCGCATAGCCCTTGGTGACAGCCTTGGTCGTGTTGCCGACCGCGTCGAGCCGGTCGGTCACTTTGCGCACGTCCTCCGGTAGGTCGGCCATCTCGGCGATTCCGCCAGCGTTGTCGGTGATCGGCCCGAACGCGTCGAGCGCGACGATCAGCCCGGTCAACGACAGCAGACCCATCACCGCCACGCCGATGCCGTAGATGCCGGTGACCCCGCCGCCCGCGAGCTTCCAGGCGCCGAGGATCCCCAGCACGATCACGATCGCCGGCAGCGCCGTCGCCTGCAGGCCGGACGAGAAGCCTTGGATGATGTTCGTGGCGTGCCCGGTGATCGACGCTTTCGCGGTCTTCTTCACCGGCGAGAAGCGGGTCGAAGTGTAATATTCCGTCAGTCCGAACAGCAGCGCCGTCACGGCGATCCCGATCAGGGAGCACAGGTACAGGTGCGTCCAGCTCGGCGTGTTGACCGTGTCGCCGACGGACTTGAACGTCAGGTTGCGCATCATCCAGTAGGTGATCGGCGCGAACGCAGCAGCCGCGAGCAGGCCGGAGACGGCCAGGCCCTGCAGCAGCGCCCGCTCGACGTTGCCCGACCGCGACCGAACCGCGTAGGTGCCGATGATCGACGCGATGATCGCGGCGCCGCCGATCACCAGCGGGTACAGCGCGACCCGCGTCGCCTCGTGGAAGGTGAGGACCCCGAGCAGGATCACGGCGACCGCCGTCACCGCGTAGGTCTCGAACAGGTCGGCGGCCATCCCGGCGCAGTCGCCGACGTTGTCGCCGACGTTGTCGGCGATCGTCGCCGGGTTTCGCGGGTCGTCCTCGGGGATCCCCGCCTCGACCTTGCCGACGAGGTCGGCGCCGACGTCGGCCGCCTTCGTGAAGATCCCGCCGCCGAGTCGCGCGAAGACGGAGATCAGCGAGCCGCCGAAGCCGAGCCCGACGAGCGCGTCGACGGTCGTCTTCGGGCTGTCGTTGAACACGGCCGTGAGCAGGCCGTAGTAGCCGGCGACGCCGAACAGCGCCAGGCCGACGACGAGCATCCCGGTGATCGCGCCGCCGCGGAAGGCGACGCGCAGGGCCGGCGTCACGCCCGACCGCGCGGCCTCGGCGACGCGTGCGTTCGAGCGCACGGAGACGTTCATGCCGATGTAGCCGGTCGACCCCGACAGGATGCCGCCGAGCGCGAAGCCGCCGGCGACCGCGATGTTCTGGATGAAGATCAGCGCAACGAACAGGACGACGCCGACGACGGCGATCGTCGCGTACTGACGATTGAGGTAGGCGCGCGCGCCCTGCTGGACGGCGAGCGAGATGCTCTGCATCTTCTCGTTGCCCGGTGAGAGCGACAGCAGGGAGCGCGTCGTCAGCACGCCGTAAGCGACGGCGCATGCCGCGCAAACGAGGGCGACGACGACCCCATGGTTCGTCAGAAAGCTGCTCAACTGAAAATCCTCCGCGGTCTGATTGGTGTGCCGCGCGAGGATCTTCGCGCGCACGTCCGACTTCCGGGGCGGTCAGTCCAAGCGCACCCCGGTGCAAACGCGCGCGCAGTCTATCGTGCTCACGCGCGGAAAGACTGCTCGCATCAGCGCCCCGGCGCGTCAGCGGCCGGGCACCCACAGCCTCCCGCTCGACTCCGCCGGCCCCGGTCCGGGCGGGCGCCCTCCGCCGGCTTGGTCGTCGCCGGCCGGGGCTCCGCCCTCGCCGCCGCCGGTGGAGCCGCCCGCCGGCGGCGTCCCCCCTCCTTCGGGCGTAGCGCCGCCCTGCACCGGCGCCCCTCCCGCCGCCTGAACCGCGCGCGCGTAGGCGATCTGAAGCTGCGACAGCGCGTTGCGCAGCGGCGCGATCTCGGTCGGTGCGCTGCGCTCGAGGATCTCGAGCAGCGCGCGGGCGCCGTCGATCGCATCGCGCGCCTGCTCGAGGTCCGACGGCGCTGGTCCGGCGTCCTGACTCGTTGCCGATCCGTCATCTCCGGCGGCAGCGGCGGCGCCGGTCACAGCGCGCGGCGCCAGCCGATAGCTGCCGACGTTGAGCAGGGAGACGGCTGCCTGCAGCATCAGGTCGGCGCTCGTGATCCGGCTCAGTTCCGCTTCGTAGGCCGCGCGCAGCTCCTCCTCGCTCGGCTGGCCGGCGCCGGCGCCGGCTCCGGGCCCGGCGCCGGGATCAGCCGGGTGTGCGGTTGGATCGGAGCTCATACGGCCACCTCCTGGGAGTAGGTCTGAAGCGTCTCGGCGACCGACGCCGCGAAGACCTCCTCGCGCGTCGCCCCCGACTCGATCAGCTGTCGTTGGCGCTGGGCGCCGTTGCGCTCGGGAAACGACGGGTCGATGCCGAGCTCGCCACGCACCGGTGCGGTCCACTCGAGCAGCCGCTCGATCGCATCGCGAGCCGGGTACTCCTCCGCCTCGTGCAGGTCGATCAGCCGACCGTCGAGCCCGAAGCGGATCGCACGCCACATGTTCTCCTCGATCATCCGCGGCGCCGGGTCGATGAAGGGGACGCCGTCGTCGACGTCGCGCGCCGCCTGCGCGATGCAAGCGGTGATCAGCGACGCGAGCGCGTCGGACTCCTGGGCGGTCGCCTGGGCGTCGCAGATCCGCACCTCGACCGTGCCGAAGCTGAGGTGCGGGCGGACCGACCACCAGACCTGCGTGAACTCGACGATCGAGCGCGTGCGCGCGAGGAACTCGATGTACTCGCGGTAGGCCTGCCAGCCGCCGAACGGGTCGGGCACGCCGCAGCGCGGGAAGCTCTTGGTGAAGCTCTGTGTCCGCGCCGAGCAAAGCCCGCTGTACTGGCCGTCGAGGTAGGGCGAGTTGGCCGAGATCGCCAGCAGCAGCGGCAGCACCGGGCGCAGCCGGTCGCAGGCGCGCACCGCGCGGTCGAGGTCGCGGATGCCCAGATGCACGTGCAGGCTGAACGTGTTGTTGCGCCACGCGACGTATTTGAGGTCGTCCTCGACTCGGCGGTAGTGCTCGGTCTGGATGATCGGCTGCTCGCGGTAGTCGGCCCACGGATGGGTCCCGGTCGCACCCAGCGCGACGCCCTCCGCGCCGGCGAGGGCGAACAGGCGCTTGCGGCGATCGCGCTGGCGAGCAAGCGCATCCGCGAGGTCCCCGCCGACGCCCGAGATGATCTCGATCTCCGAGGAGATCAGCTCGCCCGTGATGTGCTCTGCGAGCAGCCCGTCGCGCGCGGCCGCCACGTCGCGCAGCTGCTCGAACCGAGGCAACAGGTCGAGCGTCCGCGGGTCGAGGATCGAGAACTCCTCCTCGATGCCGACGGTGTTGTCGGAGGCCTCGGCAAACGTCTCGGCCGCTCTGTCTAGGTCCAGGCTGGTCATGGCGTTTTCGGCGGTCGGTTCTGGGCGATCGACGGTCGGGCCCCCCGCTGCCCCTCAGTGATAGCGCCTGAGCCGCGCAGGCGAGCTCAGGTCAGGTAGAAGTACAGCGCGTAGAGCAGGTCGACGGCTGGGCTCGAGGTGTGGACCGTAACCTCCGGGGGCACCATCAGCAGCGACTCGGAGTAGTTGAAGATGATCTTGACGCCCGCCTCGACGAGCTCGTCGGCCAGGCCCTGGGCGGCTTGAGTGGGCACGGCGAGCACGCCGACGACGATGTCCTCGTCCTCGACGACCTGGCGCAGCTCGCCGGTGTGACGCACGACCTGGCTGCCGACCTGGGTGCCCACCTTCGCCTCGTCGACGTCGAAGATCGCGACGACGCGGAAGCCGTGGTCGGCGAAGATGTCCGACGACGCGATCGCCTTTCCGAGGTGCCCCGCGCCGAGCAGCGCGATGTTGTGCTGGCCGGCCGTCCGCAGGATCTTGCGGATCTGCGATACGAGCGCCTCGACGTTGTAGCCGACGCCGCGCTTGCCGAACTTGCCGAAGCCCGACAGATCACGGCGGATCTGCGTCGAGTTGACGTGCGTGTAGTCGGACAGCTCCTGCGAGGAGATCGTCTCCTTGCCCATCTTCTTCGCCTGTGTGAGCACCTGCAAATACCGCGAGAGTCGGGCCGCGACCCCGAGCGAGAGACGCTCGGCGCCGGCGGCAGCTCCGTCTGCCGCGCCCTCGCGCGGGCGCGTCGTCGGTTCTCCGTAGGTCATCTGCGGGACTCTAGACGCTCGCGCAGGGCCGCCTCGTCGACGAAAAAGTCCGACAGCTCCTCGCCGTCGAGCGCGATCACGGGCACCCGCTCGAAATAAGCGCGCTGCAGCGACTCGTCGGCGTCGATGTCGCGCTCGGCGAGGTCGAAGCCGAGCTCTGGCTGCAGCCGTCGCAGCGTCGCGACCGCCTCCTCGCACAGGTGACAGCCTTCGCGCGAGTAGACCATCACGACGCTCATCGTGCGCGCTCGCCGGTCGCGTAGGCGTCGAGGGCGAGATAATCCGGGTACGCGAGCTGCTCGCCGTAGCGCGCGGAGCTGGCGATCATCGCCGCGTTGTCGGTGCACAGGATCCGCGCGGGCACGCGCAGCGTGACGTCGAGCTCGGCCAGCCGCGCACGCAGGGCGCCGTTCGCGGCCACGCCCCCGCCGACGGCCAGCCGCCCGCAACCGGTGAGCGCGAGCCCACGTTGGACGCGATCGACCAGGTTGTCGACGATCGCGGCCTGGTAGGAGGCCGCGAGATCGGCAGCGCGCGACCTCGCCTCCTCGTCGGAGAGCTCGCGCAGTCGGTACAGCAGCGCCGTCTTCAGGCCGGCGAACGAGAAGTCGAGACCATGGGCGAAGGCCTCGCGCTGCGCGCCGCGGCCGCCTCGGGACTGCTCGGCGCGCGACCCGGGGAACGCGAACGCCTCGGGATCGCCATCGCGCGCCAGCCGCTCCAGCGCCGCGCCGCCCGGGTAACCCAACCCGAGCATCCGCGCACCCTTGTCGAACGCCTCTCCGGCCGCGTCGTCGAGCGTGCGGCCGAGCACCTCAAAGCCGTCGTGCTCACGCACGTGTACGAGCAGCGTGTGGCCTCCGCTGGCGATCAGGCAGACGAACGGGGGCTCGAACGGTCCCGCCTGCGGTTCGCCGTCGGGCAGCAGGAAGTTCGCGGCGACGTGGCCCTGGATGTGGTCGACCGGGGCGAACGCGAGCTCGCGCGCCGCCGCGAGCGCCTTCGCCGTGGAGAGGCCGACCAGCAGGGCCCCGATCAGGCCGGGCCCCTGGGTGGCGGCGACGAGCTCGACGTCGGCGAGGCCGATTTCGGCGTCGTCGAGCGCGCGACCGACGATCGCGTTGACGACCTCGAGGTGATGGCGTGAGGCGATCTCGGGCACGACGCCGCCGAACTCCTCGTGCGCGACCTGCGAGGAGATCACGTTCGAACGGACGCTGCCGCCGGGCTCGATCACCGCTGCGCACGTGTCGTCACAGCTGGTCTCCAGCGCGAGAATCATGCCGGTGGCGGGTTGGGCACGTCGTCGAGCGAGCCGGAGCGGGTCGCGGGCGTGCGCCACATCACGAGTGCGTCCTCGCCGTTGTCCTGGTAGTAGCGGCGCCGGGTTCCCGCGGCGCGGAAGCCCTCGCGCTCGTACAGGCGGATCGCGACGGCGTTCGAGCGGCGCACCTCGAGCGTGTAGCGCGCCTGTTCGTCTCCGACCCGTGCATACAGCTCGGCCAGCAGGCGCGAGGCGATCCCGCTGCGTTGCCGATCGCTGTCGACGGCGACGTTCATCACGTGCCAGACGGTGTCGTAGCGCGAGCAGATCAAATAGGCGACGAGCCGCTCGGCGTCGCCGGCGCTGGATCCGGCCGGAGCGGCGGCGCGCTCGGTCGCCGCCAGGCAGACGCCGGTCTGCTTGGAGAGCTCGAGCACGAACATCGCCAGCGACCACGGCGTCGGGAACACCCGGCGCTCGATCGCGAGCACCTGGGGAAGGTCTGGATAGGTCAGCGGACGGATCCGCAGCGCCGCGGCGTCCTGCTCTCCGCGCAGGGCAGGCGAGACGATGTCGCTCACGCGTCCGCCCCTCGCGCCGTCGCCGCGAGCGCCCGACCGCGCGCGAGCGCGGCGTCGGGAGCGCGACGATAGTCAGGCAGGACGGCCTCGAGGGCGGTCGAGGCCACCGCTTCGGCGGCCAGCTCGCAGAGGGCCGCCGCGTCGAACAGATGCAGCGGCGAGTCCGGCGGTGGCACGATCACCCCGGCTGCGCGCAACTCCGACTGGTAGACGAGCGCGCCGTCGCCGACCGCCTGCCAGCGCTCGCCCGCCGGCCCGCCGCGCCGCTCGATCTCGTCGACGACGCGCACGAGCTCGGAGCGGCTCAGCGCGCGCTCGAACACGATCTGCTCAGCATCTGCGGGTGGATACGCCGCGGCGAAGACCTCTCCGCGACGGGCGTCGACGACGGCCATCGTCGCGCGGTCGGCGCCCCCGGCGCTCGGCGAGCGCCGCGCGCCGAGCGCAAGCGCGTGGAGGGTCGAGACGCCGACGAGCTCGGCGCCGAGCGACTGCGCCAGCCCGCGCGCGGTCGCCAGCCCCACGCGCAGGCCGGTGAAGCGACCCGGGCCGACCCCCACCGCGATCCGCTCGACGGCACTCCAGGGGAGCTTCGCCTGCGCCAGCAGGTCCTCCGCCAGCGCGAGCAGCCGCGTCGCGTGACCTGGGTGCCCGTGCGCGTGCGCCGGAGGATCGTCGCGCGCCTGCAACGTCTCCTTCGCAGCCAGTCGCAGGCCGACGACCGTCGCGTGAGTCGCCGTGTCGAAGCCGAGCACGACGGTCATCGTCGCCGGACCTCGATTCGCCGACGGTTCTTGCCGGCGTGCGCGAGCGAGACCTCGACGCGCGCCTGCGCGAGCTCGCGCTCGGAATCGGGCGGCCACTCGATGAACGCGATCCTTCCGTCGCCGAGATAGTCAGCCAGCAGTTCCGGGTCCTCCTCGTCGAGCCCGGCGAGCCGGTAGAGGTCGATGTGCGAGACGGTCAGCTCGTTGCGCGCGAGGTAGCGGTGACCGATGCTGAAGCTCGGGCTCGTCACCGGGTCGGTCACGCCGAGCGCCCGCGCCGCTCCGCGCACGAGCGTCGTCTTGCCCGCCCCCAGCTCACCCCGCACGAGCACGACATCGCCTGCGCGCAGGCCGCCGGCGAGCTCTGCGCCGACCGATTCGGTCTCCCTCGGGTCGGAGGTGTCGACGATATGCACGGCCACGACGAGACTGTAGAGCCAAGCGCGACCGGCCCGTTAAACGCGACCGGCCCGCGGGAGAAAGGGACGCGGGCCGGTCGTTACTCCTGGAGGGATGGAGACTTGGCCAGTATCGACATACGTCGCCGTCGACTTAAGGCCTCGGGACGAATATCTTCGACGCGTCGGCGAAATCCCCTTTTTGCAGGAAAACCCCGCCAGACCGGGCCGTCAGCGGTCGAACAGACGTCCACCGTCGCGCCGGCGCCGTCTAGAACAGCCCGAGCTGGTCAGCCGCCGGCGGTGGGGCCGACCCTTCATCCCCGGCCGCAACTCGCGCCCGCGGCGACGGGTCCGCGAGCTCGCCCGCGCTGTCGAGCCCGGGCGCGGGCGGCTGATCGTCGAGCTCGACAGCCGGCGGCGGGTCGTCGAGCTCGCCCGGCGGCGGCTGCGGCGGCGCGCCGAGCGCCAGCAGCTCCGGCAGCCGCGCGAAGTCCTCGCGGAGGGTCGCGAGCATCCGCGGCGTGTACAGCGCCGCCGCGGGGTGGAAGATCGGGTACAGGCGTACCGCCCGGGCCCCGAGCGTCAGCACCTCGGGCTGGCCGTGCAGGCGAGTGATCCCGGTCGGGTCGCCGCGCAGCAGCTTGGTCGAGAAGTTGCCGAGGGTGCAGATCACGGTCGGCTCGATCAGCTCGACCTTCCGCAGCAGGTACTCGTGGCAGTTGTCGATCTCGATCGGGAGCGGGTCGCGGTTGCCCGGCGGCCTGCACTGCAGGACGTTGGCCACGAAGACGGCCTCGCGCGTGAGGTCGATCTCTTCGAGCAGCTGATCGAGCAGCTTTCCGGCCCTGCCCACGAACGGGACCCCGCGTTCGTCCTCGGTCGCGCCCGGAGCCTCGCCGACGAACATGAGCTCCGCGTCGGCGTTGCCCGAGCCGAACACGACCGTGTTGCGCGTCGCCGCCAGCTCGGGGCACCGGGCGCACGCGCGCGCCTGGGCGAGCACCTGCTTGAGCGCCTCACGCCGCGCCGTCGACGTGCCTGCCAAGTCTGTCGCGGCCATCGCTTTGGATGCTAATCGCTGCCTGCGAGCCTCTGTGCGCGCGACGGCCGTCGCGACCGAGCAAATTGCGGATATTGCCGCCGACAACGACCGGCGCCGGTCGAGCGCCGTGCTGCGCAATGATCTCGCCGTGTCCACCAACTCCGAGCTGAGCGTCACGGCCCCGTTCGCGGGCGTCGTCGTCTCGGTCGCGCACGCTGCGGACGAGCGCGTCAGCGCGGGCGCGCCGCTCGTGGTGCTCGAGGCGATGAAGATGGAGCACGAGGTGGTCGCCGAGGCGGGCGGCGTCGTGCGCAGCGTCGAGGTCGCCACCGGCGAGGCCGTCGAGGAGGGCCAGGTGCTGCTGGTGCTGAGCACGCTCGACGCCGAGCCCGGCGATCGCGCGCACGCCGACGGCACCGATGGCGCGGCCGCAGCGGCGCCCGGCGCAGGCGCCGTGCGGGCGGACCTCGAGGCGGTCCACGCGCGCCATCTCGTCGGGCTCGACGCGTCACGCCCTGACGACATCGCGCGCCGTCACGAGCTCGGGCGGCGCACGGCACGCGAGAACCTGGCCGATCTAGTCGATGAGGGGACGTACGTCGAGTACGGGCCGCTGCTGTTCGCCGCGCAGGAGCGGCGCCGCTCGCGCGAGGAGCTGATCGCGCGCACGCCCGCGGACGGCCTCGTCGCGGGCGTCGGCGACATCGACGGCCGCCCGTGCGTCGCGATGTCCTACGACTACACGGTCCTCGCGGGCACCCAGGGCATCCGCAACCACGCAAAGAAGGATCGCCTGTTCGAGCTTGCCGAGCGCCGCCGCCTGCCGGTCGTCCTGTTCGCCGAGGGCGGCGGCGGACGCCCGGGCGACGTCGATATGCCGATCGTCGCCGGTCTCGATTGCCGTGCGTTCGCGCTGTTCGCCCGGCTCAGCGGCCTCGTCCCGCTCGTGGGGATCGCCTCCGGCTACTGCTTTGCGGGCAATGCCGCGCTGCTCGGCTGTTGCGATGTCGTGATCGCCAGCGAGAACTCGAGCATCGGGATGGGCGGTCCGGCGATGATCGAGGGCGGCGGCCTCGGCGTCTACGAGCCGTCCGACGTCGGCCCGATCGACGTGCAGGACGCCAACGGCGTCGTCGATCTGCGCGTGGCGGACGACCGCGCCGCCGTCGCCGCCGCCAAGCGCTACCTGTCCTACTTCCGCGGCGCGACCGAGCCGGGCGCTGTCCCCGACCAGGCGCTGCTGCGCGAGCTGATCCCCGAGCAGCGCAAGCGCGTGTACGACGTTCGCCGGGTGATCGACGGGCTGTTCGACGAGGGATCGGCGCTCGAGCTGCGCCGCGGGTTCGCCGCCGGGATCGTGACCACGCTCGCGCACATGGACGGCCGGCCGCTCGGGGTCGTCGCGAACGATCCCACGCACCTCGGTGGCGCGATCGACGCCGACGGCGCCGACAAGGCCGCGCGCTTCATCGCGATGTGCGACGCGTTCGCGCTGCCGGTCGTCTTCCTCTGCGACACGCCCGGCTTCATGGTCGGCCCGGCGGCCGAGCGGACCGCGACCGTCCGCCACTTCGCGCGGATGTTCCTCGCGGGCGCGAACCTGAGCGTGCCGTGCGGCACGATCGTCCTGCGCAAGGGGTACGGACTCGGCGCCCAGGCGATGGCCGGCGGCGGCTTCAAGGCGCCGCTGTTCACGGTCGGATGGCCGACGTCGGAGTTCGGCGGGATGGGCCTGGAGGGCGCCGTGCGCCTGGGCATGCGCCGCGAGCTGGACGCGATCGACGACGCCGACGAGCGCGAGCGGCTGTTCGAGACGATGGTCGCCGCGGCCTATGACCGCGGCCGCGGGCTGAACATGGCCGCCTACGGCGAGATCGACGACGTGATCGACCCGGCCGACTCCCGGCGCTGGATCGCGACGCTGTTCGACGACGACGCCACCCCTTGGTGGCGGCGCGCCGGCAAGGCCCGGCCGTACGTCGACGCCTGGTAGGGGAACCACCGCGGCCGCCCCAGCCCGGGCGCAGCGTGGGCCGCATCAGGGTCCGCGCTGGCGCCCTTGCGGGCGACCGGCGCTCTTGCGCGCGACCGGCGCCCCTGTATCATTTGCGCCAGGCCGGCACCGAGTCCGCTCGGGCGGGACCTGAAGACACCAAACCGCATCTTTAATCGCGCCGGTATCCGCGAGGAACTGGACCGAAGCTGATGAGCCCCCGTAACTCAACGCTGCCCTGCGCATGAGGACCGTGCGCGCAGTCGACGAGCTTCGCTCGGCGCTTGCGCCGGCGCGTCGCGAAACACGGACGATCGGCCTCGTGCCGACGATGGGCGCGCTGCACGAGGGTCACCTGTCGCTGATCCGCCGGGCGCGTCGCGAGTGCGACATCGTGGTCGTCTCGCTGTTCGTCAATCCGGCGCAGTTCGACGAGCGTTCCGACCTCGAGCGCTACCCGCGCGTCGCGGCTCGCGACGCCCAGCTCGCGGCCGATGCCGGCGCGGATGTCCTGTTCGCGCCGCCCGTCGAGGAGGTCTACCCCCCGGGCTTTGCGACTTCTGTCGTCGTCGGCGGCCTCGGCGAGCGGCTCGAGGGCGAGATCCGCGGGGCCAAGCACTTTCGCGGCGTCGCCACGATCGTCGCAAAGCTGCTCGGGATGGCGCTGCCGGACGCCGCCTACTTCGGCCAGAAGGACGCGCAGCAGCTCGTCGTGATCCGCCGGCTGGTCGCCGACCTGAACCTGCCCGTTCGCGTGCAGGCGTGCCCCACCGTCCGCGAGCCCGACGGGCTGGCGATGTCAAGTCGCAACGCCCGCCTCAACCCCACCGAGCGCGCGCAGGCGCTCGCGCTTTCAGAGGCACTGCGCGCCGCCGGGCACGCCGCCTCAGCGGGTGAGCGATCGTCCGACGCGCTGCTCGGCGCGGCGAGAGCGGCGATGCGTGAGCGCGGCGTCACGCCCGACTATCTCGAGCTCGTCGATCCCGACACGCTGGAGCCGTGTGACGAGCTGACGCGCGAGGCGCTGCTCCTGATCGCCGCTCGAATCGGCGACACGCGCCTGATCGACAACGCGCTGGTGCGCCCATCCCCGGCGCCGGGCGCGTTCCGCCGCGACCAGCTTCGCCCGGCCAATCAACCCGGCCCCGGTCACTCAAACCCGAGAAAGGCGGTCGCCTGATGCAACGAACGATGCTCAAGTCGAAGATCCACAGGGCGACGATCACAGACTGCGACCTGCACTACGTCGGGTCGATCACGATCGACCCCGACCTGCTCGAGGCGGCCGACATCCTCGAGCACGAGCAGGTCCACGTGCTCGACATCGACAACGGCGCGCGCTTTGAGACGTACACGATCGCCGGCGAGCGGGGCTCGGGCGTGATGACGATCAACGGCGCCGCCGCCCGGCTCGTCCAGCGCGGCGACACGATCATCGTCGTCTCCTACGCGAGCTATGCCGAGGACGAGCTCGCCACGTACCAGCCGCGCGTCGTGCACGTGCAGGCGCAGACGAACAGCATCATCACCGTCGACGACGCGGTGGCGACCCTGCTCACGCAGAGCGTCAACTGACGTCAGAGAGGAATCCCATGTCAAGCCAGCCGAACCTCCAGGCCCCGTCCGATCCCGGACACCTGCCGATGACCCTGCCGCTGCTCACCGAGAAGAAGCGGCTCGGCGACCCGATCGTGATGGTCACCGCATACGACTACCCGAGCGCCCGTGCGGCGGAGTCCGCCGGCGTCGACCTCGTGCTCGTGGGCGACTCGGCCGGGACGACGGTCCTCGGATACACCGCGACCACGCCGGTCGAGCTCGACGACATGCTCGTCCTCGCGCGCGCGGTTCGCCGGGGCCTGCAGACACCGCTTTTGATCGGCGACCTGCCGTTCGGCTCGTATGAGATCTCCGACGAGCAGGCGATCGCGACGGCGATGCGGATGGTCAAGCATGCAGGCTGCGAGGCGGTCAAGCTCGAGGGCGGCGGCGAAGCGTCGGTCAGCCGCGCGCGGGCGATCGTCGGCGCCGGGATCCCGGTGATGGGCCACGTCGGGCTGACGCCGCAGACCGCGACCGCGCTCGGCGGGTGGAAGGCCCAGGGCCGCACGGCCGGCGCTGCCGCCCGGATCGCCGCCGAGGCCCTCGCGCTTCAGGACGCCGGCTGCTTCGCGCTCGTCTTCGAGGCGATCCCAAGCGCCGTCACCGAGGAGCTGATGCCGCTGCTCGAGGTCCCGGTGATCGGGATCGGCGCCGGCCCCGCAACGGACGGCCAGGTGCTCGTGTTCCACGACCTGCTCGGAATCCGCGACGGCCTCGGACCACGGTTTGTCAAGCGCTACGCGAACCTCCAGCAGGAGATGAACGACGGCGTCGCAGCCTACGCGGAGGACGTGCGCGCCCGCCGCTACCCGGGGCCCGAGCACACCTACAAGATCGACCCAGCCGAGCTGGCCGCGCTGCACGAGCAGCTGAGCTGAGCCGGCGGACGCCGCCTGGACGCGACCGCACTGACGGTTGGACGCGCCACGTCGGTCGTTCGTCGGCGCCTGTTTGAGCGCTTGGCCCCCGGGTAATGCGCGCCTTGGCGCTGCGTGGCATGCGCGGGCGCCCGACCGGGTAAACAAGGCGTTTCGGCCGCTCGCGCGTGCCGCGCGGGCGCCGCAGACGCCGAAGGCCAGAGAGAGGGAAACGATGAGATCGCGTCTGCTTCTGCCGTTGCTGATCGCCATGTTCTCGATGTTGCTGCTCGGCGGTGCCTCCGTCGCGTCCGCGTGGGCGCCCGAGGGAAGCGCCACGATCCACCCGGGGGTGATGACGTTCACGAACGCCTCGTCATTCCTGGGCGGCGCGTCGCAGTGCACGGCGAACTTCGTCTTCACCGACGCGTCCGGGAACGTCTACCTCGGCCAGGCCGCGCACTGCTCCTCGACCGGCGAAGACACCGAAACCAACGGCTGCTCGACGAAGTCGCTGCCGCTCGGGACGGCGATCTACTCGGGCGATCTCGTCAACGGCGGGATCCAGGCTGCAACGAAGATCGGGACGCTCGCCTACAACTCGTGGATCGCGATGCAGGGCGCCAAAGAGAAAGACCCGAACACGTGCGCCTACAACGATCTCGCGCTGATCAAGATCCTCCCCGGGCAGGTCGCCAACGTGAACCCGACCGTTCCGTTCTGGGGCGGCCCCGACGGTCTGGCCCCGGCCGCATCGAGCACCGGCGAACAGGTCTACACCTACGGTAACTCGATCCTCCGCGGTGGCGTCAGCGTGCTCAGCCCCAAGACCGGCGTGAGCCTCGGCGACCAGGAAGAAAGCGGCGGCTGGAGCCAGCAGCTCTACACCGTGACGCCCGGGATCCCCGGAGACTCCGGCTCGGCCTATCTGAACGCCAGCGGCAACGCGCTGGGCATCCTCTCGACGGTCGAGCTCGCGCCGCTGCCCGCGGCGAACGGCGTCGGCACGCTCGCCAAGGAGCTCGCATACGCCAACTCGGCCACCGGGCTCGGCATTTCGGTCGCCACGGGCACGACGCCGTTCAGCGGCGTTCCCGTCCCGCCGGCTCAGTAGCGACGCGCGCCCGCGAGCCCCTCGTCGCCGTCAGGCGAGGGGCTCGCCGAAGCGCTCTGCGAACGCGAACTCCTCGACGGGTTTGCGCGCGAGCCGCGTCGGCCACTCCTCGGCGCGGTGCCCGACACCGACGTGCGCCGCGAGCGCGACGTCGTCGGGAAAGCCGACGAGCTCCTTGACCTTCGCCTCGGCCGGCACGAGCAGGGTCGTCAGCGCGGCGCCGAGACCGGCCGAGCGCAGGCCGAGCAGGACGTTCTGCACGAACGGGTAGATCGACGCGCCGCCGACGATGCTCTGGCGCGGCAGCTTCGCGTCGGTCGCTAGCACGTCGCCGAGCTGCACGCCGACGAGCAGGTGCACGGGGACCTCGTCGAGGTGCTGCGCGTAGTGGTCGGCCCGCTGCACCATCCTCACGCGCGCGGCGTCGAACGCGTCGGGGTCGCGCAGGATCTGCGCGCCGCCGGTCTGCTCCATGTAGGCGTTCCACGCCGGCAGGTAGAGGTCGCGCAGCGCGCGCCGGCGCTCGGCGTCGCGCACCACGACGACGCGCCAGCCCTGGCGGTTGCCGCCGCTCGGCGCGAACCGCGCGTCGTCGAGCACCCCCTTGAGGACGTCGACGTCGACCGGCTCGTCACTGAACAGCCGGCTCGTCGGCGCGCATCGCATCGCCTGGCGCAGCTCCATCGCGAGGACGCTAGCGATTGGCTGGCGCGCTCGCGTACTCGACGCGCCTGATCGTCTTCGCCGGCAGCCCGACGGCGATCGAGAACGGCGCGATGTCGTGCGTGACGACGCTGTTGGCGCCGATCACGCACCGCTCGCCGATCGTGACGCCGCTGGTTACGACGACGTTTGCGCCGAGCCAGCAGTTGTCGCCGATTCGTGTTGGCCCCTTGCTCTCAAAGCCCTGCCACGTGATCGGCCTGTCGGGGTCGTCGTGGCGATGGTTGGCGTCGGAGACGAAGCAGCCGTTTGCGAGCATGCAGTGCTCTCCGATCTCGACCAGGTCCTCGGCCGCGACCATCACACCGAGGTTCAGAAAGCTGCCGGCGCCGATCCGCACGCGCGCGTCGCCGGGCGCGGTGATCCAGACACCGGGCTCGAGCAGGACTTCGGGACCGATCTCGAGGCGCCCCTCGCGCAGCGCCTCGAGCACGTTGCCGTGTAGCGGCCAGCGCGCGAACGCGCCGCGGCGCATCAGCTGCCAATGGATCTGCGCGCGATTCCACGGCAGCGAGTTGCGCTCGTACCAGCGCCACTTCTGAGCCCACAGGCGTGCCCGGGCGAGCAGGAGCGCCGGCACCGGCGGCGCACCAGGCGCCGCGGGTTGGAGCGGCGCCTCGTCGCCGTCGCTCAAGCCGCGACCTTCGACGTCTTGCGGGCACGAGACCGCTTGGCGGGCGTGCCGTCGGCGCGGGCGATCGTCGGGGTGAGGATCTCCCCGAGGAACTGCCCCGTGTGCGACGACGGGTCGGCCGCGACCTCCTCGGGCGTGCCGACGGCGATCGCCAGTCCCCCCTCCTCGCCGCCCTCGGGGCCCATGTCGATCAGGCGATCGGCCGACTTGATCACGTCGAGGTTGTGCTCGATCACGACGACGCTGTTGCCGGCGTCGACGAGGCGCTGCAACACCTCGAGCAGGCGCTGCACGTCGGCGAAGTGCAGACCCGTCGTCGGCTCGTCGAGGATGTACAGCGTCCGGCCGGTCGCGACCTTCGAGAGCTCGGTCGCGAGCTTGACCCGCTGCGCCTCGCCGCCGGACAGCGTCGTGGCCGGCTGGCCGAGGCGTACGTAGCCGAGCCCGACCGCGTTCAGCGTCTCCAACCGGCGGCGGACCTTCGGGATGTGCTGGAAGAACTCGAGCGCCTCCTCGACGGGCATGTCGAGCACGTCGGCGATGCTCCTGCCCTTGAAGCGCACTTCGAGCGTCTCGCGGTTGTAGCGCTTGCCGTGGCACTGCTCGCACGGGACGTACACGTCGGGCAGGAAGTGCATCTCGATCTTGATCTGACCGTCGCCGCGGCAGACCTCGCAGCGGCCGCCCTTGACGTTGAAGCTGAAGCGGCCCGGTTTGTACCCGCGGACGCGCGCCTCCTGGGTCTTCGAGAAGAGGTCGCGGATCACGTCGAACAGCCCTGTGTACGTCGCCGGGTTCGACCGCGGCGTGCGCCCGATCGGCGACTGGTCGACGGCGATGATCTTGTCGAGCTGGTCGAGGCCGTGGATCGCGCGATGCGCGCCGGGGCGCTGGCGGGCGCGGTGCAGGCGATTGGCGACCGCCTTGTAGAGCACTTCGTTGACGAGCGTCGACTTGCCCGACCCCGACACGCCGGTCACGCACGTCAGGACGCCGAGCGGAATGTGCACGTCGATGTCGCGCAGGTTGTGTTCGCTCGCGCCGAGGATCTCGATGTAGCCGCTCGGTGTCCGCCTGCGCGCCGGCGGCTCGATCGTCCGCGTCCCGGCGAGGAACTGGCCGGTCAGCGAGGCCTTCACCCGCTGGACCTGCGCGGCGGTCCCCTGCGCGACGATCTGGCCGCCGTGCTCGCCGGCCCCCGGGCCGAGGTCGACGAGGTGGTCGGCGCTGCGCATCGTCTGCTCGTCGTGCTCGACGACGATCACCGTGTTGCCGAGGTCGCGCAGACGCTCGAGCGTCGCGATCAGCTTCGAGTTGTCGCGCTGGTGCAGGCCGATCGACGGCTCGTCGAGGATGTACAGCACGCCCACCAGCGACGAGCCGATCTGCGTCGCCAGGCGGATCCGCTGCGCCTCGCCGCCCGACAGCGTCGCCGCCGCCCGGTCCATCGAGAGGTAGCCGATCCCGACGTTCTCGAGGAACTGCAACCGCTCGGAGATCTCGCGCAGGATCAGCCGCGCGACGTGGCGATCGGTCTCCGACAGCTCGACCTCCTCCAGCCACTCCAGCGCGCGCCGAGCCGAGAGCGCGCAGAAGTCCTCGATCCGCGTCCCGCCGACGAGGACCGCGCGCGACTCGGCGCGCAGCCGCGCCCCGCCGCAGACGGGGCACGCGCGCAGCGACATGTACTCCTCGATCTTCTCGCGCGTCCACTCCGAGTCGGTCTCGCGGTAGCGCCGCTCGAGGTTCTTGACGATCCCCTCAAACCGCGTGGCGTACGAGCGCCGGCGCCCGTAGCGGTTGCGGTAGGTGACCTGAACCGGATCGCCGTTGGTTCCGTACAGGTACAGGTCGCGCTGCTCCTCGGCGAGCTCCTCCCACGGCGCTTCCAGATCGACGCCGTAGCGTTCGGCGATCGCCTCGGTCACCTGCTCGTAGTAGTTGGACGTGCTGTTCGCCCACGGCGCGATCGCGCCTTCGCCGATCGACAGGGTCGGGTCGGGAACGACCAGCTCCGGGTCGATTTCCATCTGCGAGCCCAGCCCGGTGCAGCGATCGCATGCGCCGTGCGGTGAGTTGAACGAGAAGATCCGCGGCTCGAGCTCGACGAGCGACGGGCCGTGCTCGGGGCAAGCAAACCGCTCGGAGAACGTGAAGATCGTCCCCGGCCGCGGTGTCTCGCCGGGGACGATCTGGGTCGCCGCCGCGCGCGGCGCCTTCGCGCCCTTGGCCCCCTGTGCCTGGTCGTCGTCCCCCTCGTCACGGGCGCGCCCGACGACCTCGAGCTCGACGAGCCCGTCGGCGAGCCCGACGGCCGTCTCGATCGAGTCGGCCAGCCGCTTGCGAACGTCGTGGCGCATCACGAGCCGGTCGACGACGACCGAGATGTCGTGCTTGTAGCGCTTGTCGAGCACGATCGACTCGTCGAGCATCCGGATCCGGTCGTCGATCTTGACCCGCGCAAAGCCGTCGTTGCGAAGCTCCTGCAGGAGCTTGCCGTACTCCCCCTTGCGCCCGCGCACGACCGGCGCGAGCACCATGAACCGGGTTCCCTCGGCGAGCTCCATCGCCTGGTCGATGATCTGCTCGGCCGACTGCCCGACGATCGGGCGCCCGCAGATCGGACAGTGCGGCTTTCCCACGCGCGACCACAGCAGCCGCAGGTAGTCATAGATCTCGGTGACCGTCCCGACCGTCGAGCGCGGGTTGCGCGACGTCGTCTTCTGGTCGATCGAGATCGCCGGCGAGAGTCCCTCGATCGAGTCGACGTCCGGCTTGTCCATCTGACCGAGGAACTGCCGCGCGTATGCCGACAGCGACTCGACGTAACGCCGCTGGCCCTCGGCGTAGATCGTGTCGAACGCAAGCGAGCTCTTGCCCGAGCCCGACAGCCCGGTGATCACCACGAGCGCGTCGCGCGGCAGCGACAGCGAGATGTCCTTGAGGTTGTGCTCCCTTGCCCCGGAGACGACTATCTGGTTGCCCGTTGGCATCGGGCACCCATTCTAGGAGACCGAACAGATGTTCGGTCGGCGGCGGAGACTTCCCTGCGCAATCTACGCGCCCGACAAGAGGACGCAGGCGCGCGCAGCGCCAGCGGCGCCCTAGCCCTCGACTGCGGCGTAGACCTCGTTGACGAGCTTGCGCTGGTCGGCGAGCTTGTAGTTGTCGGCGAGATAGCGCTCGGTGTCCTCGCGCGACTCGCCGTTGAGCGCCATGTTGAGCGCGACCAGGCGCGCGCTGTCGACATCGCCGTTGCCTGCGGTCGCACCCGCGGGCGCCTCGGGGTCGACGTGAACGTCGCGCTCGGCGCGCTCGTCCCGCGCAACCGGCGGCGGCGTGTCGCGCGGGCGCTTGACCTGAGGCGAAGCGGCGCCCGAGGCCGGGGGCGGCGTGAGCGGCGGCGCGGGCGCCGCGGCGGGCCGACGCGGGGCAAGCGAGGCGGCGGGCGGTGTCGCGGGAGCGGAGGCGTCAGGCCGGGGTGTCGCGGGCGCGGAGGCGTCCGGCCGAGGCGTCGCGGGCGAAAGCGGCGGCGCGGGGACCGACGGCTGGGCTGCGACGTCGCCGGCGACCGCGCGCGTCACGGGGTTGCCGCTGGCAGCGTCGTACAGCTCTCCCATGTTCGCGTCGAGCGCGGCGAGGTCGGTCGCCAGGCGTCCGGCGCCGCCGCGCAGGCTCTCGAGCAGGGCCGCGACCTCGCCGTCGATCGCGCCGACGCGCTCGAGCAGCACGGCGGTCGCCTGCGCGACGGCGCCCACGTGCGCGCGCGCCTGTTCGATCGCCTCATCGCGCGTCTGGGCCGCGTCGCGCTCGGAAGCGTCGCGCGTCGCGCTGGCCTCCTCGCGTGCCTGGCGCTCGATGTCGGCCGCAGCCGCCTCGGCGGCGGCGAGGATGCTCTGGACCTGCGTGCCCGCGGTCGCCGACAGCGACGGCTCGGCGCCACCGGACGCTCGCTCGCGCTGGAGCTCCTCGATCTCGGCGGCGAGCGCGCGCAGATGTGCGTCCACGGCGGCCGGCTCATACCCGCGCCGGGTTATCGGGAAATCGCGTCGCTCGATCGCCTGGCGGTCGATGTCCACGGCGGCAATCCTAGGCGATGTCACCCGACGAAGCCTCACGTGCGGCGGCCTCGTAGCCGTCGTCCGCGGCGGCAGCGTCGGCGCCGTGATCGTGCTCGTCGACCGGCACCGCGCCGTCCCCGCCGGGACCCTCGGCGGCGTGGATCTCGCGCAGGTCACGGCGCAGCTCGCGCAGCTCGTCACGCAGCTGAGCCGCGTACTCGAAGCGAAGCTCGTCGGCGGCCGCGACCATCTCCTCCTCCAGTTCGACGACCATTCGCTCGAGCTCGTGGCGGGGCAGCTCGGCCGACGCGCCGGCCGTCCTGCGCCGCCGCTTGCGCTTGCTCGGGACCTTCGACTCGGCCTGGAGGAACTCGGCGATGTCGGAGATGCCCTTGACGATCGTCGCCGCGGTGATCCCGTGCTCCTCGTTGTACGCCACCTGGATCTCGCGGCGACGATCAGTCTCGGAGATCGCCGCGCG
>DASXIJ010000120.1:0-36120 GCA_036498045.1 Solirubrobacteraceae bacterium
CGGCGCTGCTGCAGCCGTGTCTGCTCGCGCGCGACCGAGCCGGCCGGCGCGCGCGAGCGCGTTCGCGCGCTCGGCGAGGCCCTGCGTTGGCCGCGGCCTCCCGACGCTCCGTTGCCGCCGCCGGCGGTCATCGCTGTCGCAAATCGATCATTTGGTATAAACACTATCCTACTTTGATCTTGACAGCGAGTTCCAGCTGTGCGATCTTGGCCCTTCGAGTGTGACCTCCCTCGTCCGGTCACCTTGAGCGACGCTCGACGCCGCTCCCTCCCTGGCGTGAGCGTTTTTCACCGGGGGGCGTCGTGGCCGGAGCTCTGGTCACGACGCCCAACGGTCCCGTGCGCGCGAGCCCGTGCACGCGCTGCGACACGCGCGCGCGGCCGACCGGCCTTCGCCGGCGCCGCCGCCGCGCTCGCATGCGCGTAGCCTTGGCGTGCCGCCGACCGCAGAGAAAGGACGACCGATGAGCTGGGACTTCTCCACCGAGCCCGAGTTCCAAGAGCAGCTCGACTGGATGCGCGAGCTCGTACGCGACGAGATCTGGCCGCTCGAGGCGATCTGGCACGACCTCGGGATCGACGGTCTGCTCGAGGCGCTCGCGCCGCTGCAGGAGCGGGTCAAGGCGCGCGGCCTGTGGGCGGCGCACCTCCCGCCCGAGCTCGGTGGGCAGGGCATGGGGCAGGTGCGCCTCGGCCTGATGCACGAGATCCTCGGCAGCTCGCCGATCGCGCCGCTAGCGTTCGGCAACGCGGCACCCGACTCGGGGAACTCGGAGATCCTCGCGGTGGCCGGCACGCCCGAGCAGAAGGAGCGCTGGCTGGATCCGCTGCTCGCCGGCGACCTGCGAAGCGCGTTCAGCATGACCGAGCCCGACACGCCGGGCTCGGACCCTACCCAGCTGCGGACGCGCGCCGTGCTGGCCGCCGGAGGCGGCGGTGAGGAGTGGGTGATCGACGGCAAGAAGTGGTTCTCGTCCAACGGCTCGATCGCCGACTTTTTGATCGTAATGGCCGTCACCGACCCCGAGGCGCGCGGCTCCCAACGTGCGTCGATGTTCATCGTCCCGACGGACACGCCAGGCGTCGAGATCGTCCGCGACGTCCCGACGATGGAGCATCCGTGGGAGCAGTTCGGCGCATACGGCGGGCACTCGGAAATCCGCTATGACGACGTCCGCCTCCCCGCCGACGCGCTGCTCGGCGGAGTCGGCGACGGGTTCATGCTCGCCCAGCAGCGGTTGGGGCCGGGGCGGATCCACCACTGCATGCGCTGGCTCGGCGTCGCGCGACGCGCCTTCGACATGATGTGCGAGCGCGCGACCTATCGCCAGGCGCACGGGTCGCTGCTGTCGGAGAAGCAGACGGTGCAGAACTGGATCGCCGACAGCGCCGCCGAGATGCAGGCGGCACGGCTGATGACGCTTCACGCGGCGTGGGTGATGGACACGCAGGGCGCCCGCGCGGCGATGGTCGACATCGCGCTGATCAAGTTCTACGGCGCCAAGGTCCTGCACGACGTCGTCGACCGCGCGCTGCAGACGCACGGCTCGCTCGGCTACTCGACCGACCTGCCGCTCGAGCAGATGTATCGCTTCGCGCGCGCCGCGCGGATCTACGACGGCCCCGACGAGGTGCACCGCCAGACGGTCGCCAGACGGATTCTCCACGGGTACGCGCCGCCGCCCGACGACGTTCCCAGCGAGCACCTTCCGACCCGCCGCGAGCAGGCGCGCGAGCGTTTCGCCGAGCTGCTCGGCGCCATGACCGCCAACGACTGAGCCGGCGAGGAGGAATGCCGGTGCGGGCGGCCGCCGCCGCCCCCGGATCGGCGCGGGCGTCAGCGTTCGCCGGCGCCGCGGCGCAGCACGACGACGTACCAGATCGCGACGGCGATCAGCACCCCGAGCGGAAGCGCCAGCGAAAGGATCGAGCCGGCGAGGAAGTCCGACGCGATCGGGATGTTCAGCTGCGGCATTGCTCCTCCTAGTGGTCTCGGGCCAGCCTAACGGCTGGGCCGCTCCTCGCCGGCGCGGCGGCCAGCCAGCGATGCAGGTAGACGAAGATCACGATCACGAACGTGATCGACCCCGGCACCCACATGATGCCCGCCGCGATCTGCTGGTCGGTCAGCGCCGAGATCCCGCCCGGGCGCGTCGCCTCGTGCGCGTAGAACCCGTACAGCGGGTGCGGCGCGAGCGCGATCGCGATCGCGAGGATCCAGCTGACGACCATCGCGCCGACCAGGTAGGCGACGCGCTGGACCGAGCTCAGCCGCGCATGCAACGGCGGCGAGTCGATCACCTGCTTCCAGAACATCAGCGCCGTCGTGAAGAACAGCGTGTGCTCGAGGATGTGCAGCGCTTGGGAGCGCAGCGTCGCGTCGAACAGCGCCGGTACGTGCCACACCAACAGCACGACGCTGAACGCGATGAAGCTCACCGCGGGGGTGCCGAGCGCGCGGCTGGCGGCGCGCAGCCAGCGCGTGCGATCGCTCAGCGCGAGCCCGCGCGCGAGCGCGCGACGGGGCGCCAGCCCGAGCCCGCGCCACAGGCGGATCCACGGGCGCGCGAGCACGATCAGCGGCGGCGCGACGACGAGCAGCAGCACGTGCTGGATCATGTGCGCCCAGAACAGCTGCTGGCTGAGCGTGTCCAACGGCGAGGCCAGCGCGATCGCGATCACCGCCAGTCCGCCGTAGAAGTACGCGCTCTGGCGGCGGTGGGCGGCGCCGGAGCGCTGCGGCGTCGTCGTGCGCCGGTCGCCGAGCAGGTAGACGATCGCGACGGCGATCACGAGCACCAGCGGCGGGTCCAGCGACCAGTCCCAGAAGCCGGGCGCGACTGTCGTCGCGACGAGCATCAGATCAGGTAGAGGACGACGTAGGCGATCACGCCGAGCCCGGCAAGGTAGGACCAGAAGAACGCGCACGCCTCCATGCCGGGGGCGATCAGCTTGTCGGGGTCCGCGATGTCGGCACCCGTCTCCTCGTCGAGCTCGCGCCCCGGCACCCGGCGTGCGCGCAGCTCTGTCGCGACCTGCGTCTCCAGCCAGTACATCGTGCCCAGCACCGCGATCGCATAGAACGCCGTCCACGCGCAGAACACGCTTGCAAAGCCGCCGTCGGTCGGGCCGAAGCGCTGGGTCGTGAACTCGATGCACTGCAGGACGACCGCGGCGAGCCCGAGCACGAGCGCCACGGCGGCGGGACCGATCCAGCTGGGCGACTCCCTCCGGATCTGGCGCCCGGCGACGAACGCGAGCGCCGCGCTGACGACGATGCACGCGATGATCGCCGCGCCGTAGCCCTGCTCGACCTTGACGTGGCCGGGGTGCCACTGGTGGCTCTGGTTGAGCGAGCGCAGGTAGAAGTACGCGAACGCGAACGCGAGGAAGAAGAACGTGGTCGCGCCGGCGAGTAGGCGCCCGGCGATGAACAGCGCGCGCGCGCCGACGTCGGGCGGCTCGGGCGGGATCTCGACGCCCGCCGCGACCGGAGGGACCGTCATTCCGAGCGGGCGCTCTTCGCGCGAGGCCTCCATCGTCACGTCCCCGCCGCGGCCGGCTCGATGCCGCCGCCGGCGATGCCCAGCGGCGTGCCGTAGTCGTAGGGATCGGAATCGATCACCGGGATCTGCTCGAAGTTGTTGACCGGAACCGGAGTCGGCAGCTGCCACTCGAGCGACTTCGAGCGCCATGGGTTGGCCAGGGCGGGCAGGCGCACGACGACCAGCGACCAGACGACGTTCGCGAGGAAGATCAGCATCGAGAACCCGAGCACGAACGCCGAGATCGAAACCCACACGTTGAGCCCGTGCAGGTTCGGCGCGTAGCTGGAGACGCGCCGTGGCATGCCCTTCATGCCGAGCACGAACAGCGGCAGGAACGTCGAGTTGAACGAGATGAACATCAGCCAGAAGTGCCACTTCGAGAGGCGCTCGTTGAACCGCAGCCCGGTCATCTTCGGAACCCAGTAGTAGATCGCGGCGAAGAACGTGAAGATCAGGCCACCCATGATCGTGTAGTGGAAGTGCGCCATCACGAAGAAGCTGCCGTGCGTGTCGGTATCGCTCGGGACGTCTGACAGGAAGACCCCCGACAGGCCGCCGAGCAGGAAGTTGAACGCCCACGCCAGGCAGAACAGCATCGGCACGCTGAACGTGGTGCGCGCCTTCCACAGGGTCCCCATCACACAGAGGAAGATGAACCCGGTCGGCACCGAGATGATCTCGGTCGAGAGCATGTAGAACGGTCGCAGGTCGGCGTTGATCCCGCTGACGAACAGGTGGTGCTGCCAGACGAAGAAGCTCAGCAGGGTGACGCCGAGCATCCCCGAGACCGCCAGCCGGTAGCCCCACAGCGGCTTTCGCGTGAACACCGGCAGCAGCTCGAGCACGATCCCGAAGCCGGGCAGCGCGAGGATGTAGACCTCCGGATGGCCGAAGAACCAGAACAGGTTCTCGAACAGGAACGGGCTGCCGCCGCCGCCCGGCACGAAGAAGGTCGTGTTGATCGTGCGATCGAGCGCGGCCATCGACAGCGTCGCGACCAGCGTCGGCGCCGCGAGCACCATCAGCACCGACGTCGCGAGCACGGCCCAGACGAAGATCGGCAGGCGCGACCACGTCAAGCCTGGCGCGCGCATCGTCACGATCGTCGCGAGCATGTTCAGCCCGAGCAGGCACATCGAGATGCCGACGAGCGCGAAGAAGATGATGTAGGAGTCCATCCCGATCACCGCTTGGTCGTTGAGCGGCTCATAGCCGGTCCAGCCGGTCGGGAAGCCGCCGAAGAAGATCGTCGACGTGAGGATGAACCCGGCGGCCATCAGCAGCCAGAAGGTCAGTGCCTCGATCCGTGGGAAGGCCATCCGCCGGGCGCCGATCATCAGCGGGACGAAGTAGTTGGCGAACGGGCCGAGGATGCCCGAGGTCATCATTCCCATCATCATCGTGCCGTGCATGCCCACCAGTGACAGGTACTGATTGGGGCCGACCGTCGTCGGCACGTCGTGCAAGAGCTCGGTGCGGATCAGCATCGCGTTGAGGCCGCCGACGAAGAAGAACACGCCGATCCCGACGAGGTACTGGATGCCGACGACCTTGTGGTCGGTGCACAGCCCGAAGTAGCGCCCGATCCCCTCGTCCTCCTTCTCGCGCAGCGAAGCCGGCCTGCCGAGCAGCCGGCTGACCGGGTAGTTGGCAAACCCCAGGCCGATCAGGAAGCCGACCACGCCGAACAGGTATGCGAGCAGCAGAGCGACGTCGTTCTCGTCGATTTTCGATTGGAATTCGAAGCTTTTGCCGGTGATTTCATGGCCGATGAACCAGCCGAGGTAGTAGCCGCCCACGCCGAGCACGACGGCCGTCAGCAGGTTGAAGCCGACCAGCCGCCGCAGCAGCGACTTGCGGACCGGCGCGGGGTGTGACTGGGACTCGGTCGTCGTGCTCATTCGGCGCGCCTCGTTGGTTCGGGGACGTATGCGTGGCGATACGGCTGCAGCACTTTCGTCGCCGCTGCGTACTTCTTCTGCTGTTCGGCGATCCACGTGGCGAACGCTTCGCGGCTGACGACGTGACCGTGGTCGAACATCTGACCGTGCCAGATCCCGCACAGCTCAGAGCAGCGAACTTCGAACGTCTGTTGCTTCGTCGGCTTGACGAAAGCGATGTTGTCGACGCCCGGGTTGGCGTCGGCCTTGACGCCGAGCTGGTAGGACCAGAACGAGTGGATCACGTCGAGCGACGTGACGTGCAGCTCGACCATCTGGTCGACCGGCAGCTCGAGGTGGGGCACCTCGACGCCGCCGTATTCGGGGAAGCGGTAGGTGAACGCCCACTGCTGCGCGATCACCTGAACCTGCAGCTTGTGGCCGCTCGGTACGACCAGCGGCGACGGGCCACCGCCCGCGCCGGCACCGTCTTCCTCCAGGCGTACGGTGCCGTACGCGGCAAGCGACAGGACCAACAGCGACGTGACGACGATCCACACCGTCTGCAGGCGCGGGTTGCCGCGTACGGCCGGCCCTTCCAGCACGCCGCCCTTGGGCTGGCGAAACACGATCACGGCATAGATCAGGTAGAGCACGACGAGCAGCAGCACCGGCGTCGCCATCGCCAGCAGGACCGTGTTGTCGGTCACGTGGCCGGACGCCTGTTCGGATCCGTTGCCCGGCGGCAGGATCGGTCCGAGCAGCAGGACTACCAGCGGCGTCGCGACCAGCGAGGCGACGATCCAGATCGTCGTGAAGCGCCGCCAGTGATTCGGCTCGGCCACGCTCAGACCACGTCCAGGAAGCCGTCCATGTACCCGAGCGTCTGCATCGGCCCGCCGCCACCGGTCAGGAAGCCGGCCGCGCAGGGCACGAAGCACTGCCAGTGGTAGCGGCCCTTCTTGCCCGTGCGGATCGCAAACGTGATCGTCCGGTGCGCCTCGCCGAGCGTGCACGGCGCGAATTCACACTGGTTCTTGGCTTCTTCGGGCACCCCCGGCAACGGGACGAGGATTCCCAGTTCGGGCACCGCGAACGTGTGTGACGCTTCTTCGGGGTTGATCGCGTTGATCGCCTTGCCGTCGACCGTCGCGGTCGAGCCGACTGTGCCCTGCACCTCCGACAGGAACGGGTTGCGCAGCCCGCTGTCGCCGTCGTACTGGAGGATCGTGATGTGGACGGTCGAGTTGGCCGGCACCTTGTAGTCGGTGCTGTGGATCCACTTGCCGTTGCTCTGGACCAGGTAGGACACCCAGTCCGGGTGCGTCGGGCTGTACTTCGGACCGATCGACGCGACCGTCTGCAGCGTCAGGTTGGACGTGACGCTCGCAGTCGTGCTCGCGCTCGACGCGGCGACCTCTTGCGGAAAGCTCGTCGCCCAAACAGCAACGTACAGCGCGATCAAACCTGCGACGACCGCCGTTGCGATGCCGACCGCCACAAGCTTCTTCGCCATCAGGCTCACGTCTGCCTCCGCGACCCATGGGCTTCAAGCCCTGTTCTCCCCGCCGTCCGCGACTCTACACCCGAGCGCAAACGGATGCCGTCTCGTTCAGCGATCGCCCAGTGAGAAAGCTCTCATCTGTACGGATACGAAGCGCGGCGCCGGCGAGAGGCCGCGCGGGCTGTAGCTACGCGCCCGAAGACGGTCTCAACAGCTGTCCAGAAATCCGCTCTGAACGAACAATCGCCCCCGCGTCGTCCGAAAAGTACGACATGAGCCTGCCCGTTTGGAACGCACACCAGCCCGACGTCACGCCGGTAATGCTCGGCGATGACCGCCACGCCGACGCGATCAGCGCCCGCGGCTGGCAGACGCCTCCGGGCGTCCGCCGGCGCTCAGGCGCCGGGACGGCGACCGCGTCCGGCTGGCACACGCCCGAGCTCGCCCGCCACGGCCGCCAGCGCCGCGCCGCGACAACCGCGTCCGGCTGGCACACGCCAGAGCTTGCCCGCCGCGGCCGCCAGCGGGGCGCCGCGACGTGGGGGACCGGCCGGCGCACGCGCGGGCACGACCTCAGCCCTGCCGGCGAGGAGTTCGCACGGATTGTGTTCGAGCTGCTGTGGAGCGAGGGCGGCTTCGGCGGCACCGACGTGTCCGGCGGGCGCCCGCTCGACTGCGTTGGGAGCTCGCTCGACGGCTGCTCGTGCGGCGTAAGCATCCCGATCGATGCAGTCGCGCGCGCGTGGGCGCGCGAGCTCGACACGACCTGCGAGCTCGAGGATCGCTTCTTCCACTTCATCTGGGAAGGCGGCGTGTGGGTCGCATACGGCCTCGCCGACGGCGAGGTGCGCGGCGTGCAGTGCCCGTCGCACAACAGCGAGCGCGCCGCCCGCTCGCACGCGGCGCGCTTCGGCGAAGGCATCGGCGCCGGCGAGATCGTCTGCGAGCTGGCGCTCGCCGCCTGACGCGCCCGGCGCCGAGCTTGGCGTCACCCCCGTCGGGCTCGCCCCCATCACGCCTGCCGGCGTGGAGCATGCAGATACGATCGTGGCTTGGCGGCGAATCAGACAACGGAGTTGTCTCCGACCGTGCCCGAGCGCCCGACGCTCGACGGCCTCGAGCACAAGTGGAGCGCCGCGTGGGAGCGCGACGGCTGCTATCGCTTCGATCCCTCTGCACCGCGCGAGCGCGTGTTCTCGATCGACACGCCGCCGCCGACGGTCAGCGGCTCGCTGCACGTCGGGCATGTGTTCTCCTACACGCACACCGACGCGATCGCGCGCTTCTGGCGGATGCGCGGGCGCGCCGTCTTCTACCCGATGGGGTGGGACGACAACGGGCTGCCGACCGAGCGGCGCGTGCAGAACCACTTCGGCGTGCGCTGTGACGCGTCGGTCGCGTACGACCCGCACTTCAAGCCACCGGCAGAGCCGTCCGAGCGGGAGCCGGTCGGGATCTCGCGGCCGAACTTCGTCGAGCTGTGCCTCGCGCTGACCGCGACCGACGAGCGGGCGTTCGAGGAGCTGTGGCGGCGCCTGGGGCTGTCGGTCGACTGGTCGAGGACATACACGACGATCGGCGCGCGAGCCCAGCGGATCTCCCAGCGCTCGTTTCTCGGGCTGCTCGAGCGCGGCGAGGCCTACCAGGTCGAGGCGCCGACGTTGTGGGACGTCGACTTCCAGACGGCCGTCGCCCAGGCCGAGCTCGAGGATCGCGAGCGGCCGGGGGCGATGACCAGGATCAGGTTTGGAGTAGCCGATGACACCCTTGACGGCGTGCGGGATGCGCTGATCGAGACGACGCGCCCGGAGTTGATCCCGGCGTGCGTCGCGCTGCTGGCGCACCCCGACGATGAGCGCTGGCGCGCGCTCGTCGGACGTGACGCGCTGACGCCGCTGTTCGGCACGCGCGTACCCGTGCTGACACATCCGCTGGTCGATCGCGAGAAGGGGACCGGGCTGGTGATGGTGTGCACGTTCGGCGATGTGACCGACGTCGTCTGGTGGCGCGAGCTCGGCCTGCCCGTCCGCTCCGTCCTGGGGCCGGACGGCCGGTTGACCGACGTGCCGTGGGGCGCCGCCGGCTGGGATTCGCAGGACGTAGAGCGCGCGCGACGCGAGTACGAGCAGCTGGCGGGCCGAACCGTCAATCAGGCGCGCAAGCGGATCGTCGAGTTGCTGACCGACGCGAACGACGTCGTCGGCGAGCCGACGCCCGTGACGCATGCGGTCAAGTTCTACGAGAAGGGCGATCGACCGATCGAGATCATCACCAGCCGCCAGTGGTTCGTTCGCACCGTTGCGCATGGCGACGAGCTGATCGAGCGCGGTCGCGAGCTGAGCTGGCACCCGCCGTACATGCGCGCGCGCTTCGAGGACTGGGTCAACGGGCTGACCGGTGACTGGTGCATCAGCCGCCAGCGCTTCTTCGGCGTGCCGTTCCCGATCTGGTACCCGCTCGACGCCGCCGGCGCGCCGCGCCACGACGCACCGATCGTCGCGCGCGACGAGCAGCTGCCGGTCGACCCGTCGACCGACGCGCCCGACGGCTATGACGCGGCGCAGCGCGGACAGCCGAACGGGTTCGTCGCCGACCCGGACGTGATGGACACGTGGGCGACGTCGTCGCTGACTCCGCAGATCGCCGGACGCGCCGGCGACGACGACGAGCTGTTCGCGAACGTCTTCCCGATGGACGTGCGCCCGCAGGCGCACGACATCATCAGGACCTGGCTCTTCACGACGATCCTGCGCTCGCACCTCGACTACGGGGAGCTGCCATGGCGCAACGCGGCGATCTCCGGCTGGGTGCTCGATCCCGACCGCAAGAAGATGTCGAAGTCCAAGGGCAACGTCGTCACGCCGATGCACCTGCTCGAGGAGTTCGGCGCCGACGCCGTGCGCTACTGGGCGGCGAGCGGACGCCCCGGCGCCGACACCGCATTCGACGCGCAGCAGATGAAGGTCGGCCGGCGCTTGGCCGTCAAGCTGCTGAACGCGTCGAAGTTCGCGCTCGCCGACCTGCCTGCCGAGGGCCCTTCGCTGACGAGCGCGCTCGACCGCGCGATGGTCGCCCGCCTCGCGCGGGTCGTCGCCGACGCGACCGACAGCCTCGAGTCCTACGACTACGCGCGCGCGCTCGAGCGCACCGAGGTCTTCTTCTGGTGGTACTGCGACTACTACCTAGAGCTCGTCAAGGGGCGACGCTATGACTCCGGCGACGCCGACGACCGGCGCGAGGGCGCGGCGTCCGTGAGCCGCGCGCTGCGGCGCTCGCTGTCGATCTTCCAGCGCCTGTTCGCGCCGTTCCTGCCGTTCGTCACCGAGGAGGTCTGGTCGTGGTGGCGCGACGGCTCCGTCCACCAGGCGCCCTGGCCCGACGCAGACGAGGTCGTCGACGCGCTCGGCGGCGCGAGCACCGACGCGCGCGAGGAGCTCGCGCTCGAGCTCGCCGGCGCCGTCCTGCACGAGGTGCGCAAGGCCAAGTCGCAAGCTCGCCGGCCGATGCGTGCGCCCGTTGCGCGGATCGTCGTCCACGACACGCCCGAGCGCCTCGCCGCGCTCGAGCTCGCCGCCGACGACCTGCGCCTGGCCGGCTCGATCGACGTGATCGACACGGTCGACGCAGACGAGCTCGCCGTCGACGTCGAGCTCGCGGACGACCCGGCGCAGTAGCCGCCGGTCGCCCCGGAGCGCTCCCCGCGCCGTGCGCGCGGCAGGCGTGCGCGTGCAAGCGCTCGATAGGGTCCCGCCCGTGAACCGCACGCTGACAGCCGCGCTGCCACAGAAGATCGGCGAGCGGGCTCGCGTCCGCGGCTGGGTCAACGCGTTGCGCGACCAGAAGAAGGTCCAGTTCATCGTGCTGCGCGACGAAGCCGGCATGGTCCAGGTCGTCGCCGCCAAGGACGACCCGCCGAGCGAGCTCAACGAGCGGATCTCGGCGCTGACGCCGGAGTCGGCGATCACCGTCGTCGGCACGGTCGTCGCCGACGAGCGCGTCAACCTCGGCGGCCTCGAGCTGCGCCTCGAGGAGCTCCAGGTCGACTCGCTGGCCGAGCCGGAGGTTCCGATCGCGCCCGACTCCGCGCTCGACAAGCGGATCGACTGGCGCTACATCGATCTGCGCCGGCCCGACCGCAGGCTGATCTTCGAAGTGCAGACGACCGCCGAGCGCGCGATGCGCGAGGTGTGGGCCGACGAGCGCTTCATCGAGCTGCACTCGCCGAAGCTGATGGGGTCGGCCAGCGAGTCCGGCGCCGAGCTGTTCAAGGCCGAGTACTTCGACCGCACGGCCTACCTCGCGCAATCGCCGCAGTTCTACAAGCAGATGGCGATGGCCGCCGGCTTCGGCAAGGTGTTCGAGGTCGGACCGGTGTTCCGCGCGAACCCGTCGTTCACCTCGCGTCACGACACCGAGTTCACGAGCGTCGACGTCGAGATCGCCTGGATCGACTCCCACGAGGACGTGATGGCGTTCGAGGAGCGCTGGCTCGCGCACGTGCTCGCCGTCGTCAAGGGGGCTCACGGCGAGCAGATCGCGCAGACGTTCGATACCGCGCTCGTCGTGCCCGAGCTGCCGTTCCCGCGGATCACGCTCGACGACGCAAAGCAGCTGCTCCGTGACGCCGGCCACGACGCCCCGCCCGCCGGCAACGACCTCGACCCGCCCAGCGAGCGGGCGCTCTCGGCGATCGTCGCCGAGCGCCACGGCCACGAGTTCACGTTCGTCACCGACTACCCGACGACCGTCCGGCCCTTCTACCACATGCGCTACGACGACCGGCCGACCGTCACCAAGAGCTTTGACCTGCTCTGGCGCGGGATCGAGCTGACGACCGGCGCCCAGCGCGAGCACCGCTACGAGCGGCTGCTCGAGCAGGCCGACGAGAAGAAGGTCGACGTCGGGCCGATCCAGTACTACCTCGACTTCTTCCGCTTCGGCGCACCTCCGCACGGCGGGTTCGGCTTCGGCCTGACGCGCCTGCTGATGCAGATGCTCGGCCAGGACAACGTCCGCGAGGTGACGTTCCTGTACCGCGGGCCGCATCGGCTCGAGCCCTAGCCGTAGCCGCCCAGCGAGAGGGGCACCGGCACCGGTCGTAGGCGTTGACCCTCCGCGGCGCTCGCGCGCCGAGCGCGTTTTCCGATTGCGTGAATAGACCCGCAATCCGCGGGTAACTGGGCCTAAACGCCGAATAGCCGAATGTTCGAGAGGTCGCAGTGATCAGCGCGGGAGGCTCACCCAAGAGGGCGAGCAGATTCATATTCACGCTAGTGCTCGCGGGTGTCGTCGCGCTCGGCGGCCTCGCCTCTTCGGCTGCCTCGTTCACGCTGCCCCTGCAACCGCCGACGGCTCCGGTCAAAACGCCGACCCTCGCACTGACGACCCCGACGGTTGCGGTGACCGTCCCGACTGTGACCGTCAAAACGCCGACCGTGCCGGTCCCGACGCCCACGGTCCCGATCAAAACGCCCACGGTGCCGATCAAAACGCCGACCGTGACGGTCCAGACGCCGACGGTGACCGTCAAAGCGCCGGCGCCCGTGCCACCGGTCAGCCCCAAAGCGCCCACCGTCGCGACCCCGACGATCTCGACGCGCACGCCGACCGTCTCCGCGAGCGCGCCGTCGGTGACCGTCTCAGCGGGCAAAGTCTCCGTGGGCACGTCGAGCGCTTCGAACGCGACGCCCTCCAGTTCGCGCGCGGGTGCGGCCTCGGGCTCAGGCTCGGGGTCGGGCGCGCGCGCCGCCGGCACGGCCGGCACGACGAGTCCCTCGTTCGGCGGATCGGGAGCGTCGGGCAGCGGGGCAAGCGGCGCCGCCGCGTCCACTCTGTTCGGCGGCTACGGCAATCCGCGCGTGAACTCCGGGATGCCGCCGATGGAACGTCGCGCCGGGGCGCACGCGCGCGCTCGGATCGCCTCGCGCGAACGCGCGCTGAAAGCGATCGTCGCCCGCTTGCAGGGCTGCCTGGGCGTCCTCCCGAGCGCCCAGCGCGAGGTGCTCGAACTGCGTGTCGGCGTCGGGGCGACCCGGCCGCTCAGCCCCCGCGCCGCCGCCGCGCGGATGCATCTCGGCGTCGCGCGTGTCACTCGGCTTGAACGGCAGGCCGTGCGCGAACTTACAGACGCCGCGTCGACCCACGGCTGCGGTCGTCTCTCGAGCTTCGCCGCCGCCGTCGTTTCCTACTTGCACGCGACGTTCGGTGGACACGCCGGGGCGGGCGGAGTCGAGGCCGTCAGCTACGACCTGTCGCCCGCTGCCGCGCCGGGCAGTCTTCCGGCCGCCCCGCATGACGACGGGCTGCTCGGCAGCGCCTCCTCGCCGGTTCCCGGCGGCGCGATCTCGCTGTTGCTGCTCGTGCTCTTCGGAGCGCTCGCCCTCACGGCGATCGTCGCCGACGCGACCGGGCGCGGGCCGCGCCATGCCGAGTGGCGCCATCGCGTGCGCTCGCGCCTGAGCTCCTGGCGCTGAGCGCGCCTACGATTCAGACCGACCCCTCCGCCAGAGGACGCGACGGAGCGCGAGCGCGCGCGGCTGCTTGCCGCGGCCGCCCGTCGGCTCCTCCCTCTCGTGCGCGGGCGAGCCGCCGATCGCCAGCAGCAGGCCGCCGATCAGCGGGTGACGGCGCCTGATCCGCGCTTCTCGGTTGCGACGGCGACGCTCGTGCTCGCGCGTGGCGCTCGCGCCCGGCGTGCCGCGGTCGAGGTGCGGCGGCTGCAGCTCCGTCCGCCGTGCGCATCCTGCGCTCGATCTGCCGTCCATGTTGTCCATACCTTCCACGTTCCTCCTCGACACGCGCCGTCCGTTGCTTGAGGCGAGTTCGACTGATTGACTATTCCGACCAGTCGGTCTAAAACGGACGTGCGCCGGAGACTCAGAGCCCGAACGCGCCGGCGAGAAGCTCGTATGAGCGGCGCCTCGCCTGGTGGTCGTAGACGATGTTCACCGCGATCACCTCATCGGCGCCGTACTCGGCGGCGACGTCCAGCAGCTCCTTATGGACGGCCTCCGGCGAGCCGACGACCGTCCGCCGCTGCGCGCGCCGGGGCGCGGCTGAGACCTCCCCGGCGCCGCCCGCGGCGGGGCGCGACCGCCCCGTCGATGGATGCTCGCGCGCACGCTCCTCGCCGGCGATGAAGGCGAGCGCCCGCTCAGGCGCGGGGACCGCGATCAGCTCTCCGCGACGCAGCATCTGAAACGCCATCCGTCCGCTCGCGGCGAGCCGTCGCGCCTCGTCGTCGGACTCGGCGCAGATCGTCCACACGGCGACCGCCGTGCGCGGCGCCGCGTCGGCGTGCTCGTGCTCGGCGAAGCGCTCGCGGTAGAGCCGTGCGATCTCGGCGCCGCCGGAGTTGATGAAGTCGGCGAACGCGTAAGGCATCGCCAGCTCGGCCGCCCAGATCGCGCTCTGCTGGGACGAGCCGAGCAGCCACCGCTCGGGCGACTCCGGCCGACCCGGGAGCGTCGCCGCCAGGCGCGCGAACGGGTGGTCGGCGGGCATCCGGTCGTCGAGGTAGGCGAGCAGCTCGGCGAGCTGCTGCGGGAAGTCGTCCGGGGCGGCCTGGCGGCGGTCGCGCTGCAGCGCGAACGTCGTGAGCGGGTCGGTTCCCGCGGCGCGGCCGAGCGCGAGGTCGATCCGGCCAGGGAACAGCCCCGCGAGCAGGCTGAACGTCTCGGCCACCTTGAACGGGCTGTAGTGCGGCAGCATCACCCCGCCCGAGCCGACGCGGATCCGCGAGGTCGCGGCGGCGATCGGGCCGATCAGCGCCTCCGGGCTTGGTCCCGCGAGCATCGGGCCGCCGTGGTGCTCGGCGACCCAGTAGCGGTGATAGCCGAGCTCGTCGCACAGGCGCGCAAGGTCGATCGTGTTGCGCAGCGCCTGCGCGCCGGTCGACCCTTCCGCGATTGGCGACTGGTCGAGCACGGACAGCAACAGCGGCGAGGACATCGGACCGCTTGGCTTCTAGCAGACGCCGGGCGCTGCGCCGGCGGGGCGCGAGTCCCGTCCGCGGCCCCATCTACTTTCCAACCATGCTCGTCAACGAGCTCAGCGATGGTGCCGAGATCGATCAGGTGCTGCTCGTGCGCGAGGCCGAGCGCCGCCAGCGCCGCGACGGCGGCGACTACCTGCGCCTGCAGCTCGGCGATCGCACGGGCGCGCTCGCGTGCATGGTGTGGGACGAGCTCGCCGAGGTCGAGGTGTTGGCCCGCGCGGGCGCACCCGTGCGCGTGCGCGGCCGCTACACCGTGCACCCGCGGTTCGGTCCGCAGATCAACCTCCGCGAGCTGTGCGAGGCCGAACCCGGAACCTTCGACCTCGACGACCTCGTCGACGGCCCCGCGCGCGCCGTCGAGCAGATGGAGCGCGAGGTGCGCGAGCTGATCGACACGGTCCAGCAGCCGCACCTGCGGGCGCTGCTCGAGCGCGTGTTCGGCGAGCAGTCGGAGCTATGGGCCGGCTACCGTGTGGCGCCGGCCGCGAAGTACTACCACCAGGCCTATCGCCACGGGCTGCTCGAGCACTGCCTCGGCGTCGCGCAGGCGGTCAGCGCGATCAGCGCAACGTTCGGCGGGATCGACCGCGACGTCGCGGTGACGGGGGCCCTGCTGCACGACATCGGCAAGCTCGAGGCCTACACCGACGATCCGCAGTGCATCGACCTGACCGACGCCGGCAGGCTGCAGGGCGAGATCGCGCTCGGGTACTACCGGATCAGGCGCGCGATCGAGGAGATCGACGGCTTCCCGCGCGCGCTCGCGCTGGAGGTCGGGCACATCATCCTCTCCCACCACGGGACGCTCGAGCACGGCAGCCCGGTCGTGCCGTGCACGCGCGAGGCGACGCTCGTTCACATGATCGACAACCTCGGCGGGCGCCTCGGCAGCTTCGACCGCCTCGAGAAGGAGCTCGCGCCGGGTGCGCGCTGGTCGAGCTTCGACCGCGCGATCGGCGGCGGCGCGTTCTTCTCCGATCGCGCGGTGCCCGAGGAGCGCGTCGAGGCGCAGGCACCGGCACCGGAGGTCGGCGCGCAGATCGCGCTGACCGACGTGGCGGCGCGCGAAGCGGCCTGAAAGCTCGCAAATAGCGGCTCGGCGGGCCTCTGGCCCGATATCCGTCTCGCCCTCGGGTTCTAAGGTGCTGGGTCATGGCCAAGGACACCGAGAAGCTGATCCGCCAGTTGTCGCTGATCTCATACCTGATGGCCGAGCGCCGGCCTGTCACGGCGCTGGAGATCAGGCGCGACGTCGAGGGCTACAGCGGGATGAACGAAGACGCGTTCGCGCGGCGCTTCTACGCCGACCGCTCCGAGCTCGAATCGCTGCGGATCCAGCTGACGGTCGAGCGCCCGGCCGATGGCGCGGCCGAGCAGGAGAACTACTCCCTGCGCCCGGAGAACTTTCACCTGCCGCCGATCGCGTTCAGCGAGGAGGAGCTGGCCGCGCTGCAGACGGCGCTGAGCCTGCTCGACGGCGAATTCGCCTACGCCGAGCCGCTGCGCCTGGCGCTGCAGCAGATCACGTGGGGGCGCCCGAGCCCGTTGCGCGCTCCCGAGCAGCGGTCTGTCGCGCTCGGGATCACCGCGTCGGCGGGCGGCCACGAGCTGTCGGCGCGGCTGGCGAAGGTCGAGACGGCGATCTTTCGCAACAAGACGATCCTGTTCGACTACTACACGATGGAGCGCGACGAGACGGGGCCGCGCCGCGTCGACCCGTACCACCTTCTGTTCCAGGGCGGCCAGTTCTACCTGCTCGGCTATTCGCACGAGCGCGAGGCGGTTCGCGTGTTCCGCCTGTCGCGGATCCGCGGCAAGGTGTCCTACGCGACTAAGGCAGAGCACGACTTCCGCCGCCCGTCGGACTTCGACCCGCGGGCCTACGCCGACCGCGCCGACTGGCAGCTAGGCGATGAGCGCGGCGTCGCGGAGGTCGCGATCTCCGAGCGGATCGCCTGGCAGATCGAGCGCCACTTCGGCCGCTACGGCGAGATCGTGCCCGACGACGACGGCGGCGGGATCCTGTTTCGCACGGGCTACTCGAGCCCGCGCGGGGTGATCTCGTGGGTGCTCGGGCTCGGCGTGAACGCGCGCTTGGTCGGCCCAGACGAGCTGACGAGCGAGCTGTCGCGGCGGTTGAAGCTGCTCAAGGAGCGCCACGGCAGGACGGCCCCGGGCTCGGACGCGAAGGCGGCCCCCGCGAACGGCGCCGGCGCGCGCGACGCATCGCCGGCGCGCTCGCGCAGCGCGCGCAGGTCGGCGGCCGAGGGCGACGGCGAGGACGCGCAGGCGCGCCCGGACGCGGCGATCCGTCCCGAGCGCTTCGCGCGGCTGGTGACGCTCGCAAGCATCCTGATCCGCGCGGGGCGCGCCGGGCAGCGTGTGGCGATGGGCGAGCTGTGCGAGCGGCTGCAGATCTCAGACGAGGAGCTGCGCGAGGACGTCAACGTGCTCAACGTCGTCAACTTCGGCGGCGGCTCCTACGTGCTGTATGCCGAGATCGACGAGCAGGCGCGCGAGATCGAGGTCGACCCCGAGCCCTACAGCGACAACTTCGATCGCCCCGCGCGGCTGCTGCCGGTCGAGGCGAAGGCGCTCGTCGCGGCGATCGACCTGATCGGCGAGCACATCCCCGAGGGCTCGCTCGCGAGCGCGCGCGAGAAGATCGTCGCCGCGCTCGGCGAGGACCCGATGGAGCAGGGGCTGCAGGTGGCGAGCGCCAGCGGCGACGACGCGGGCGTCGCGCGCGAGATCTCGGAGGCGATCGTCGAGCACCGGCTGGTCGAGCTCGAGTACTTCAAGGAGAACGAGGACGACCTGGTCAAGCGCACCGTCGAGCCGTACGCGCTGACCAACGGGCGCGAGGGGTGGTACGTCGCGTCGTTCGATCCCGAGCGCGACGGAATGCGCCACTTCCGCCTGGACCGGATCAAGCACGTCCACGTGACCGACGAGACGTTCGTGCCAAGACCCGAGGTGGACCCCGCGGCGGAGGTCGACGGGTGGCTGCGCACGGGCGAGGTCGAGGCGTCGCGCAGCGCGCGCGTGTGGGTCTCGCCCGAGCGCGCGCGATGGGCGCGCGAGGCGCGGCGCGTGGTCGAGGAGCGCAGCGACGGCGCGGTCATCGTCGAGCTGAGCTTCGCCGGCGTCGACTGGCTCGTGCGCGAGATCCTGCGCGAAGCGGGCGACGCGGCGGTGCTCGAGCCGGCCGACGCGCGCAAGGCCGTGCGCGAGGCCGTCGTGCGGCTGGGCGAGGCGCAGGGCAAGGCGTCCAGGCGGCGCCCTGGCGAGCGCCGCGCGAAGCTGCAACCGGCGTAGGGGCAGGAGCCTCCGGGAGGAGACGCCTGGCGTGCGTCAGTCGGGGTTCGAGTAATCAGCAAGGTGCCTTAGCCTGTCCCCGTGAGCCGTCGCGAGCAGATCAAGATGACGGCGGCCGAGGTCGCGACGTTCCTCGCGGGCGAGCGCACGGTGACCTGCGCGACGATCGGGCCGAGCGGGTGGCCGCACCTGATGCCGTTGTGGTACGTGCTGCGCGGACACTCTCCGAGTGAGCCGGGGCCGCGAATCTGGTCGTGGACATACGGGTCCTCGCAGAAGGTGCGCAACCTCGAGCGCGACTCGCGTGCGACGCTGCAGGTCGAGTCGGGCGAAACGTATGCCGATTTGTGCGGCGTGATGCTCGAATGCGACGTCGTGATCCATCGCGAGATCACCGAGATCGTTCGGCTCGGCGCCGAGATCATGCTGCGCAACGCGTTCCCGCGCGATCAGACGCCGCCGCAGGAGCTCCCACAGGACGCACGCGACGCGGTCGCCGCGCAGGCGGGCAAGCGCGTCGGGCTGGAGTTCGTCGAGCTGCGGCGCGTCAGCTGGGACCATCGCAAGCTCGGCGGTGTGTACTGAAAGGCGCCTGGGTGGGCGCATGCTCGACCGATAGGCTGGCCCGGCTATGGAGCCCCTCAAGGGACTGATCCTCTCCGGAGGCAAGGGCACGCGGCTGCGCCCGATCACGCACACGAGCGCCAAGCAGCTCGTACCGGTCGCGAACAAGCCGGTGCTGTTCTACGGCATCGAGGCGATGGCCGAGGCGGGGATCGAGCAGGTCGGGATCATCATCGCGCCGGAGACGGGCGCCGAGATTGAACGGGTCGCTGGCGACGGATCGAGCTTCGGCGTGAGCATCTCCTACATCGTCCAGGACGAGCCGCTCGGCCTCGCCCACGCGGTGCTGACCGCTGAGCCGTTCCTCGGCGCGAGCCCGTTCGTGATGTACCTCGGCGACAACCTGCTGCAGGGCGGGATCTCGGACCTGGTTGCGGCGTTCGTCGAGCACGAGCCCGACGCGCTGATCCTGCTGACGCCGGTGCCCGACCCGGAGAACTACGGCGTCGCCGAGCTCGCGCCGGCACCGGCGGGCGAGACGGGGCGAGTGGTGCGACTGGCAGAGAAGCCGAGCGAGCCGGCGACCGATCTCGCGCTTGTCGGCGTGTACATGTTCACCGGCCAGATCCACGACGCGGCGCGCGCGATCGAGCCGTCGGCGCGCGGCGAGTTGGAGATCACGGACGCGATCCAGCACCTGCTCGACAACGGCTCGCGCGTGGAGCCGCACATCGTGCGCGGGTGGTGGAAGGACACCGGGCGCTTGGAGGACATGCTCGAGGCCAACCGGCTGATCCTCGACAACCTGACAGAACGGATCGACGGCGAGCTGATCGACTCGCGCGTCGACGGGCGCGTGGTGATCGAGGCGGGCGCGCGCCTGGAGCGCACGACCGTGCGCGGCCCCGCGATCATCGGCGCCGGCGCGCGCCTGTGCGACTGCTACATCGGCCCGTACACGGCGATCGGCGAGCAGTGCGAGATCACGTCGGCCGAGGTCGAGCACTCGATCCTGCTCGCTGGCTCGGCCGTCTCGCACCTCGACGGGCGGATGGAGTCGTCGCTCCTCGGGCGCAACGTCACCGTCCGCCGCGGCGCGCAGCAGCCGCGGGCCTACCGCTTCATGGTCGGGGACAACTCCGACATCTCGATCCTGTGAGGGCCGCGGCGCGATGAGAGTCCTCGTCACCGGCGCGGCCGGGATGCTCGGGCACGACGTGCTGCGCGCCGGCGAGCGCGCGGGGCACGAGCTCGTCGCGCTCGACCTGCCGGAGATCGACATCACCGACGAGTCGTCGGTGGCTCAGACGCTCGATCGCGTTGGCGGCGAGCCGGGTGGGCTCGACGCGATCGTCAACTGCGCGGCATGGACGGACGTCGACGGCGCCGAGGCGAGCCCGGACGCGGCGCGCATGGTCAACGGCGTCGGCGCGGGCGTGCTCGCGCGGGCGGCCGCGCGCGTGGACGTGCCGCTGCTGCACGTCTCGACCGACTACGTGTTCGACGGCGTCGCACCGCTCGACGCGAATGGGCGCGCGCGACCGTACGTCGAGTCCGATCCGACCGGGCCGCGCTCGGTGTACGGGTCGACCAAGCTCGAAGGCGAGCACGAGGTGCTGGCCGCATCGCCGCGCCACACGGTCGTGCGCACGGCGTGGTTGTACGGCGTGGACGGCAAGAACTTCGTCGAGACGATGCTGCGCCTCGGGGGCGAGCGCGACGCGGTGCAGGTCGTCACCGACCAGGTCGGCTCGCCGACGTGGGGCGGGCATCTCGCGCCGGCACTGCTCGGCCTGCTCGACCGTGGCGTCGTCGGCCTCGTGCACTTGACCGGCGGCGGCGAGGTCTCGTGGAACGGCTTCGCTCAGGAGATCTTTCGCCAGTCGGAGATCGACTGCCGTGTCGAGCCGGCGAGCAGCGAGCAGATGGCGCGCCCGGCCCCGCGCCCGGCGTGGTCGGCGCTCGCGTCCGGGCGTGACGACGTCGTGCCGATGCCGCCTTGGCAGGATGGCCTGGCGGGGTATCTGGCGATGCGTGCTGGGATGATTCGCGCATGAAGCTACTGGTCTGCGGCGGCGCGGGGTTCATCGGCTCGACGTTCGTGCGCGAGCGCGTGCTCGAGCACGGCGACGAGGTGACGGTGCTCGACAAGCTGACGTACGCGGGGCGCACGGAGAACTTTCACGACTTCGCCGAGCACCGGTCGTTTCGCTTCGTCCGAGGGGCGATCGAGGACGCGGGCGCGGTCGCGGGGGCGATCGAGTCGGCGGCGCCGGAGGCGATCGTCAACTTCGCGGCAGAGACGCACGTCGACCGCTCGATCGCCGAGCCGGACGCGTTCGTCAGGACGCACGCGCTTGGAACGTACGTGCTGCTCGAGGCGGCCCGCGCACGCGAGCTGCGCTACGTGCAGGTGTCGACCGACGAGGTGTACGGGTCGATCGAGTCGGGCTCGTTCACGGAGGACTCGCCATTGCGGCCGTCGTCGCCGTACTCGGCGACGAAGACGGGCGCCGACCTGCTCGTGCAGAGCTACTTCCACACGTACGAACTGCCGGCGCTGATCGTGCGCGGCTCGAACAACTACGGGCCGTATCAGTACCCGGAGAAGCTGATCCCGCTGATGATCCTCAACGCGCTGCACGGCGACAAGCTGCCGGTGTACGGCGACGGGATGCAGGTGCGCAACTGGATCCACGCGGGCGACTTCGCGCGCGCGATCGCGCATGTGCTCGAGCGCGGCGTTGCGGGTGAGGTGTACAACGCGGGCGGCCCCGACGAGGAGGCGAACGTCGACGTCGTCAGGCGGATCGTCGCGGCGACCGGCGCGAACGAGTCGCAGATCGAGCACGTTCGCGACCGCCCGGGGCACGACCGCCGCTACTCGCTGTCGTCGGCCAAGGTGCGCGCGCTAGGGTGGGAGCCGCGCGTGCGCTTCGCCGAGGGCCTCGAGCAGACGGTTGCGTGGTATGGGGACAACGCGTGGTGGTGGGAGCCGATCCGCTCGGGCGACTATCGCGCGTACTACGAGCGCCAGTACGGCAGTGCGCTCGCCTGACCGCGAGACAACTGTCTGTTGATGGTTTGTCCGACGTACGACAGAGTGCGCAGATGGCCACCGCACGAGAGCAGTTCGCCGAGAACCTGCGCCAGGCACGCGATCGAGCGGGCCTCTCGCAGGAGGCGCTGGCCGACGCGTGCGACCTGCACCGCACGGAGATCAGCCTGCTCGAGCGCAGCAAGCGCTCGCCGCGCCTGGAGACGATCGTGACCCTCGCTCAGGGCCTGGGGCTGGCCGACGCGTGTGAGCTCGTGCGCGGGATCAGGATCAGCTGAACGACGAGATCTTCCACTTGCCGCCTTCCTTGACGAGCGACACGGTGGAGTCCTTTTTCTTGCCGGAGTAGATGCTCTTGACGCGCGCGGTGGCCGTGCGTGCGGTGGCGGTTCCCCCGAGCTGGACCGAGGCGACCGTCAGTTCGAGCGCGTCGATCTCGGTTAGCTGTTCTTTGATCGCCTGCTGGCAGCCGCCGGGCAGCGGCTGCAGACGCTTGACGACGGCGCTCGCGAGATCGTCTGTGCAGATCTTCTTCTGTTCGCCGGAGGTGACGTTGCTCTGCAGGTCTTTGATCGTTTCGGCGGCGGCCTTAGCTTCGCCTTTGAGGCCGGACGTCGAGACGGTCTGGGCGCAGGCCGACAGCGACAGCGCGAGCGCCGGAGCGCAGAGGGTCGAAAGGACACGCGTGGGGGGCAGGCGCATTCGGCCGCAGAGAGTACGGGACGCGACGCGGCGGCGGGCGCAGGGCGCTCCCACCGCGTCGGCCCTTAGCGTGTGGGCGCTCAGCTCTGCTCGTCGTCGCGGCGGTAGCCGAGCCGCGCGGAGATCCGATCGGCTGTCGAGACGAGGTGCGGGCCGAGTGCGTCGACGAGCTCGCCGAGCGTGATCAGCGAGCTCGGGACCGAGGTCTCGACGGCGGCGACGACCTGGCGCGCCTCGTTGCGCACGGGCGCGGCGATCGAGAAGAGGTCCTTGGCGAGCTCTTCGTCGTCGACGGCGAAGTTCGCCGAGCGCACCTCGTCGAGCTCGTCGCGCAGCGCTTTCTTCGACGTGATCGTGTTCGGGCCGTGCTTGGTGAGCTTGAGCTGTGCGATCAGCTCCTTCTGGTCCTCGTCGGGCAGGTTGGCGAGGAGCAGCTTGCCCATCGCAGTGCAGTAGGCGGGCAACCGCGAGCCGGTGCGCGCGCTCGCGCCGTCGCGGCCGCGACGGAAGCTGCGCGCCTGGTCGACGTAGAGGACCTCGGGTCCGTCGAGCACGCCGAGGCTCACTGTGTAGGAGGTGCGCTGGCGCAGCTCCTCGAGATACGGAGCGGCGTGCTCGCGCAGCCCGGTCGAGTTCAGCGCGGACATCCCGAGGTCGGTGACGCGCAGCCCGAGGCGGTACTTGCGCGACGCTCCCTGCTCGAGGTAGCCGAGCGCAAGGAGCGTGATCACGTAGCGATGGGTAGTCGAGCGGCTCATTCCGAGCTCATCGGCGATATCGGCGATTCCGAGCACGGGGCGCTTGGGCGTGAAGCAGCTGAGGATCGCGAGGCCGCGCTCGAGCGACTGCGAGTAGCGGGGTTCGCGAAGGCTCGGAATCGACCACGCCGGGTCGGTGGCGGAGGCGGAAGCTTTGGGGGCTTTCGAAGGTGTTCTGGGCATCTGGGTGTTCGTCCCTGTCCTTGTGTCGCGGCGAGGGACTCTTCCTCGTCCTGGAAGACCCCCGCGCGCTGTTGGCTGGCTCGCCGGGAACCGCCGGCGACGGTCAGACGATCATAAACAGTCTGGTTCCGATGGATGATATACCGGACTGTGAGCGTTTATATTAGTCTTATGTTGAGAATCGCAGCGCCGACCGTCGGCCGCTGACGGGGCGGTGGGCGCGGCGCCCGGTGGCGGGTCAGGCGCGCGGGTCGGCGCCGTGCGCGAGGAAGTGCTTGCTGAGCATCGTCTGCTGGCCTTGGTAGTTGGATTTGACGTCCTCGCCGTAGAGGACGTCGGGCTCCTCGGCCATCCGCTCGAACGCGAGCTTGCAGACGGGCTGGCCGTGCTCGACCATGAACGACACGTCGCGCGCGCGGACCTCGAGCGCGGCGCGGCTGCCGCCGAGGGCGCCGCTGCGCGAGAAGCCGAACCCTGGGTCGAAGAAGCCGGCGTAGTGGGTGCGCAGCTCGCCGGCGGTCGGGTCGTAGGCGAGCATCTCGGCGGCGTACGACGGCGGAATGCTGACGCCCTCTGCCGAGAGCAGCAGGTAGAAGACCTCGGGCTCGAGGACGATCCGCTGCTTGGCCTCGGGCTGGACCGGCTCCCAGTAGTCCTGCCAGCGAAGCGCGCCGACCTTCGTCAGGTCGATCGGCAGGCTGTTCTTCTTGGCGCGGTAGCCGACGGTGCTGTCGGGGCCGCCCGAGGCGTCGAGGCCGAGGAACAGCCCTTCGCCGAGCGACAGCGACGCCGGCGCGAGCGGCCGATCGTCGCGGAACAGCAGCGGTACGTCGCCGTGCAGGCGCAGCAGCTCGGCGTCTGACAGGCGACCGTCTCCGTCGATCAGGCGCACCTGGTTGAGCGCGAGCCCGGTCTTCACGCGGATCGCGAACGTGCGTGGGACGACCTCGAGGTAGAGCTGGCCGGAGTAGCCCGCGGCGATCTCGTCGAAGCGGTGGCTGCGGTCGGTGAGCACGCGCGTGAACACGTCCAGGCGTCCGGTCGAGCTCTTCGGGTTGGCCTTCGCACGTACGTCGTCGGGTAGCCGCAGCTGCTCGATCAGCGGGACGAGATACGGGCGGTCGCGCTCGAGCGTCGCGCCGTCGCGCAGGTCGATCTGTTCAAAGGCGAGGTCGGCGACCTTCTGCTCGACGGTCGACTCGCTGTCGGGCAGGAAGCTGCAGCGCAGAACCCAAGCCCGATCGCCCAGGCGCAGGTCGACGCTCGCGGGCTGCACCGACTCGGGCGGGATCCGCCACTCGCCGGCGTCGATCCAGCCGTTGGCGATCGCCTCACGCAGGCGCTGAGCGGGCAGCACCCCGCCGGCCGGGCGTTCGTCGCCGGGCGGCGTGGCGAATGCGCGGGCGCCCGCGGCCGCTGGCGGTCGTCGACCAGTCGCGGGTGTCGTCACGGCAGCGCTCGCTCTTGCACTCGCGCAAGTGTATGGACGCGCGCAGCCGGCCAGGACGAACGCGCGTCCGCCCGAGTTAGGAGACGTCGTCGAGCAGCTCGCGAACGGATTCGAGCTGCAGCCCGCGCGAGAGCCCGACGATCGTGTCCAGCCGCGGCGAGCGCTTGCGGCGCTCGAGCAGGCTGATCTCGGTGCGGTGCAGGCCGCACAGGTCGGCGAGAGCTTCCTGGGAGAGGCCGAGGCGGATCCGTCGTGCGCGCAGGTTCGCGGCGAAGCGTTCGTGGGCGGCGTCCATGGCGCGTACTCTGATGGTTCAGCAGACGAAACGTCTACAGACAACAGGGTGCAGCAGCCACGGCAAGCAGGACTCGGACGGGCGACCGCAAGCTCGGTGAGCCGGATGGCGGCGCCCGCGCTAGCCTCGACAGGTGCCCCTGTCCACGTTCAGGCCACGCGTGCGCGAGTGGTTCGAGCAGGCGTTCGACGCGCCGACGCCTGCGCAGTCGAAGGCGTGGCCGGCGATCGCCGCTGGGGAGAACGTGCTGCTGTCGGCGCCGACGGGCTCGGGCAAGACGCTGGCGGCGTTCTTGTGGGCCCTTGACCGCCTGAGCAGCGAGCCGCGGGCGGACAAGCAGGGCACGCGCGTGGTTTACGTCAGCCCGCTGAAGGCGCTGGCGTACGACATCGAGCGCAACCTGCGCACGCCGCTGCGCGGGATCGGCGCGGAGGACGTCAGCGTCGGCATCCGCACGGGCGATACGCCCCAACGCGAGCGCGCGGCGATGGCGCGCCGCCCGCCGGACATCCTGATCACGACGCCGGAGTCGCTGTACCTGATCCTGACGTCGAACGCGCGCGAGATGCTGAGCGGCGTCGAGGCGGTGATCGTCGATGAGATCCACGCGGTGGCGGCGAGCAAGCGCGGGTCGCACCTGGCGCTGACGCTCGAGCGCCTGGAGCGCCAGGCGGGCCGCGCGGTGCAGCGGATCGGGCTGTCGGCGACGCAGAACCCGCTCGCGGAGATCGGCCGCTACCTGGTCGGCCCGCGGCGCGAGGTGACGATCGTCGACGCCCGCCATCGCAAGGAGCTCGACCTGCGAATCGAGGTGCCGGTCGAGTCGATGAGCGAACCGGGCGGGCCGACCGACCCCGAGCGCGACCCGCTCGAGCCGGTCGCGGGGGGCGAGTCGACGCGCACGTCGATCTGGCCGGCGATCTATCCGGAGCTGCTCAAGCTCGTGCAGGCGCACAACTCGACGATCGTGTTCGTCAACAACCGCCGCTCGGCCGAGCGCGTCGCGCTGCGGCTGAACGAGCTGGCGGGCAAGCAGCAGGCGGAGACCGATGAGAACGCCGCCTCCGGCGGCGCGGGCTCGCGTGCGTCAGGCACCGCGGCGGACGCACAACCGGCTCGGCCGGGCGACACACCCGCCGCGCCGGAACCGGTCGCGCCGGTGGAGATCGCGCGCGCGCATCACGGGTCGCTCGCGCGCGAGGAGCGCACGAAGGTCGAGGAGCTGCTGAAGGCCGGGCAGCTGCCGTGCCTGGTGGCGACGAGCTCGCTCGAGCTGGGGATCGATATGGGCGCGGTCGACCTCGTGCTGCAGATCGAGTCGCCGAAGTCGGTCGCGCGCGGGCTGCAGCGGATCGGCCGGGCGGGGCACAACGTCAACGACGTCAGCCGCGGGCGGATCTTCCCGAAGTTCCGCGGCGACCTGCTCGAGTGCGCGGTCGTCGCGCGGCGGATGCACGAAGGGCTGATCGAGCCGACGGTCGTGCCGCGCAACGCGCTTGACGTGCTCGCGCAGCAGATCGTGGCGATCGCTGTGTCGGCCGAGCCGGTCAAAACGCCGAAGGACGGCGACGCCCCCGCAGCGGGCATCTCGGTCGCGGAGCTGCACGAGCTTGTCCGTGGCAGCCACTCGTACTCGGAGCTGTCGATCGAGCTGCTGGAGAACGTCCTGGACATGCTCGACGGGCGCTACCCGAGCAAGGACTTCGGCGAGCTGCGGGCGCGGATCGTGTGGGACCGCGTCGCAGGGACGGTGCGCGCGCGCAAGGGCTCGCGTCAGCTGGCGGTGGCAAACGCGGGGACGATCCCCGACCGGGGCCTGTACGCGGTGACGCTGCCCGACGGTCGCCGGGTGGGCGAGCTCGACGAGGAGATGGTCTACGAGGCGCGGCCGGGGCAGGCGTTTCTGCTCGGCGCGTCGACGTGGCGGATCGAGGAAATCGGGCGCGACCGGGTGATCGTCACGCCGGCGCCGGGAGCGCCGGGGGCGGTGCCGTTCTGGAAGGGCGACTCGGTCGGGCGCCCGAAGGAGCTGGGCGAGGCGATCGGCGCGTTCTCGCGCTGGGCGGTCGAGCAGGAGCCGCAGGCGCTGCAGGAGGGGTATGACCTCGACGAGCGGGCGGCGCGCAACCTGCTGGCTTACCTGCGCGAGCAGCAAGAGGCGACGCGCGTGCTGCCGAGCGAGCGCACGATCGTGCTCGAGCGTTTCCGCGACGAGATCGGCGACTGGCGCCTGTGCGTGCTGTCGCCGTTCGGCGGGCGGGTGCACTCGGCGTGGGGGCTTGCGCTGTCGGCGCGGATCCGCGAGCGGATCGGGATCGAGGCCGACGCGATCGCGTCGGACGACGGGATCGTGCTGCACCTACCCGACCTGGACGCCGACGAGGCGGAGGCGCTTCCGTCGGCGGCGGAGCTGGTGATGATCGAGCCGGAGGAGGTCGAGCAGGCGATCGTCGCAGAGCTCGGCGACTCGGCGCTGTTCGGCGCGCGCTTTCGCGAGAACGCGTCGCGCGCGCTGTTGATCCCGCGGGCGTACCCGGGCAAACGCACGCCGCTGTGGCAGCAACGGCTGAAGGCGCAGAACCTGCTCGAGGTCGCGCGGCGCTACGCGGACTTCCCGATCGTGCTCGAGACCTACCGCGAGTGCCTGCGCGACGTGCTCGACGTGCCGGGGCTGCAGGCGCTGCTGCGCTCGCTGCATTCGCGGGAGATCTCGCTGGTGGAGGTCGAGACGCCGACGGCGTCGCCGTTTGCGTCGTCGCTGCTGTTCGACTACGTCGCGACGTACATGTACGAGGGCGACACGCCGAACGCCGAGCGCCGCGCCGCGGCGCTGTCGCTCGACCGCGACCTGCTGCGCGAGCTGCTCGGCCAGGAGGAGTTGCGCGAGCTGCTGGATCCGGGGGCGCTCGAGCGCGTCGAGGACGACCTGCAGCACCGCTCGGAGATCACGCGCGCGACCGGGCGCGACGGCTTGCACGACGTCCTGCGCCATGTCGGTGACCTCAACGACGAGGAGATCGTGCAGCGGGTGTTCGAGGGGATCGACCCGGCGCCGCTGCTTGGCGAGCTCGAGCGCGAACGCCGCGCGATCCGCCTGCGGATCGGCGGCGAGCAGCGCTGGGTGGCAGCCGACGAGGCGGGCCTGTACCGCGATGCGCTCGGCGCCGCGCCGCCGGGAGGCCTGCCGGAGGCGTTCCTCGCCGACGTCCCCGACGCGCTGAGCGTGCTGGTCGCGCGCTACGCGCGCACGCACGGCCCGTTTGAGACGCAACAGCTGGCCGGCCGCTACGGCGTCGACGTCGGCGCGGCGCTGCGCGAGCTCGAGCGCGACGGCCAGATCGTGCGCGGCGAGCTGCGCCCGGGCGGGACCGGGCGCGAGTGGTGCGACGTCGAGGTGCTGCGCCGCCTGCGCCGCGCTTCGTTGGCGGCGCTGCGCAAGGAGATCGAGCCGACCGACCAGCGCGCGCTCGCGGCGTTCCTGCCGTCGTGGCAGGGCGTCGACCGCCACCCGAGCGCGGGCGCGGGCGTCGATCGGCTGCGCGAGGTGCTCGTCCCGCTGCAGGGCCTCGCGCTTCCGGCGGAGACGTGGGAGCGCGACGTGCTGCCGCGGCGCGTCGGCGCGTATTCGCCGTCGTGGCTTGACAGCCTGTGCGCGAGTGGCGAGCTCGTCTGGGTCGGCGCGGGGGCGAGCGGGCGCTCGGGTCGCGTCGCGCTGTACTTCCGCGAGGACGCGCCGCTGATCGGCCCGCCGCCGGGCGCCGAGCGCCGCAGCGCCGGCTCGGGCACGCCCGCTGGCGCCGAGCACGAGCAGATCCGCGCGCGCCTGGCCCAGAGCGCGTGCTTCTTCAGCGACCTGATCGCCGAGCTCGACGCGCCGGCGGAGGCGCTGCGCGAGGCGCTGTGGGACCTCGTGTGGGCGGGCGAGGCGACGAACGACGCGTGGGCGCCGCTGCGCGCGCCGCGCCTGACGCTCGCGCGCGGGCGCCCGCAGGCGCCGGCGCGTCGGACATCCGTCCGCCGGTTCGGGTCACGCCGGACGGGCGCGCAGGTGCAGGTGCAGGGCCGCTGGTCGCTGACCGCGCCGATCTTCGCCGCTGCGGGCGCGCCGGGCGAGTCGGGTCCCGAGCGCCGCCGCGCGCTGGCCGAGCTGCTGCTCGAGCGCTACGGGATCGTCACGCGCGAGCAGGTCCTCGCCGAGGGCGTCATCGGCGGCTTTGCGAGCTTGTACGACACGTTTGCGAACCTCGAGACGCTCGGCGTCTGTCGCCGCGGCTACTTCGTCGAGGGGATGGGCGGCGCGCAGTTCGCGCTCCCTGGCGCCGTCGAGAGACTGCGCTCGGCGCAGGGCCAGGGGCAGGGGACGGCCGCGGGCCAGCAGCCTCGCTCGCTGGTCATCGCGGCGGCCGACCCCGCGCAGCCGTACGGCGCGGCGCTGCCGTGGCCCAAGCGCGACGGCCAGGAGCGCCGCCCGGCGCGCGTCGCCGGCGCGTACGTGGTGCTCGTCGAGGACGAGCCGGTGCTGTACGTCGAGCGCGGCGGCCGCGGCCTGCTGACGCTCGCGGCGCTCGGCGCCGGCGAGCGCGCGCCGGGCGATCCGGAGCCGGTCGCGGTCGCGCTGCGCGCGCTGGCCGAGGCGGTGCGCGCGGGGCGCGTGGCGAAGCTTGCGCTCGAGCGGATCGACGGCGAGCCGGCGATCGGATCGCCGCTGACTGCGCTGCTGCTCGAGCTGGGCTTCCACTCGGGCCCGCGCCGGTTGACGCTCAGCGCCTGAGCGATCGCGCGTCCGGCGGGGGACGCCAGCCCGGAGCGAGAGACATCCCTGTCATGGCTCGCGCCATTCGTGTATAACGAATCTACGGCCGAAAAAAGTAGCCTTGCGTTTCTGTGGACGATCGTCTACCTTGCCGAATGGTGGCAATGAGCGGAACTGAGAGGGATCCCGCATCGCTGTACCGGAGGCTCCCGCACGGCCCAAACGGGATGACGCGCGATGACGTAGCCCGCAACCAGCGAACCCGCATGTACGGCGGGATGATCGAGGCGGTCAGCGTGCGGGGGTACCCACGCACGACGGTCGCCGACGTGATCGCCCTTGCGGGCGTCTCGCGACGCGCGTTCTACGAGCAGTTCGCGAACAAGGAAGCGTGTTTTCTGGCGACGTACGACATCGTCGTCGCCGGCGCGCGCAAGAACGTGCTCGACGCGTGGGCGCGCGAGCGCGGCTGGGCCAACCGCCTGCACGCGTCGTGCAAGGCGCTGCTCGACGGAGTCGCAGAGAAGCCGAAGGGCCCGCGGCTGGTTCTCGTCGACTCGCTCGGCATCGGGCCGCGCGCTCGCGAGCGGATGACCCTCGCGGCGACGACTTTCGAGCGGGTGCTCGCGATGGGCTTTCAGGCGCACCCCGACGGCGTCGAGCTGTCGCCGCTGACGATCCGCGCGATCGTCGCAGGGACCCGCCACATCGCGTTCACGCGGATGTACGAGCAGCGCGAAAAGGAGCTGCTGACACTCACCGACGAAGTGCTCGACTGGATCGAGTCCTACCGTTCGCCGCTGGCGCGACGCCTGAACGTGTCGGGGGTCGTGCGCCTGAGCGACGTCGAGCCCCAGCCGGCTGGGTTCCTGGAGAGCGACGACCGCCGTGCCCGTGCGCTGGGCGCGCTCGTACACCTCACGCTCGACGGCGGCTACAGCGACCTGAGTGACCCCCAGATCGCGCAGTTCGCGGGGATCTCGACGGAGGCGTTCCACAAGATGTTCGCGACGAAGGAGGCGTGCTTCTTGGCGCTACTGGACGAATTCGTCTCTGAAGCGATGGACGCGGTCAGGCTCGCGGTCGCACGCACCGACGACTGGCCGCAGGCGGTGCACGTCGGCGTGCGGGCGCTGGCTGAGTACTTCGCCGCTCACGAGGCGCTCAGCCGAATGGCGTTCATCGACATCTTCGACGTCGGGCCGGGGATGATCGGTCGGATGACGCGCTCGATCGAAGACTTCACGAAGCTGCTGGACGAGCTCGGCCCGACGCCGCGCCGCGGCCCGCTCGTCGCGCGCGAAGCGATCACGGGCGCGATCTGGGGGATCATCTCGAGCTACACCGCGCACGACCGGGTGCGCCAGCTGCCGCGCCTGGTCGACCAGCTGTCGTTCGTCGTGCTCGCGCCGTACGTCGGCGCCAAGGAGGCGATCGCGACGATCGAAGCCACGCGCCGGGCTCTGCCGGACGACTACTGACAGACGCGCGCTCATCGATCTGCGATCGTGGGGCGCGATGGCAGAGCCGCCGACGATCATGCCGTGGCGCGACCGCCCGCGCCGCGACGGGCCGCGCCGCGTCGGCCACAAGGGCGCCGACCTGATCGAGCCGGGCAACACGCGCGCGAGCTTTGACGCGGCGCTGCGCCACGGCGTCGACATGATCGAGCTCGACGTGCTCCCGGCGCGTACGGACGGAACCGGCGACCTGGTCGTGGCACACGATTACGAGGACGCGCGGGCGCGCACGCCGCTGCGCTTGGAGGAGGCGCTCGACCACCTCGCGGGCGACGAGTTCGCGGCGATCGAGCTCGATGTCGACGTCAAGCTGCCGGGGTATGAGCTGCGCGTCGTGGAGGCGCTGCGCGAGCGCGGCCTGATCGCACGCACGCTCGTCAGCGGGATGTTCGGCGAGTCGCTGCAGCGCCTGCGCGCGGCCGAGCCGAGCCTTCGCCTGGGGCTGTCGGTCCCGCGCGTGCGCCGCGACTACACGACGGACATGCTCACGGCGATCCCGGCGCTCGCGATCCTGACGGGCTACCGCGCGCTGCTGCCGGCTCGAGCGCGCCGCGGCCTGCGCGAAGGTCGCTATGACGCGATCATGGCCCACTGGCGGGTGGTCACACGGGCGCTCGTGGGGGCGGTGCGCGAAGGCGGCGGCGAGCTGTACGTGTGGACGGTCGACGACGCGCGTCGGATCGCGAAGCTGACGGCGCTCGGCGTCGACGGGATCATCACCAACGACCCGCGTCTCTTTGACGCCGCGGTCTCCTAGGCCAAGCCCTCCCAGTGGCCCCTTAGCCGATCACGCACGTCGCGGCGGAGAAGCCGGCAGGGTCGGCGCCGGCAAGGCTCACGCGCCCGGCGCTCGTCGGCCGCGAGGTCTGCGCGAGGACGGTCGAGCCGTGACGCCACTCGAAGCTGACGACGCCGCGCATCGTGACGGCCGGCTGCCCGGCGACGGGGCTCAGCTGGAAGCTGCGCCCGCCCTGGCGCGCGGTGGCGCCGGTGCCGACGTTCGCCCACGCGGGTGAGACGCCGTGGGCGAGGTCGGTCCACGCTTTGGTCGTCGCGTTGAGGTACTGCAGGCGAAAGCGCATGTACATCGTGTCGTGGGATTCGTGCAGCCCGGGCATCGAACCGCGCACGCCGAGGGTGTCGGGCTGGTCGGGCGCGTTGCAGACGTCGATCGTCGCCCAGAGCAGTCGCGAGCGCAGCAGCGCAGCCGTGTCGACCGCGCGCTTGGCGCGCTGGCTGGTGGCCGCGCTGGCGCTGGTGGAGGCGAGCAGCGCGAGCGCGGCCGCCGGCGCGAGCACGCCGAGGGCGAGCCTGCGCACGAGCCGGTTCGGGCGCGAAGTAACGCTTGTCGCGGTTGTGACCATCTGTCGTGAAGATACCTTCGCGCTGCCCGCAGTTGCGGCGTGTTCGCAGGCTGCGTCGGCCCCGGTGCGACGGCGTGTGATATGCCTGCGCGGTGGCGGGGATGAGCTCAGCGGAGGCGGTCGAGCTCCTCGGTGGGGTCCCGGTGTTCTCGACACTCGTGCGCGAGGACCTCGAGCGGATCGCGCAGTTCGCGGTGCCGCGCGACTTCGATCCGGGGGAGGTCGTGTTTCGCGAGGGCGACGCGAGCGACACGTGTTACATCGTGCGCTCGGGGCGGGCGCGGGCGATCCGCACGCACGCGGGCGGGCGCACGCTGACTCTCGCGACGTTCGGCCCAGGCGACATCTTCGGCGAGCTCGCGCTGTTCGAGGACGAGAAGCGCTCGGCGACGGTCGAGGCAATCGAGCCGACGAGCACGCTCGCGGTGCTCGGCCCCGACATGCGCCGGCTGATGACAGAACACGCGGACATCTCCGCGCGGCTGGTCGTCGCGCTGGGGCGACGCCTGCGCGAGACGAACGAACGGCTCGCGCGCCAGTCGTTTCAGACGGTGCAGAGCCGCGTCGCTGTCGTGCTGGCGCAGCTCGTCGATCAGGAGGCCGTCGACGGCCAGCCGGGCGACGTGCTCGTAACCGCGACGCAGGCCGACCTCGCGCAGCTGGCCGGCTCCTCGCGCGAGTCGGCGAGCCGGTTTCTCGCGGTGCTCGAGCGCGCGGGCGTGATCTCGCAGGGGCGCGGACGCCTGGTGGTGCACGACCGCGACGCGCTGCAGCAGTATGTCTTCTAAGTCGCCCAGGCCGCGCGGTGGTCGCGGACGGGGGCGTGGTCGTCGCCGCCAGGCGCAGGAGCGCTCAGAGCGCGAGCGCTCGGCCGGTGGCGTCGTCGTGCGGGGCGAGGAAATCGTCGTGATCGTGCCGACCCGCCGCGCCTCGGACGGGTCGCGCGTGCTCGCGCTGCCGAAGGGCCACATCGACCCGGGCGAGAACGAGGTCCAGGCGGCGACGCGCGAGGTGCGCGAGGAGACGGGCGTCGTCGGCGAGCCGGTGCGCGAGCTCGGCGAGTCGCGCTACTGGTACCGCCGCGACGGGCAGACGATCCCCAAGTCGGTGCTGTTCTTCCTGTTCGAGTACGTCGAAGGCGACACGGACGACCACGACGACGAGGTCGAGGAGGCGCGCTGGATGCCACTCGCCGAGGCTCAGAGCGAGCTGAGTCACGCGGCCGAGCGAGAAATCGTCGCACGGGCCGCTGCGTATCTACAGGAGGCACGCAAAGACCGATAGATTGTCGCCCCGTGCAGGTGCTCAACTTCTACTCGGCGATCTTCGCCGACGAGCTCAAGCGGGGCCGCAAGACGGCGACGATCCGCCTCGGCGACAAGTCGGGGAAGTACCGCAAGAACCAGCTCGTGCTGGTGACGATCGGCTACCAGTACTCGCCGCGCGAACGGATCTTCGAGGCGGTGATCGACCAGGTCGAGGTGATGCAGCTCGCCGACCTGTCGCCGCGCGACATCAAGCACGACAACCCCGAGTTCCGCCGCCACGAGGAGCTGATCAACTTCCTCGAGCAGATCTACGACCGCCCGGTCTCTGCACGCGACACCGTGACGGTCGTGCGCTTCTCGCAGATCCTCGACAACCCCTCGGGGATGACGGCGGCGATGAAGGGCTTTGGCGGGGCGCAGAATTAGGGGCTCGCCGGTGGGCGGGGAGCGGGGCGCACGGCTGGCAGTTCGGATTTCGACTGCCAAACGGTTGATAAGCCCCCGTCCAGCCTATATATTGAGGAGAACCGTTGGCACTCTCCGCGGAGAGTGCCAGAGGCGCGGAAGTTGCCCTCGGCCTAGGAGCTGGAGGGACGGAAGCGCCCGAAGCACTCTCTAGATGGAGGTTTTACAGATGAAGCTCAAGCCCCTGGGCGATCGCCTGATCGTGCGGGCGATCGAGGAGGAGCAGACGACGGCAAGCGGCCTCGTTCTCCCCGACACCGCGAAGGAGAAGCCGCAGAAGGGTGAGGTCGTGGCGGCTGGCGACGGCAAGCTCGACGATGACGGCAAGCGCATCCCGCTGGACGTGAAGAAGGGCGATGAGGTCCTCTACAGCAAGTACGGCGGGACCGAGATCAAGATCGACGGGGAGGACCTGCTCGTGTTGCGCGAGTCCGACGTCCTCGCTCTCGTCGAGGCATAAGGAGACTTAGAGCAACATGGCTAACAAGGAGATCAAGTACAACAGCGAGGCTCGCGCCGCGCTCGAGGCGGGCGTTGACGCGGTCGCCAACGCGGTCAAGGTCACGCTCGGCCCGAAGGGCCGCTACGTCGTGCTCGACAAGAAGTTCGGCGCCCCGCCGATCACCAACGACGGCGTCACGATCGCTCGTGAGATCGAGGTCGAGGACGTCTTTCAGAACCAGGGCGCGCAGCTCGTGCGCGAGGTCGCCACGGCGACCAACGACGTCGCCGGCGACGGCACGACCACGGCGACGGTGCTCGCCCAGGCGATCGTTCGCCAGGGCCTGAAGAACGTCGCCGCAGGCGCCAACCCGCTCGCGCTCAAGCGCGGGATCGAGAGGGCGGTCGACGAGGTCGTCAAGAACATCGCGTCGCAGTCCAAGGAGGTCTCCGGCAAGGACCAGATCGCGCGCGTCGCGACGATCTCCGCCGGCGACGACGAGATCGGCGACGTGATCGCCGACGCGATCGAGAAGGTCGGCAAGGACGGCGTCGTCAACGTCGAGGAGGGCCAGACGTTCGGCATGGACCTCGAGTTCACCGAGGGCATGCAGTTCGACAAGGGCTACATCTCGCCGTACATGGTCACCGACCAGGACCGCATGGAGGCGACGCTGGAGGACCCGTACATCCTGATCGCCAACCAGAAGATCGGCTCGGTGCGCGATGTGCTGCCGGTGCTCGAGCAGGTGATTCAGTCGGGCAAGCCGATTCTGATCATCGCCGAGGACGTCGAGGGTGAGTCGCTTGCGACGCTCGTCGTCAACAAGCTCCGCGGCACCTTCACCGGCGTCGCGGTCAAGGCCCCCGGCTTCGGCGACCGCCGTAAGCGGATGCTCGAGGACATCGCGATCCTCACCGGTGGCGAGGTGATCACCGAGGAGATGGGGCTGAAGCTGGAGAACACCCAGCTCTCCCAGCTCGGACGCGCCCGCCGCGTCGTCGTCGCGAAGGACACGACGACGATCGTCGACGGCGCCGGTGACGGCGAGGG
>DASXIJ010000121.1:0-17337 GCA_036498045.1 Solirubrobacteraceae bacterium
TGCAGATGAAGTCGTAGTCGTCGAGGATCGGTTCGAAGGCCTTCTGCAGCGAGCGCTCGCGGCCGATCATCGTCGACATCGCGATCTCCGCGCCGGCCAGGTCGATCGAGGCGCAGGCCACGTCGATCTCGCGGCGGCGGACCACCTCGCGGATCGAGACCTTGTGCACCAGCACGTCGTACATCGATTTGTCGAGCGTGTCGGGGTCGATCCCCTGTGACATGGTCAGGTTGCCCTGCGGATCCATGTCGACGCACAGCACGCGGTGACCCTCCTCCGCGAACGCGGCCGCGAGGTTGAGCGTCGTCGTCGTCTTGGCCACGCCGCCCTTCTGGTTGGCGAATGCGATGACCTTGGCCTTTCCTTCCACTGGGGACTCCGATGCTCGATTGCGGAATTGGTTGCCGTCCGGTGGGTATTCGGATGCGGCTGGGCGATTCCTGCACGCCCGCTGGCGGATTGCAGCGCGGGAACTACGATCGGGACATGGCCACGAGCACCGCCAAGCGGGATGAGACGCGCCGGCGCGCGCGTCCGAGCGCGGCCGACGGCGGGCTCGCCGAGCGGCTGCGTGGAAAGAGCGTCTGCATCTGCCTCGGCGCGGGGGGCGTCGGCAAGACGACGACGTCGGCGGCGCTCGCGCTCGGCCTCGCCGAGCGCGGCGCGAAGGCGGCGGTCGTGACGATCGACCCGGCGGCGCGCCTGGCGTCGGCGCTCGGCCTGGAGTCGCTGCCGGGCGAGCCGCACCGGATCGAGCAGTCGCTGCTGTCCGAGCACGGCATCGATTGCAAAGGAGAGCTGTGGGCGATGATGCTTGACAGCAAGGGCACGTTCGACGAGATCGTCGCGCGCCTGGCGTCTAGCGAGCACGAGCGCGAGGAGATCCTCGCGAACCCGATCTACCGAGAGCTGTCGTCGGCGGTGGCCGGCTCGCAGGAGCTGAGCGCGATGGTCAAGCTGTACGAGCTGCGCCACGAACGCGACTTCGACGTGATCGTGCTCGACACGCCGCCGTCGCGTAACGCGGTGGACTTCCTCGACACGCCGACGCGCCTGCTCGGCTTCCTCGAAGGCCGCGCGCTGAAAGTGTTCCTCTCGCCGGGCGGCCTCGCGGCACGCGTGTTCGGGCGCTCGACAGGCATCGTGTTCGCGATCTTCGCGCGCGTCACGGGCGTCGACATGCTGAGCGATCTGTCGACGTTCTTTCGGTCGCTGTCGGGGATCCTCGAGGCGTTCGGCCAGCGCACGCGCGGGGTAGCCGAGCTGCTGCGCGACAAGCAGACGACGTTCGTGCTCGTGACCTCGCCGGAGCCCGAGCCGGCGCAGGAGGCAATCTTCCTGGCAGAGCGTCTCACCGAGAACGGGATGCGCCGTGGTGGCGTGATCGTCAACCGGGTGCACTTCGACGGCCTCGGCGGCGCGACGGTGCAGCAGGCGCAGGAGGCGCTGGCCGGCGAGCTCGGCGACCGTCTCGCGGCGCGCGTGGCGGCGAACCTCGCCGACTTCGACGTGCTCGTCACGCGCGACCGTGAGACGGTCGAGCGCGTCACGGCCGAGCTCGATGAGCCCTCGCCGGTACTGGTGCCGCACCTTGCCGAGGACATCAGCGACCTCACCGGGCTGGCGCGGCTGTCGGAGCTGCTGTTCAGCTAGGGCGACGGGACTACAGCGACGAGACGACGCCGTCGATCGGCAGCGGCTGCTGAAGATCGTCGATCTCGTCGAGCTCGACGTCAACGCCGGGGTCGGCCATGACGCCGTCGACGATCGGCTCGGCCTCGTCGAAGCCGCCCGAGTCGGCGAGCTCACCCTCGGCGGCCTCGTCGGCGTGCAGCAGCTCGTCCGGTTCGAGCAGCTCGTCGGCGATCACGGCCAGGTCGGGGTCGAGGTGACCGCAGATGACGTCTCGCAGCAGCGAGCGCAGGTGGTTGGCGACGTCGTCGACGAGCGCGCGACTGGCTGCGGTCTTGGCGGCCGTGCCGGCGATCAGCGATCGCTCGAGCGCGAGCACTCGGGTCATCCGCTCGGTCAGCTCGGCGCGCTGTTCGGCGGTTGCGCAGAGCGCGGCGACGCGGGCGGCCAGTCGCCCGCTCGCAGGCCCCTCGGGCTCGAGCAGCGCCCGCAGCGCGAGCAGAACGTCGGTCAGCGCCTCCCACGGGCTGTCGCGTTCGCACGCGAGCTCGAAGCGCCGCAGCGCCCACGCGAGGTCGTTGTCGTGCGGAGCGCGGCGCGAGACGAGGCTGCAGAACGCGCGCAGCTCATCCTCCTGCTCGGCCGTGACGACGAGCATGCCGTGCGGTCGCCCGCCGGCGCCGAGCGACAGCGGGCCCCACGCACCGGGGCCGACGCGCGCCCACGCGAGCGGCCCGAGCGCGACGCGGCCGTCGCCGAACATGCGCAGCGCCGAGAGCAGGTCACCGAGGACGTCGCGTCCGAGCGCGAGCGCCTCGGCCGGGTCATCGTGCTCGGTCGTGTAGACGATCACCAACTGCGCATCGGACGTGTCGCGATCGACACTCGCGGCGACCCCTGGAGGCAGCTCGCGCAGCTCGGCGCCGTGCACGATCCGCAGGCCCTTGGCAAGCTGCAGTTCGGGCGAGGACAGGGCGACGCCGTGCAGCGTGGCCACGAGCGTGACCTCGCCGGCGCTGGCGAGCGTCGCCTGCGCGAGCCGCTGCAGCGCCGCGGCTACGCGCTCGGGGCGCACCTCGAAGTCGCTCTGCTCGTCGAACACGTCGCCGAGCAGCACGCCGATCGCGCTACGCACGCGCGCGCGTCCACGCGCCGCGGCCGCCTCGCCGCCGGCGCTTGCCAGATAGCGGTCGAGGCCGTCGTAGCGCTCGAGCAGCCTGCTCGCGTCGTCGTAGCTGGGCATCCTCCTGATCGCCGCCTCGCGCTCCGCCATGAAGCGGCCGGTGAGCGCGCGGTAGGTGTAAAGCGTCGCGCCGGCGCCGCGTCGGCCCTGCTGCGCGCCCAGCTCGAACGGCACCTCGGCGCCGGATGCCAGCTCGCCGCGTAGGTGCGCCGAGACGTCCTCGAAGAGCTCGCCCAGCGCAGTCTCGAGCTGTGTTGTACGCATCGCCGCCTGACTTCGCGGCGGGCGGGGTTGCTCCTGCTCGACGCAGCCGCCGTTGCAGTCAGCTCAGGCGAGCGCGAGCGCGTCGGCGTCGCCGCGCAGGGCGTCGGCCGCGTCGTCGTCGCCACACAGCCAGGCGCTGCCGTACTCGCGCATGTCGTCGATGATCGGCAGCAGCGCGCGGCCCTTCTCGGTCAGCGCGTACTCGACGCGCGGCGGGACCTCGGCGAACGTATGACGCTCGACGATCGCCTCCTCCTCCAGCGCGCGCAGACGCAGCGACAGCGTTCGCGGGCTGATGCCGGCCAGCTCGCGTTCGAGCTCGCAGAAGCGCGACGTACCCGCGGCGAGCTCGCGCACGAGCAGCAGCGTCCACTTACCGCACACGATGTCGGCAGTGCGACAGACGGGGCATGTCTCATCGATCGCCATGACGAGTATTACTTTACCAAGTGAAGTGTTGCCCGACGCGTGCCTCACAACGGCCGCGGTATCGTGCCCCGCCTGCTCATCCTCGCTTCCACCGGACCGCTGATCCTCGGCGTCGCCGTCGTCGCGTCGCTCGTGCTGATCGCGGTGCTGCTGCGCAACCCCTGACCGCACTGGCGGATCGGCCGGATGGCCGTCACCCCAATGTATCCTTGGCCGATGTCGACAGACGTCAGATCGTCGGGTTCCGCGAACGCTGATAGTGACGGCGCGTCAGGGGAACGAGCGCGATCGATCTCACCGATTGGCGCCGGCAGGATCCCGGACTTCTTTGTCGTCGGGCATCCCAAGAGCGGGACGACGGCGCTGCACGGAATGCTCGCGCAGCATCCGCAGATCTTCGTCGGCGAGAAGGAGCCGCGCTACTTCGTGCCGGAGATGCGTCTTCGCGATTTCCGCCGCATCCCGGAAACTCCGAAGGACCTCGACGAGTACAAGGAATGGTTCGCGGGCGCGGCGCCGGAGCAGATCGTCGGCGATGTGTCGCCGGCGTACCTGTGGTCGAAGCATGCTGCCGAGCTGATCGCGCAGGCGCAGCCGGAGGCGCGCATAATCGCGTTTCTGCGCGAGCCGGCGAGCTTCCTGCGCTCGCTGCACATGCAATGGCTGCAGAGCTACTGTGAGGTCGAGACCGACTTCAAGAAGGCGCTCGCGCTCGAGGAGCCGCGCCGTAGAGGCGAGAAGATGCCGCAGAACACGTATTGGCCGAACGTCCTCTTCTACTCAGAGCACGTCCGCTACGTCGAGCAGCTGCGCCGCTACCGCGACCGGTTCCCGCGCGAGCGCGTGCTCGTATTGATCTATGACGACTACAAGCGCGACAACGAGGCGACGGTCAGCACGGTGCTGCGCTTCCTCGACGTCGACGAGATCCCGATTCGCGTGCACCGGGCCAAACCGACCGTGGAGGTGCGCGCGCCGCGGGTCAACAGCGTGCTCCGTCAGCTGATCGTCGGCGATCGCGGTGTGGCGGGCGCGCTCAACCGGTCGATCAAGACGCTCACGCCGATGCGAGCCCGTCAGGGCTTGTTGCATACGGTCAGGAAACGCGTCGTGTTCGCCGAGCCGCGGCCTCCGGACGAGGTGTTCATGGCCGAACTGCGCCAGCGCCTGAAGCCCGAGGTGGTCGCGCTCAGCGAGTACCTCGAACGAGACCTCGTCACCCTGTGGGGCTACGACGAGCTCGGCTGACGTCCGGCCTCGCGCCGGAAGGACGCGCTCAGCGGACGGCGACGGTCGGGCTGCCGGGCGCGGGTGACACTGCGGACGGCGAACCCGCCGCCGGCGCGCCCGCCGGCGTCGATGGCTCGCGCTGCTCCTCGGCGGCGGCGACGTCCTCCATCGTCGTGCCCTTGCGGCCTTCGGCCTGCATCAACAGCTTGAAGTCGTGCGGGCTCGAAGCGACCTTCATCGCGTCCTCGAACGTGACGCGCCCGGCCTTGACGTGGCCGAACAGAGCCTGATCGAAGGTCTGCATCCCGTAGTACGCGCCGCTCGCGATTACCTCGACCAGCTTGCCGGTCTGCTCCGGGTCGGTGATCATGTCGCGCACACGGCCGGTCGTGCGCAGGATCTCGCAGACTGCGACGCGGCCGCCGTCCGCACGCGGGACCAGCCGCTGGGAGATGACCCCCTTGAGCGTGCCGGCGATCATGCTGCGCGCCTGCTGGTGCTGGTGCGTGGGAAAGAAGTCGAGCATCCGGTTGATCGACTCGGTCGCGTCGACTGTGTGGATCGTCGAGAGCACGAGGTGGCCCGTCTCGGCGGCTGACAGCGCCGTCTGCACGGTCTCCTCGTCGCGCATCTCGCCGATCAGGATCACGTCGGGGTCCTGGCGCAGCACTCGCCGCAGCGCGCGCTTGAACGACGCCGTGTCGGTGCCGACTTCACGCTGGTTGATCACCGAGCGTTTGTCCGAGTGGACGAACTCGATCGGGTCCTCGATCGTGACGATGTGCTTGCTCGTCGTGTAGTTGATGTGGTCGATCATCGCCGCAAGCGTCGTCGACTTGCCCGACCCGGTCGTGCCGGTGAGCAGCACGATCCCGCGCTCCTCGTCGGCGAGCTCTGTCACCACGTCGGGCAGCGACAGCTCGTCGATCGTCGAGATCTTGTGCGGGATCGCGCGGCACGCGAGCGAGATCACGCCGCGCTGGCTGAACGCGTTGATCCGGTAGCGCGCGACGCCCGGGATTTCGTAGGAGAAGTCGACCTCGTGCTCGGCGTCGAACTCGTCGAGCTTGACATCGTCGGACAGCAGCTGTTTGAGCGCGCCTTCGGTGTCATCGCTCGTGAGCGGCTCAGCGCCCTCGGAATGCAGCAGCTCGCCACCCACCCGAAACAACGGCGCCGACCCGACCTTCAGGTGCAGATCGGACCCCTCGCGCTCGACGAGCTCGCGCATCGTCGCCTCGACATCGAACATGACCTGTAGATCGGCACGCACCCGCCGCGCCTTGAGCCCCTGGCTTACGCGATGGACCGCACCGCGCCTCTTCGGCGCCGCGCTCCTGACGAGCGGGTCGGGTTTCCTGACAAGGACGCAGGGAGCGTGGCGTGCGATAGCACGCGAGCGACCGAGGACGCCGTCAGGGAAGCCGAGCCGCCGTCAGGCGACGTCGCGGAGCTTCTGGGCCTCCGCGAGGGACTGCAGCTTCTTCAGCGACTGGTTCTCGATCTGGCGGATGCGCTCGCGCGTCACGTTGAACGTGCGCCCGACCTCGTCGAGGGTGCGCGGGTGCTCCCCGCCGAGCCCGTAGCGAAGCTCGAGCACGCGGCGTTCGCGATAGGACAGGTTCTCGAGCGCCTCGCGCAACGCCTCCTTGGTGAGGATCTCGGCGGCGCGCTCGTACGGCGACTCGGCGCGCTCGTCGGCGATGAACTGCCCGAACTCCGACTCCTCCTCATCGCCGACGGGCTTCTCGAGCGAGACTGGCGCCTGCGCCGAGCGCTTGATCGAGTCGACCTCCTCTGGGTCGATGCCGGTCACCTCGGCGATCTCGTCGGCCGTCGGCTCGCGCCCTAGCTCGGTCACGAGCTTGCGCTCGGCGCGGCCGATCTTGTTGAGCTTCTCGACGACGTGCACGGGAATCCGGATGGTGCGCGCCTTGTCGGCGAGCGCACGCGCGATCGCCTGGCGGATCCACCAGGTGGCATACGTCGAGAACTTGAAGCCCTTGCGGTAGTCGAACTTCTCGGCGGCGCGCACCAGCCCGAGCGTGCCCTCCTGGATCAGGTCGAGGAACGGCAGGCCCTGATTGCGGTAGTTCTTGGCGATCGACACGACCAGGCGCAGGTTGGACTCGACCATCTTCTGCTTCGCGTCGAGGTCGCCACGCTCGATCCGCTTGGCTAGGTCGACCTCCTCCTGCGCGGTCAACAGACGGACCTTGCCGATGTCCTTGAGAAACAGCTGCAGCGAGTCGGTCGTCATGTCCGGCTTGAGGTCGAGCGCGGTTTTCGCTTTGCGCCTGCCGCGTTTGTCGGGCGCGCGCTCGACCTGCGAGGCGGCGGCCGTCGCCGGGTCGATGTCCTCGACGAGCTCGATCTCGGCTTTCTCGAGGAACCCGTGCAGCTCTTCTACGTCGGACTCGTCGAGGTCGAGCTCGGACATCGCCTTGCTGATCTCCGCGTAAGAGAGCACCCCGACCTGCTGGCCCTTGGCGAGCAGACCCTTGACCTCATCCAGCTCCTGCAGCTCGACTACTGACATCTGCTCCCGTTTCTCGCGTGGTCGACTACCCGGCGGCCGTCGCCACGGTCCGGCCGAGCACCGGCTCCCGAACAGCCCCTGATGGGACATACGGCACGGGACCGGCCATCGTTACAAGTGGCGCTTCCAGTTGGCGGATTCCCATGCTAACGCGTCGTTGCGCTGATCCACAGCGCTTGGTCGCGCGCCCTCGGCCCGGCGGCGCTGTTTGCGCTCGACGGTCGTGTCCACCCTTAAGCAATGATGTGCACGTGAGCGACGTCGACGACAGCGGCACCGCCAACGGCAGGCGCGAGGAGAACGGAGTCCTGGTCAACCTGCCGCGTGCGCGCCCGCAGCGCGCGAGCGCCCGGCGGACTTCGGCGCGCAACGGAAGTACGCGCAACGGCGCGCGACCGAAGTCCCCCGCCAAGCGCCCTCTCCAATCAGTCGCCGACGAGTCCCCCGCGGCAAAGCCCGCCACGAAACGGCCGTCCGGCCGCGACGGCAAGACGGCCGCCAAGGCGCCCGGCAAGCGCGGCGCCAAGCGGCCGGCCGCGAAGACGCCGGCCGAGCTCGCGTCCAAACCGGGCACGAGGGCTCCGGTCAAAGCCGTCCGCGAGTCGGCGGCATCGTCGACCGCGCGAGCCACGCGCGAGGAGCGCTCGAGGACGCGCGCGCCGGCGAGCGCGACGAAGACTCCCCGCCAGGCCGCGCGCAAGCGATCGCGCGCGAGCGCCGTCGAAGAGGCGGCGCCGCGACAGGGCTTTGAGTCCGAGAGCGACAGGAGCAACGACTCGTTGCAGCCGCCCGGCGGCATCGAGCTCGTCGCGTCGGCGGCCGAGCTGGTGGGCGAGCTGGCGAAGGCCGGCGTCTCGACCGGCGAGCGCGTGCTCAAGGACGTCCTCTCGCGCCTACCGCTGTAGCGGGCGGCAGCTCGGGCTCGCCGATCGCACCTGCGCGGCGCCGACCGCGCGCCAGCTGGCTCCCGGGAGTCGTCACGGGTCTTCTGTATACTCGCGGCCACGCCGAGCTCCGGTGACTCAGGTCACCGGGGACGGGGGACCCATTGCGGCCCGGAAGATCGGGCCGCTGGGGCGAATCGACCGCTCGAGGTCGTAGCGCCGAAAAGTTCGGCGCGAGCCCGTCAGCTCACCCCGTAGGCGCAGATGGCGATGCGAATTCATTTTTTGAAGATCTCGATGATCGTTGCCGTGCTCGTTGCGAGCATCGGCGCTGCGTTCACGACCGCGGCTGCGGCCGCCGGTCCGGGCGGAGTGGCGAGCGCGCCCACCAGCGCGCCGGCCGCGCCGACGACGAGCGTGCGCGGCATCGCGCTTGCGACGTGGTTCGGGCCAGGCTTCTACGGGCAGACGACCGCGTGCGGGCAGACGCTCACGCCGGCTGTCGTCGGCGTCGCCAACAGGACGCTCCCGTGCGGGACGCTCGTCAAGTTCAGCTACCGCGGCCACGGCATCGTCGCGCCGGTGATCGACCGTGGCCCGTACGCCAACAACGGCGCTCAGTGGGATCTCACCAGCGAAGCAGCGCGCAAGATCGGGATGGTCGACACGGCGCGCCTGCGTATCCGCGTGGTGGGCAGCGTGCCCAACACGCCGACGCTCGGCTCGCCGCCGCAGCCGCCGACTGCCCCGGCCGCTGCTGCCGTGGGCGGCGCCGCCGCCGCGTAGCGCCCCCGGCCGCCGCCACCGGCGGGCCACCGCCGCGTAGCGCCCCCGGCGGCCGCCGCGCTGCGGCCAGTTGCGCCGCCGGCCGCCGCCCGCGCCCAGCTAGCCGCCGTTGTCAATTCTCGCGTCACGCCCCCGGCGCACGCGCAGTGTCGGCTCGTCACCGAGCGGCGTGTCCCACGGGCGCGGGCGCGGCGTGGTTCGCGGCGGCTGGGGCGGCAGCGACGGCGGGCTTCCCGGCGACGCCGGGCGCCCGCCAGGGGGCGCACCGGCGTCGCGCTCCACACCGGGGCCGGTCGGCTCGCGCCCCTCGCCCGGGGCATTCGCAATCGGCGCCGCGCCCTCGCGCGCCGCGCGAGGGCGCCCACCTTCGAGTTCGTCTGACGGGGCCAGCGGTCGTGGCTCCTGGCCGAACTCGTCGATCAACGTCGCGCCACCACTGACGGCCACTCGACGCTCGCTGACGTGGCGCTCGGTCACATGCGGCGGCGGCCGGGTCGCCGCTGCGTCGTACGCACGGGCGGGTTGCCGCGGGGGGCCTGCTGCCACGCGCGCGGTGGCTGGCACCCCCGCGGTCTCGGCCGGCGCCTCGAGGATCGCCGCAATCGCGGTAGCGCAGACGTAAGAGAGCCGATCGGCGAGGTCGGCGACCAACCGCGTGGGCGGATCGTTCAGTTGCTGCAGCGTCGCGTCCCAGAGGATCGAGCGCAGCGTGTCGATGTCGCCGACGAGCTCGCCTGCGCTACGGGTGCCCACCGCGGGGGCGACCGCCACGCCACCGGTGAGGCGCGCGAGCGCCTCACCAGACGCGAGCGCGCGTACGAGCGCGGCGCACAGCGCAGGCCCCGAGCGCGCGAGATCGCCCAGCGGCAGCTCGGCGATCTCCTGAAGCGGGCGCGTCGCGATCAGCGCAAGCGCCCAACGACGCGCGAGCTCGTCGGCTTGCGCGAGCAGGGCGTCGACGGGCGCGTCGGCGACGGGACGGGCGCGAGCGGCGGGCTGCGAGCTCATGCGTCTGTGGATATCAGCAAGCGAGGACGGGACCGCGCGCAATAGCCTGCCGCCACATGAGCGGCTCCGTGCTCGCCGTCGTGGCGGTCGCCGCCGCCGTCCTGCTCGGCGCGCTCGCCGTGTGGCGCGTCGCGCGCGGGCGCACGGTGGGTGACGTGACGATGGACCGTCCGCGCAGCCTGACGTCGGCCGACGTCGCGACCGGCGCCGTGCGCTCGGTGCAGAGCGCCGACGTGTCCCTCCCGGCCGATGCGCTGGCACGGATCTGGTCGCCGGAATACCTCGAGCGCCTCGCGCGCACGTACTGGCGCTTTTTGTCGCGCATCACGCTCGGCCTGATCCACGTCAGCTACCGCGAGGACGAACGCGCGATCGTGCTCGTGTCGCGGCCGCTGAAGCTGCTCACGTTCGCGCCCCCCGAATATGACATGGACGCGTCGCATGGGCTCGTGCGCTGGCGGATCGAGCGAGGACTGCTCGTCGCCAGGCGCGGTCGCGACGACGGCGGCTACCTGCAGATCGAAGTTCGGCGGGGCCATCAGCCCGAGGGCGCGAAGGCCAGCCTGCACGTCACGGTCGAGGTCGCGAACTTCTACCCGGCGATCGCCGTGCGCCTGAGCCGACGGCTGTACGAAGCGACGCAGTCGCGAATCCACGTGATCGTGACCAAGAGCTTTCTGCGTTCGCTCGTCCGGCTCGACTTCGCCGAGTCTCGCGTCGGGCGCCTTCGCCGCTGACATTGGTGGAACGCGGGGTCCCCGGCGGCTCGCGCCGTTCGCGTGCCCGCCCCGGCGTCAGCCTTCATCCTCCGGCTCACGCGAGGCTCGTGTCAGCGTCGTCCGCTGCCCGTCGGGCATGATCAGCGTCGCAGGCGCGTTGATGACGATGCCTCCATCGGGAACATCGGCGTGGACCACCGTGCCGGCGCCGACCCGCGCCCCGCGACCGATCCGCAGATCCTGGCCGCTCGGCGAGATGATCACCGCGTTCGCTCCGATCACGACGTCGTCACCGATGTAGATCCGGCACGATGAGTTCGATACCGCACGCACGGCGATCGTGACGTTGTGGTAGATCCGTACATGGCGGCCGATCACGACGTTCGTGTGGATCACCGTGCCGAAGCCGCGGTGGCGCAGGCGGAGGTCGGCGCCGACGACGGCGCCGGGCGGCAACGAGTTGTGGTATAGCGCCGAGTTCAGGTTCTTGACGAGCACGGCGAGCGGCCGCAGACCGCGCTGCTGCAAGAGGATGGACAGCCGCCACAGGCGGACAGGCCCGACGAGGCTTTCGCGCTTCTTCACGAGATCGCAGCGTCCGGGCTCATGCGTCTCTGTCGATGTCGAGGTCGGAGCCTCGAAAGCGCTCGCCGCCGACCGCTCGCAGCTTCGCGCGGTCGTGCAGCGCGCTGATCCGGCGGATCGTGCCCGAGCGCGTGCGCATCACGAGCGACTCGGTAGTCGCCCCGCCTGCGCTCGGATAGCGCACGCCTTGGAGAACATCGCCGTCGGTCACGCCCGTCGCCGAGAAGAAGACGTCTTCGCCTGCGACGAGATCATCGCGCGTGAGCACGCGGTCGAGATCGTAGCCGGCCTCGATCGCCGCTCGACGCTCATCCTCGTCGCGCGGCCACAGGCGCCCGAGCAGCTCGCCACCGAGGCACTTCACGGCGGCGGCCGAGATCACGCCCTCGGGCGTGCCGCCGATTCCCCACAGCAGGTCGACGTGCGAGCGCTCGGTGACGGCGAGCAGCGCCGCCGACACGTCGCCATGTGGGATCAGGCGCACGCGCGCGCCGGCTTCGCGGATCGCCTTGATGCCCTCCTCGTGGCGCGGGCGGTCGAGCACGACGACCATCACGTCGCCGACTCCTGTTCCCTTGCGCTTCGCGACGAGCCTCACCGTCTCACCGAGCGGCCGGTCGAGGTCGAGCAGGTCGGCGATCTCCGGTGAGCCGGCCATCTTCTCCATGTACACGACGGGGCCCGGGTCGAACATCGTGCCGCGGCTGGACAGCGCGATCACTGCGAGCGCGCTCGGCATCCCATGCGCGGCGAGCGTCGTTCCCTCGAGCGGATCGACGGCGATGTCGACCTCCGGCGGCGAGCCGTCGCCGATCTGCTCGCCGTTGTAGAGCATCGGCGCCTCGTCCTTCTCACCCTCGCCGATCACGACGACGCCGTCCATCTGGATCGAGTGCAGCATGTACCGCATCCCGTCGACCGCCGCCTGATCGGCCGCCTCCTTGTCGCCGAGCCCGACGAGCGGCGCCGACGCCAGCGCGGCCGCCTCCGTTACGCGCACGAGCTCCAGCGCGAGGTTCCTGTCCGGCCGTTGTTCGCTCTCGTCGCTCATCGTTCCCCCGGCGACGTCGGCGCCGAGCCGAGCTCCGCGGTCGTCGGCGGCGCCGGCGGCTGGGCGTTCGGCGGCCGCAGCTCGGCCTCTTGCGCCGGCGGGTGGGGACCCAGCGGCCGCAGCTCGACTTCTTGCGCGGGCAGCTCGGCGTCTTGCGCGAGGACGATCCGCGCGGGCGGGCCGACGGCGGTCGCCCGCGCTGGCACGTCGGTCGTCACGACCGCGCCGGCGCCGATCCGCGCGGCACGCCCGATCCGCAGCGTCTGACCGCGCGGCGCGATCACGACGGCGTTGGTCCCGATGTTGACGAAGTCCTCGATCACGATCCGCGACGGCGGGCCGGGCAATCGCCGGCCGTTGCGCCGCGGGGGGCGACCGGCCGTGAGCGTCACGTTGTGCCAAAGTTTGACGCCGCGACCGATCTCGACGTGGTCGGCGACGACCACGCCGTGGCTGTAGTGGCCGAGCCTGATGTCCGCCGCCACCGCGGCCCCCGGCGCGAGTGAGTTGTGGTAGAGGATCGTGTTGATCTGCTTGACCGCGAACGCAGCGAGCGGGTGTCCACGCCGGTGAAGCGCGATCGACAGCAGCCACAGTCGTTCCGGGCTGATCACCCACAGGCTCGCGAGCACGCGCCGCAGCCGGCGGGGCTGCTCGGGGGTCATCTTCGCGTCGCCGGCCGAGTGTCCAGCGCGGCGCGCACGTCCCGCGGCTGGGCGCGATCGTCAGTGCTCATGCCGGGCCGATCGTAGCCGACCCCCGATGTGACCAGCCGTGACCGGTTCACCTTTGTACGATCCTCACGTGAGCGAGGCCATCCGGACCGAAGGGCTGCTCGCCACGACGCGTGGTCTGCGGCTGTTCGAAGAGCACACGCGGAGGCGGCTGGCGGACGGACGGACGCGGTACGAGCCGGCGAGCGAGATCGAAACCGGAAGGCGCCGGGACGGCGTCCTTTAGTCAAGAGAGCCGGCAGGATGCCGGATCGAGGAGGCCTACATGACGCAGATCGGCTTTGTCGGGCTGGGCAAGATGGGCGGCAACATGGTCCACCGGATCCGTCGCGACTCCGAGCACGAGGTGGTCGCGTTCGGACGCAACGAGAAGTCGATCAAGGAGGCCGTCAGGCACGGGGCCTCGGGGGCGATGACGCTGAAGGAGATGGTGCGCCAGCTGCAGCCGCCGCGGATGGTCTGGCTGATGTTGCCCGCCGGCGAGGCCACCGAGGAAAACGTGCAGAAACTGGGGCGCCTGCTCGATCGCGGCGACCTGATCATCGACGGCGGCAACACCAAGTGGACCGATGACAAGAACCGCTCCAAGGCGCTCAAAGCGAGCGGTGTCGAGTACGTCGACGTCGGCGTCTCCGGGGGCGTGTGGGGCCTTGAAGTGGGCTACTGCATGATGGTCGGCGGCCCTGCCAAAGCGGTCAAGCGGCTCGCGCCGATCCTCGACGTGCTCGCGCCGCCGACCAACGAGCAGAGCGTCGCCGCGATCGGACCGCGCGGGTGGATGCACTTCGGCCCGGCCGGCGCGGGGCACTACGTGAAGATGGTCCACAACGGCGTCGAGTACGGGCTGATGCAGGCATACGCCGAGGGCTTCAACGTGTTCGACAAGTGCGAGTACGAGCTCGACAACGCGAAGATCGCGCACCTCTGGGGCCAGGGCTCGGTCGTCCGCTCGTGGCTGTGCGAACTCGCCGCGCGCGCGTTCGAAGCCGACGGCAACGAGCTGCAGGCGATCGAGGGCTACACCGAGGACTCCGGCGAGGGACGCTGGACGATCGCCGACGCGACCGAGCACGACGTGCCGACCCCGGTGATCACCGCGTCGCTGTACGCACGGCTTCGCTCGCGCGGCAACGGCGAGTTCGCCGACCGTGTGCTCGCGGCCCTGCGCAACCAGTTCGGCGGCCACGCCGTCAAGAGCGCTCCGGGCGCCGACGGGGGCGGACCCGCGCGGGCGGCCAAGCGCGGCGCGGCGGGCGGCGGGCGCCGCCGCGGAGCCCGCTGAGCGTGGCCGCGCAGCCCGGCCAGCCGACCGCCGAGCCGACCCCGCAGAACCCGCTGACCGCGGGGCTCGAGCGACTGCCTGTCCCACCGACGGCGCTCGTCATCTTCGGTGCGACCGGCGACCTCGCGCGGCGCAAACTCCTGCCCGCGCTGTACAACCTCGCGCAGGACGGCGCGCTGCCCGGCCGCTTTCGCCTGGTCGGAGTGTCGCGTCAGGAAAAAGCGCACGAGGACTACCGCGCCGAGTGCGAGGAAGCGATCCGCCGGTTCTCGCGTCGCCAGCCGACCGACGACGTGCTCAAGGGGCTGCTAGAGGACGTCCGCTACGTCCCCGGCGTGTTCGACGACGACTCGGTGTACGCCGAGCTCGGCAAGGTGCTTGACGAATATGACGAGCAGGCGGCCGAACCGCTGAACCGCGCCTTCTATTTGTCGACCGCCCCGGAGTTCTTCCCGGTGATCGTCGAGCGGCTCGGCAAGTCAAAGCTCGCACACGACGAGCACGCGCAGGTCCGCGTGATCATCGAGAAGCCGTTCGGCACGACGCTCGAAGAGGCGCGCGAGCTCAACCGCCGCGTGCTGTCGATCTTCGACGAGTCGCAGGTCTTCCGGATCGACCACTACCTCGGCAAGGAGACCGTCCAGAACCTGCTCGCTTTTCGCTTCGCCAACGGGATGTTCGAGCCGTTGTGGAACCGCAACTACATCGACTACGTGCAGATAACGGCCGCCGAGGACATCGGCATCGGCACGCGCGCGGGCTACTACGACCACGCCGGCGCCCTGCGCGACCTGATCCAGAATCACATGCTGCAGCTGCTCTGCCACGTCGCGATGGAGCCACCCGTCAACTTCACGGCCGAAGAGGTGCGCAACGAGAAGGTCAAGGTGCTCGAGTCGATCCCCAGGCCGACTCCCGACGACATCCCGCAGATCGCCGTGCGGGCCCAGTACGGGGCCGGTCACGCCGGCGGCGAAGACGTCGTCGGCTACCTCGAAGAGAAGGGCGTCGCGAACGACTCGACGACCGAGACCTACGCCGCGCTTCGCCTCGAAGTCGACAACTGGCGCTGGGCCGGCGTGCCGTTCTATATCCGCACAGGCAAGCGCCTGGCGCGGAAGGTCACCGAGATCGCGATCACGCTCAAGCCCGTCCCCCACCTCGCGTTCTCACAGGACGGCTCGCTCGGGGTCCAGCCGAACCAGCTCGTGCTGACCGTGCAGCCGAACGAGGGGGTCTCGCTGCGACTCGGCGCGAAGATCCCCGGGACGCGGATGATCATCCGTCCGGTCAACATGGAGTTCCTCTATGGCACCTCGTTCCTGTCGCAGTCGCCCGAGGCGTACGAGCGCCTGATCACCGACGCGATGCGCGGCGACGCGACGCTGTTCACCCGTAACGACGAGGTCGAGGCCCAGTGGGAGGTGTGCGACCCGATCGTCAGGGCGTGGGGACAAGAGCCGGGCCCGCTGCCGCAGTACGAGGCCGGCTCGCAGGGACCGGCCGAGGCCGACTCGCTGATGCTCGACGGCCAGCGCTGGCGCGCGATCTGATGCCCACGAGCGACGCCGTCTGGAGCGCCCAGGGGACGACGCCCGACGTGGTCGAAGGCGCGTTGCGGGCGCTGCTCGCCGAGCGTCACGCCGAAAGCGGCAGCTTCCTTCCCGCCCGCGTGCTCAACATGATCGTGTTCGTCGACGCCCAATGGAGCGGCGAGATCGCCAACCGGCTGCGTGGCGTCGGCCGCTACGCGCCCTCGCGGCTGGTCGTGCTCTCATACGAGCCCGGTCGCGAGCGGCTCGACGCCCGCGCCAGTGTCGCATCGGAGGACAGCCCGGCGCCGGGGCGACTCGCGCTGCTGCGAGAGACGGTGATCATCACGCTCGGCGACCGTCACCTCGACGACCTGCCGACGATCGCCGACCCGCTCGTGGTGACCGACCTGCCGACGCTGTTGTGGTCGCCGCACGGGCATCCTGAGGCCGTCGACGCGCTGCTCGGGCTCGCCCAGGCCACTCTGATCGACTCGATCGAGGAGCCCGTCTGGCACGACGCGCTCGAGCGCGCGTGCGAGCTGGACGAGCACCTCTACGTCGTCGACCTCGCGTGGCTGCGATCGACGCCGTGGCGCGAGCGAGTCGCGGCCGTCTATGACCCGCCGTCGATGCGCCGTGAGCTGGACGGGCTCAACGCCGTGACCGTGCGCCACCACCCGCGGTCGACCGTTGCCGGGATGCTGCTGCTCGGATGGCTCGCGTCACGCCTGGACTGGACGCTCGACCACGCCGAGATCGTCAGCAGCGACGCACGCGAGGGCGTGCTCAGCGGTACCGCGCGAGCCGACGGGCGCGAGATCGCGCTGAAGCTCGAAGCGGCGCCCGAGCTCACCGTGCCGGGGCTGGCCGGGGTGTCGCTGTCGAGCTCGTCCGGCCTGAACCTGGTGCTCGACCGCGGGCCCGGTGGGCTGCACGCACGCCGCCACGATCCGGATGGTCGCGAACGCGAATGGACGCTGCTCGGCGCCTCGCGCGGCGAGGGCGGCATCCTCGGCGAGGGGATCCGCCAGGCGCTGCTTCGTGACCCGACGTACCGCCCGGCGCTGCGTGCCGCGCGCGAGATGCTGCCGGAAGGCACGCAGTCGTGACGAACCTGACGACGTGCGCCGACGCCGAGGCGGCGTCGAAACGGGCGGCGGCGGAGATCGCGCGCCGACTGACGGCGGCACGGCGCGAGCGCGGCGCGGCGCACGTAGCCCTCAGCGGCGGCACGACCCCAGCGCGAACATACGAACTGCTGCACGCCGAGCTCGACAGCTGGCAGGCGATCGACGTGTGGTTCGCAGACGAGCGTTGCGTCGGCCCCGACGATGACGAAAGCAACTACAAGCTCGCCGCGCAGACCCTGCTCGACGGCGCACCTGACCTCGACCCGCGGCGCGTGCACCGGATGCGCGGCGAGCTCGGCCCCGAGCCCGGCGCCGCAAGCTACGCCGCCGAGCTGCGCGAGCACGC
>DASXIJ010000122.1:0-10805 GCA_036498045.1 Solirubrobacteraceae bacterium
GCCGGGACGGTCTTCTCCCAGACGCTGATCAACCTCGTCGCGCTCGGGATCCTCGCCGGGGTGACGTTCTCGAGCGTTCCCGTGCTGCGGGGCCACCCGGCGGGGATCGCGACGGCGATCGCGATCCCGCTGCTGATCTGCGGGCTGGTGGTCGGCGGCCCGCGCCTGCTCGAGCGCGGTCGCCGGGCGCGCTCGCCGCGGATTGCGCGGATCTCCGGCACGCTCGCCGGCCTGCTCGCGCTCGCGCGCCAGGGTCTCGTCGTCTTCGCCCGACCCCGCGACGGCGCGGTCGCGATCGTCGCCCAGCTGCTCGCGTGGGCCCTGCAGTGGCTGGCCTGCTACATGGTGTTGCTCGCGCTGGGGCTCGAGCACCAGGCGGGGATCGCGGCCGCGGCGGCGATCCTGCTCGCGGTCAACGTCAGCGCGATCCTGCCGGCGACGCCATCGAACGTCGGCGTCTTCCAGGCCGCGTGCCTGGTCGTGCTGACGGCCTATGGCGTGAGCGGCGGCCTCGGCCTCGCGTACGGGATCATCCTGCAGGCGGTCGAGGTCCTGACCGCGCTCGCCCTCGGAATCCCCGCGCTGCTCGGCGAGGGTCTTACGTGGCGCGACATCCGCGCCGGATCGGAGGCCGAGCGCGATCGCGCCGAGGAGACGGTCGAGGCCGAGGCGCGCGCGTCAGCCGGCGATCGCGCGGAGTGACTGGCGCAGCGAGCGCGTAGTCTGCAACACGGCCGTCGGCTCGTATCCGCAGTGGGCCATGCAGTTGTCGCAGCGCGGGTCGCGCCCACGACCGTACTTGCTCCAGTCGGTCGTCTCGATCAGCTCTTTGTAGGTCTCGGTGTAGCCGTCGGCCATCAGGTAGCACGGGCGCTGCCAGCCGAACAGCGAGTAGCTCGGGATCCCCCACGCCGTGCAGTCGAATTCGGCCTTCCCCTCGAGGAAGTCGAGGAACAGCGGGCTGTGGTTCAGTCGCCACTTCCTGCGCCGGCCTTCGGAGAAGGCCTCCTTGAACAGCTTGCGCGTTTCGGTCACGCCGAGGAAGTGCTCCTGGTCGGGCGCTTTCTCATAGGCATACGCCGGCGAGATCATCATTTCGTCGACCTGCAGGTCGTCGTTGAGGAAGTCGAGCACCTCCCGCACGGTCTTCGGCGAGTCGTGCGTGAAGAACGTCGTGTTCGTGGTCACGCGGAAGCCCGCCGCCTTGGCGGCCTTGATCGCCGCGACGGCCTTGTCGAACACGCCCTCGCGCTCGACCGACGCGTCGTGGCGTTCCTGCAGGCCATCCATGTGGACCGCCCACGAGAAGTACGGGCTCGGCGTGAAGTTCTCGAGCTTGCGCTCGAGCAGGAGCGCGTTCGTGCAGAGGTAGACGAACTTCTTGCGTTTGATCAGCTCATCGGCGATCACGTGGATCTCCGGGTGGATCAGCGGCTCGCCCCCGGCGATCGACACCATCGGCGCACCGCTCTCCTCGATCGCGCCGATCGCCTGGGCGACCGGCATCCGACGGCGCAGCTCGTGCTCGGGGTGTTGGATCTTGCCGCAGCCCGAGCAGGCCAGGTTGCACTGGAACAGCGGCTCGAGCTCGACGATCAGCGGGAACTTCTCGCGTTTGGCCAACCGCTGGCGCATCAGGTACCACCCCATGCGCGTGCTCTGCCTGACCTGGACCGCCATCTGCCGTACCTTAGCCCCCGGGGTCCCAGGACTGAAGGGCGATCGCCGAAGCTCGCCGCAGGGCGCCAGCGGCGCGAAGCGCTCCGGCGAGCGCCTGCGGGCGAAACAGCTCGTGACTGGGGCTGTCGAGCACGACGCGGACGACCGCGAACGGGCGACCCGCCGCCCCCGCGGCGAGCCACGCAGACTCCATGTCGACCGCCAGCGCCCCCGCCGCGCGCAGCTGCTCGCGGCGCTCGCCCGTCGCGATCTTCGCTACGCCGACGATCGCCCCGCTGCGGACGACGCTCCCGCCGGCGCGGATCGCCGCGGTCAGCTGCGCAACCCCGTCGCACTGCGCGCGCACGGGCTCGTGGCCCTCGTCGGCCGCGGCGAGCACCTCCTCGGCGACGATCACTTCACCAGGCCGCGACTGCGCGTCGAGGCCGCCGCAGAACCCGAGCACGAGCAGCGCCGCGCCCGGCTCGCGGGCCAGCCGCGCGGCGGCCGCCAGCGACTTGTCCGGACCCATTCCCGTCCGGCGCACATGCGCCCCCCGCGCGCCGGAGCGAATCAGCGCCTGCTCGAGCGCGAGCGGCGCCGCGACGACGATCTGGCTCATGCCGCCCCGCGTTCGCCGACCGCGGCCGCAGGGGCTAGCTCGAGCTCGCCGAGCGCGACCTCGGCTGCCGCGTGCCCGCTGAGCACCGCGCCCTCTAGCGTCGCCGGCCAGCCCGTGTCGGTCCACGTACCGGCGAGCACCAGCCCAGGGACCTCGGTTCGCGCACGCGGGCGCAGCGCCCCGACGCCGGGCGCGGCACGGAACGTCGCGGCGTGCTCGCGCGTGACGAAGAACGTCTCGACCTGTGCCGCGCGCGCAGCGGGCAAGAGCTCTGCGAGGGCGACGACGTAGCGCTCGCGCAGCTCGTTCACCGTCAGCTGCATCTCCCGTTCGGCGCCCGACAGCGAGACGGCCAAGTACTGGCACCCGGGCGGCGCGCCGCCAGCCGCGCTGCGATCGAACAGGTACTGGACCGGCGTCCCCACGCCGGCCGCGAACGGCTGCTCGCAGACGACGCGGTCGTACACGACGTGCACGTTGACGATCGGCGAGCTGCCGAGCTGCTCCAGCGCAGCCGCGGTCGGCGCGAGCAGCGACTCGATCAGAGCGGCCGCACGCGTGTGCGGCAGCGCGACGACGACCGCGTCGGCGCTGACCCCGTCGTCGGGACCCTCGACCTCGAAGCCGCCATCGGCGCGGCGCAACTCCTGCGCGCGCCAGCCGAGGCGGAACTCGACCCCGGCATCGATCAGCGCCCGCTCGGCCGGGTCGCCGATCGTCTCGCTGAGCGTGCCGACGTGAAAGCCGATGTCGCCGGCGTCGGCGCTCGCGAGCAGGCCCTTCTGAAAGACGAATGCGCCGAGCGCGAGCGACGCCTCGGCGGCGCGGACGTTGAGCGTCGGCAGCGCGATCAGGTCCCACAGCGCCGCGAGCGACCGCTCGCTCTGGCCGAGATCCGACAGCCAGTCGCCGAACGTGCGCCCGTCCAGCTCGGGGTCGGACGGGTCGAGCGCCGACAGCGCGCGCGCCGCAAGCGCCGCGCTCAGGCGCTGGGCCGGCGACAGGTGCGGGTAGCGCGCCAGCGCCCCCGCCAGGTGCAGCGGCGGCGGCAGCGACCCGCGGCGCAGCACGACCGTCGGCTTGTCCGGGCTCATCACCGGGATCTCCAGGCGCTCCTGGACGCGGACGTGGCGCCCTGAGCCTAGCCGCTCCAGCAGCGCCCGGTAGGCGTGACAGCAGCGCAGGAACACGTGCTGGCCGTTGTCGACGTGCAGCCCGTCGCGCTCGAACGAGTACGCGGCGCCGCCCAGGCGGCGCCGCACCTCGACCAGCGTGACGCTCGCACCCGCGTTGGCACAGTCCAGCGCGGCGGTGATCCCGGCGAGCCCGCCGCCGACGACGACGACGCGGCGCCCTGCGCTCATGCGCGCCCCGTGACGACGCTGCGCACGGCGACGAGCGCCTTCTCGCCCCCGGACAGCGACACGCGCCCGCGCAACGCACGCTGGGGGTCTGCCTCGATCCGCCCCAGCAACCGGTGATAGATGCCGGCCATCGCCGACACGCACGCGGCGCTGCGCCGGTCGAGCAGCGGCACGAGCTCGAGGCCGTGCGCGAACCAGCGCTCGGCGCGCTCGGCCTCGAAGCGCACGAGCGCGACGAGCCCGTCGACGCTCGCGCCGCCATCGTCCAGCCGCGCGCGCAGCAGGGCAGCGGAGGGCATGTCGTCGGCCTCCCCTCTTCCACCTCCCCGTCGCCCCTCCTCGCCCGCGAGCACGCCGAACCGCCGCAGGTCCTCGCCGGGCAGATACACGCGACCGTTCTCCGCGTCCTCGCGCACGTCGCGCAGGATGTTCGTCACCTGCAGCGCGACGCCGAGGTCGTCGGCGAGCCCTTCCATCCGCGGCCACTGCTCGGCGTCGTTGCGTACGCCGCCGGCCCGCGTCGCGAAGATCGCCAGACAGACGCGTCCGATCGCGCCGGCGACCCGCCGGCAGTACACCACGAGATCGTCAAAGCGCTCGTAGGAGACGCCGTCGACGTCCATCCGCACCCCGTCGATCAGCTCGCCGAGCGCGCCCGGCGGCAGGCGAAATCGCGCGTGGGCGTCGGCCAGCGCGACCAGTACGGGGTCCTGCGGCGACGCCGGCCGCCCGCCGGCTTCCAGCGCCGCGAGCTGCGCGGCCGCCTCGTCGAGCAGCTCGCGCTTGCGCTGCGGCGCTAGGTCGCCGTCGCCGACGTCGTCGATCCTGCGCGCGAACGCGTACGCCGCGCACATCGCCCGCCGCCGCTCGCGCGCGAGCAGGCGAATGCCGTAGTAGAAGTTGGCCGCGTGCTCGCGCGTGATCGCCTCGCAGCGGTCATACGCCTGCGCCGTGCTCAACGCGCCGGTCACGATCCGGCCAGCGCCGCGCGCAGCGCCAGCAGCCGGCGCCAGCTCCCGGCGCGCGGCGGTCCCGACAGGACGTCGTAGCCGCGCCGCTCGATCGCTTGCAGCGCCGCACGTCCGCCGGCGACGAAGCCCGCGACCGCGATGCGCTCGCGCCCGCGCAGCCGGCCGATCAGCGGAGCGCCGGCGTCGAGCAGCCCGTGCGCCCGGCGCACCTCGAACGCGATCACCTCGCGCACCGCGCGCTCGTCCCGCCCATCGTGGCGGTCGGGGTCGAGGTCGTCGACCGAGCATCCGAAGCGCCGCATGTCCTCCTCCGGCAGGTACACGCGCCCGGCGCGGTAGTCCTCGGCCACGTCCTGGCAGTGCTCGGTCAGCTGCAGCGCCGTGCAGATCGAGTCCGACAGGGCGACCAGCTCGGGCGTCGCCGCGCCGAACACGCCGAGCACGATCTCGCCGACCGGGTCGGCCGACAGCGCGCAGTATCCGCGCAGCTGCTCCCACGTCTGATACCGCGCGACACGCTGGTCGACGCGGTTGGCCTCGATCAGCCGGTCAAACGGCTCGCGCGGCAGCCGGCACTCGCGGACCGTCTCTGCGAGGCGGCGCATCAGCGGCTGCTCGGCGGTTCCCGCAAACGCGCGGTCGAGCTCGCCCTGCAGCCAGTCCAGCGCCGCCAGCCGGTCGCCCGGCGCGCTGTCGCCGAGCTCGTCGACCAGGCGCGCGAAGCCGTACACCGCGAGCAGGTGCTCACGCTCGCGTCGCGGCAGCACGCGGCTCGCCACCGGGAAGTTCTCGCCGCCGGCGCGCGCCATCACCTGCTCGGCGCTCGGCGCCTGTCCAGCGGAGTCGGCGAGCAGCATCATCGCCGGCGTCGCGTCATTCCCGGCAGCGTCCGAGCGCCATGATCGGGAACGCGAGCCGGTAGAGGTGGTAGTTGATGTAGTAGTCCGACGGAAAGCCGGTGCCCGTGTACTGCGGCTCGTCCCACCCGCCGTCGGAGCGCTGAGTGCGCACGAGCCACGCGACGCCGCGTCGCATCGCCGTCGAGCGCTCGCCGGCGGCGTGCAGCGCGAGCAGCGCCCACGCCGTCTGCGACGCGGTGCTCGGACCGCGTCCGATCCACGCGTCGTCGTCGTATGAGCGCGGGTCCTCGCCCCATCCCCCGTCGTCGTTCTGGTGCTCCAGCAGCCAGCCGACCGCGCGCCTGATCGACGAATCCGAAGGCTCGACGCCGGCCGCGATCAGCGCCGGGACCGCCGCGCCGGTGCCGTACACATGGTTGATCCCCCAGCGTCCGTACCACGAGCCGCTCGGCTCCTGCTGGTCGATCAGCCAGCGCACGCCGCGGCGCCCGGCCGGAGTGTCGATCAAGCCGAGCGCCGCGAGCATCTCAAGCGAATGCGCGCTGACGTCGGCGCTCGGCTCGTCGATCACCTCGCCGAAGTCGAGGAACGGCAGTTGGCGCGCGAGCGCACGCGTGTTCTCCGCGTCGAATGCGCCCCAGCCGCCGTTGGCGCTCTGCATCCCTTCGAGCCAGCGCGTCGCGCGGTCGATCGCGCCGTCGATCCGCGCGTCCGGCCTGACGCGGCGCAGCGCCAGCACGACCTCGGCCGTGTCGTCGACGTCCGGGTAGTTGACGTTGTGGAACTCGAACGCCCATCCGCCCGGGCGCAGGCGCGGGCGCGCGACGGCCCAGTCGCCGCGGACGGTGACCTCCTCGCGCAGCAGCCAGCCGGCGGCGCGAACGAGCGCCGGGTGGTCATCCTCGAGCCCCGCGTCGCTGAGCGCGATCATCGACAGCGCCGTGTCCCAGACGGGCGACTGGCACGCTTCCAGGCGTCGGCTGCGCCCGGGCGGCGCGCCGACGCCGCACGCGTCGTCCTCGTCCTCGACCATGAAGCGGTCGATCCCCTCCAGGCCGCGACGCATCACGGGGTGCTCCACGGGGTAGCCCGAGAGGCTCAGCGCGATCAGCGAGTAAACCCACGGCGGCTGGATCCCGCCCCACGACCCGTCGGCCTCCTGATGGCGCACGATCCAGCGCTCGGCATGCACGAGCGCGAGCCGGCGCAACAGGCCGATCGGCCGGCGTTCGTAGCCGCGCAGCGCGCGGTCGAGGATCGCGAGCACGCGCGCCGGCAGCGACAGCGGCCCCGATGGCGGCGCCTCGGCGGCAACGCCCAGCTCGTCGAGCTTGAACGGAAGCTCGCGCACCGGCCGGTGGGCTTTGACGATCGACAGCGCGGCGATCGTCTGTCGTGCCCAGCAGGCGAAGTCGTAGATGTTCAGCGGGAACCACGATGGCAGCAGGACCGCCTCGGGCGGCAGCGACGGCACCTCGTCCCACGACCACAGGCCGAACAGCGCCAGCCACAGGTGCGTGAAGACACGCGCCCGCGCCAGCCCGCCCTCGCCGCGGATGAACTCGGCCGCCGTGCGCATGTGCTCGGCGGCGGGGTCGTCGCCCGCCAGGCGCAGCGCCCAGTACGCCTCGATCGTCGTCGACAGGTCGCCCGGGCCGCCGAAGAAGTTCGTCCACGTCCCGTCGGCGCGTTGCTGGGAGCGGATCCACGCCGCCGAGCGTTCTGTCTCATCCGCCCGGCGCACACCGAGAAACTCGCGCAGGAGAATGTCCTCGGCGTCCATCGTCACGTTCGTCTGCAGCTCGCCCTGCCACCAGCCGTCCTCGCTCTGCAGCGAAAGCAGGTGCTCGCACGCCAGCTCCAGCGCGACCTCGGCCTCGTTACGAGCCTCGACGGTTGACGACGCCATTCGCAGAACTTAAATGTTTTGATCGGACGACGACATTTGCGTGCACCTCATTGCGTCGCGTGCGGCGCACTGAGGACCTGTGCTGCGGCCGCGACGAGCACCTCGGGGTGGGCGAGCGTGATCACGTGGCGGCGCAACTGTGCCTCCGACACCAGGCGCGGGACGGAGGATACGAAGCGGTAGTAGATCAGTCCGTCGACGTCGCCGCGTTCGAGCAGGCGAAAGCCCGGCGCCGGCGGGCGTCCGGCGCTGGCGCGCAGCGGCGAGTAGCCCGTCTCGTCGACTTCCGTCAGGCGCACGCGCTCGCCACGAGCGAGGTTCTTCAGCTGCACGCGCGGCAGGTAGTACTCCAGCGGCGCCGCGCCGAGCTCGACCGTAGTGATCGCGCGTTCGGCGCCCGTCGCTCGTGCGCTCGTCGCAGCCGCCGCGCCGGAGCCAGAGGATCCCGCGACGACGCCGCCCTGCCGTTCGATGGCCGCGGCGAGGTCGCGCCAGTTGCCGCGCTGCAGGCGCGGGCTGAGGTCGACGTCGATCGAGACGATCAACAGGGCGAGGACGGCGAGCGCCGCGAGCCCGTCGCCGAGGGCGCGCGGATCGACGAGCGCGAGCAGGAGCGCGATCACCACGCTGACGGGGATCATCGCGGCGACGAGGTTGCGTGGCGCGAGGTAGTCGGCGCCGAGGACGGCCAGCACGATCGGCGCGAGCACAGCGAACGCGGCGATCGACAGCGCGATCCAGACCGCGCGGCGAAGCGGCGGCGAGACGGCGTCGGCGTGACCCGACGGCGCCGCCAGGCGCCACGCGCCGAGCGCTGCACCGGCCAAGATCGGCAGCGCGACGAGTAGCTCGACGCCGCGGCCGAGCGAGGCGCTGGAATACCCCGTCAGGTAGTACTGCGGGATCGCCTGCAGGCGGCTCGACAGCGCCCAGCGCCCGATCCACTGCGTCCCGTGACCTCCCTGCGCGGAGATCAGCGGCAGCAGCGCGAGGCCGACGACGCCGATCGCGGCGAGCGCCGGCAGCGCCGCCCGGCGCACGCGCGCGTCGAGCAGCAGCCAGAGCGCCATCGGGACGAGCAGGAAGGTCGCGAAGTAGTGGGTCAGCAGCGCGAGCGCTCCGGCGAGCGCGAACGCGACGAGGCGCCCGCGCGTCGGCGCCTCGAGCACCCGCACGAAGCCGAGCATCGCAAGCGCGCCGATCAGCACGAACAGCCCATACGCGCGCGCCTCCTGCGAGTACCACACGAACAGTGGGTCGACCGCGACGATCGCCGCCGCGAACAGCGCCGCGCGGCGACCGACGGTCGAGCCGCCGCCGAGGCGCTCGCAGATCGCCCAGACGACGGGGACGGTCGCGACGCCGGCGAGCGCCGACGGGAAGCGCAGCGCGATCGCTCCGTCGCCGAAGATCCGCACGTCGACCCAGGCGATCAGGTACCACAGCGGCGGCGTGTTCTCGGTGTGGACGACCGAGTGCAGCGTCGCCCCGAGGCCGCTGTGCAGCACGTGCACCGGCGTGAACGCCTCGTCGTACCAGAAGCTCTGCTCGCCGAGCGTGGCGAACCGCAGGACGGCCGCGAGCAGCGTCAGCGCGGCGAGCGGCCACCACGATGGCAGGCGGCGGACCTTGGGCGCCCCGCGCTCGTCGACCGCGACCGCGGTGCTCACGGGCAGCGCCCCTGCGCCTTGGGCGGGCCGAAGCAGCCGTAGCGGTACCGATGGAGGTCTTCGGCGCGCGGCGGCAGGTACCAGCCACCGCGCGCGGCGCGGTAGCCGTGCACGACCGGGCCGGTCATCTCCAGGCACAGCTGGATCCGCTGTTTCGGCGGCCCGGGCGTGGTGTTGCCGCAGACGACGTCGGTCGTCGTGTAGTGCAGGACGTCCTGTTCGGTCGCGACGTTCTTGTAGTGGTGGCCGGTGTACGCGCGCCACGTGCGCAGGTCGGCGTTCAAGCGGTGGTTGACGTGCGTATCGAGGACGACGTCGTTGACGGTCGCGATCGCCAGCAGCAGCCCCACGGCGAGCAGCACGAAGGTCTCGACCCTCCACAGGTCACCACTGCCCGGCGCCTCGCGCTCGCGCGGGCGCAGCGCCTCTGGCAGTCGCGCGAGACGGCGCTCGAGGGCGTTGTGGGCCCTGTTGGACGCGTCGCTCATCCGACCGGCACGAGCAGCGGCGTCAGCTGATGGACGATGAACAGCGCCTGGATCGCGAGCGTCGCCACGAGCAGCCGACGGTCGCGCGCGATCACAGCGAGCGGCAGCGGCCAGAGGATGTACCACGCAAGGAGCCACGTGCTCGTGACCGAGATCGCCAGCAGCGCCCAGCCGGACGCCGCCACCCAATCATAGCCTCGCCACGTGCGCCACAGCAGGTGCAGGACGATCACGATCAACCCCGCCTTGAGCAGGTCGTGGTCGACCGGGAAGACGCCCGGCTTGCCCAGCAGGTGGGCGATCTCCGTCGGAAAGCTATCGGTCGAGACGAACGCCGCGTCGCGGTTGAGCGCGGCGACGATGTTGACGCCGTCTGCGCCGAACACGGCGTAGGCGACGAGCGCCCCGAGCGCGAGCGCCGCGAGTGCGCCGAGGAGCTGGGCGGCGCTGCGCCGCGCGAGCAGCATGAACGGCAGCAGCGCGGCGACGGTCGCCTTGACGAGCGCCCCGGCGACCACCAGGGCCGCGGCCGGCGCGTCGCGTCCGGCGAACGTCAGCGCGACGGCGCCCATCATCATCAAGAGCATCAGCAGGTCGTTGTGCGCGCCGCCGAGCCCGTAGATCACGTACAGCGGGTTGGCGGCGACGATCAGCGTCGCGGCGACCGGGTCGCGCCCGCGCAGCCGCGCGCAGCGCCACGTCAGCGCCAACGTCCCCGCGCTGGCGACCATCGCGAGCACCTTCATCCCCCACAGCGCGCCGGTGACGCCGAGCAGGCCGAACGGATAGGAGATCAGCGTGTACAACGGCCCGTAGGCGGTCGCGACCTTCTTCCAGTCGGCGCCGATGTAGTGGTAGATCGGATCGCGCGCGATCGCGATCGGTCCGTGCGTGTACGGGTTCAGCCCGTGCTGAACGCCCATCCGCGCGTAGGCGATGTAGCTGAAGACGTCGGTCGACAGGAGGACCGGCCCGATGAAGATCAACGCGTGCAGGACGACGATCAGCGCGATCGCCCATCGTTTGGAGACGACACGCGCGAGCGCGATCAGGCCGGCGTAGCCGGCGGTGAACGCGATCAGCGCGATCAGGAAGACGCGGTAGCCCAGGCGCTCGCCGATCCCGCTCAGCCAGCCGGCGATCTGCGGCTGCTTGGGGATCAGGATCGAGTGCCCAACCGCGCCGTCGAGCACGATCTCGGCGGTAGCAGCAACGACCAGCAGCGCGCACGCGGCGGCGAGCGGGATGGCCCACTGGGTGGA
>DASXIJ010000123.1:0-8366 GCA_036498045.1 Solirubrobacteraceae bacterium
ACGATCAGGTCCTCGACCTTGCCGAGGCGCTCGCCGTCGGCGTCGCGCAACGGACTGCCGACGACGGCCGACAGGTGCAGGATCGGCGGCGCCTGGGCCGCGGGCGCGTCGGCGGTGCTCATCGCTGCAGCACATCGTACGCCGCCGCCGAGCGCGCGCCGATCTATCGTGACGGCGATGCTCCCGTTCTCGGTCTCGATCGCGGCGCTCTCGCTGGCGCAGGCGGCCATCGTCGCGCTCCCGCGCGTGCCACAACCGGTCGAGGATCGCCTCGCGAGCGTGCGCCGGCTACGCGCGCGTCGCTGGGCGCTCATCCCGCCGCTGTCGGTGATCGTGTTCGCGATCGTCGTCGGCGCCGCCGAACGCGCGAGCGCGCAGGGGCTCACGTATCTCGCGCTCGTCGCCGTCCCCGCACTCGCGGCGCTCGCACTCGGTTGGCTGACCCCCGGCGCGCGACCCCGCCGCGCGCTGCTCGTCGTCGCGCTGTTCGCGCTGGCGTGGGGGCTGCGCGGGGCGCTCGTCGGCGAGGCCGCGGCGCTCGCGCTGTCGGCGCTCAGCTGCGTCGCCCTCGGCGTGCTGCTCGCGAGCGTCACGCCGCCGCGCTGGCTCGGCGCCGGGATCGTCGCGATGGCGATCGCCGACACGGCCCTCGTCGTGTCAGACCAGCTGCAGAAGCCCAGCAGCGCGCTCAACGCGGCACACCCCGCCGCGGGGCTGCCGCGCCTGCAGGACGCGGTGTTCGGCTCGGCTGTCATCGGGTACGGCGACCTTTTCGTCGCGGGCGCGGTCGGCGCGCTGCTGATCGTCTGGGCCGGGCGCGCTCAGCAGGCGCGCGGCGCGGTGCTCGCCGCCGGCTTCGCGCTCGCGTTTGACCTGCTGTTCTTCGCGGTCGACGAGCTGCCGGCGACCGTGCCGATCGCGCTCACGCTGATCGCCGTGACGGCTTTGCGGCGGAGATCCGCGCGGACCGGGCGAGCTCGAGCGCCTGCAGCGACTGCGGCTGGTCGGCCAGCGCCAGCTCTGCCGGCGCCGGCTTCGGGCCGTCCTGAGGGCGGTCGTCGAGCGGGTCCTCCGCGGCGGACGCCAGCCGCGCCGTGACCGCGCGAGCGGCCGTCTCGGCGATCGGTGGGGCGTCGACCGCCCGATCGGAGGAGGCGCCGGCCGCCTCGATCTTGCGGACCTGCGGCACGACGCGCGCGTCGAAGGAGCCGACCGCCTCGTTGTAGGCGGCGGTCGCCGAGTCGAGCTGGCGACCGACCTTCGCGAGCGGCTCGACGAACCGTCCCAGTCGCCGGTGCAGCTCTCGCGCGGAGGCGGCGATCTCGCGGGCGGACTCGGCGATCCGCTCTTCGCGCCAGCCGTAGTGGGTCGCCCACAGCAGCCCGATCAGCGTCGTCGGCGTGGCGATCAGGATCTGCTGCTGAACGCCGAACTCGATCAGCGCGGGGTCGGCCGCGAGCGCGGCGTGGTAGATGCCGTCGGACGGCACGAACATCACGACAAACTCGGGGCTCTCCTCCAGCCGCGCGTGGTAGCCCTTCGCGGCGAGCTTTGAGATGTGCTCGCGCGTCTGGCGCGCGTGGCGCGCGACGTGTCGCTCGCGCTCGTCCTCGTCCTCGGCCTCGAGCGCCGAGAGGTAGGCGTCGAGCGGCACCTTCGAGTCGACGACGATCACCTTGCCGCCGGGCAGCCGCACGAGCATGTCGGGCCGCAGGGCGCCCTCGTCGTCGCGGATCGTGCTCTGCTCGAGAAAGTCGCAGTGCGCGACCATGCCGGCCATCTCGACCGCGTTTCGCAGCTGGATCTCACCCCACGAGCCGCGCGTCGACGGCCGCCGCAGGGCCGACGCGAGGTTGCCGGTCGCCTGGCGCAGCGTGCCGACGCCGTCACCCAGCGTGCGCACCATCTGGGAGAGCTCGCCGTGCGCCTCGCGCCGCTCGCGCTCCAAGCGCGCGATCTCGCTCTCCATCCGCCCGAGCTTCTCCTGCATCGGGCGCACGAGCCCCTTGAACTCCTCCGCGCGCCGCGCCATCTCGCCGCTCGTTCGCTCCTGCTCTGCGACGCGCTGCTCGGCCAGGCGCTGCGCCAGCGAGTCGCCCGTCTGGGCGAGCACGTCGACGGAGATCGACTTCAGTTCGTCGCGCACGCGGTCGCCGCGCGGGCGGGCAATCGCCGCGGCGACAGCCGCGCCGGCCAGCAGGCCTACGATCAACAGCAGGATGCTCATCTGCTCAAAGATCGCATCCGGCGCGGACGGCGCTGAGCCCGACGCGCCGAGAGAGCGGCGACGCTCCGGTCGATAAACCGCGCTTGACACGTGAGCGCGCGATTGGCTATGCTGCCAAAGTTCTGCAGCGCAGTTCGGTTGCGGACAACTTAGTGAGGGACAATTCCATTGAGGGGCTGCGCGGGGGCGAAGTCGCTGTCGTTTGGGCTCCGCTCGTATGAGGAGGAAGTGACACATGCAAGCCATGCATGGCTTTGCGACGCTTCGCGCTCGCGGACGGCTGATCGGCTGTTGTGCGGCGCTCACGATGGCGCTCGCCGCGTTCGTGATCGCCCCGGCGGCCGCCAACGCAATCGCCCCGCCGACCACGACGTATCTGGCCCTGGGGGACTCGATCTCCTTCGGCTACACGGCGGAAAAGTTCAACCTGCATTTCCCGAATGAGTCACCGTCGTACTTCGAAGAAGGTTTCACCAACTACTTGACAACCGACCTGCACCACGCGACCGAGATTGGCAAAACCATCAGGCTGGTCAACGACGGCTGCCCCGGTGAGACCTCAAACGGCCTGATCGGCGAAAACGAAGCGATCGGCGGCCAGAAATCGACCGAAGGCCCCGAAGGCATCCAGGGCGTCGGCGACTGGCACCCGTGCCGGTACCACTTCGTCAACGGGCTGCCGCTGCACAACTCGCTCGGCCTCACGTCGCAGCTCGAAAACGCGCTCGCAGTGCTGGGCGCGGAGAACGGCAGCGGTGCGAAAGGCAAAGTCGAAGCGATCTCGCTGCAGATCGGCTCGAACGACGAGCTCGCGGGCATCGAAGGATGCAAAAAAGAAGTGGGCGAAGAATTCGGATCTAAATTCTTCAGCGTGCAGCCGAACTCGAAATCAGCTCCTGGCGACCCCGAAGACGGGACCAAAGTCTACGCGCTGAACGGCGAATCCGCACACGATCAGGCCGAAGAGGCGGAAGCGTTCAAACAATGCCTGCTGGGTCACGCGTCGTTCGTGCTTATCCCGAACATCACCAAAAACATCACCGACACGGCCAAAGTGATTGACGAATTCGGTGGGTTCACGGGACCGATCGTCGTGATGGGCTTCTACAACCCGCAAACGTTCCTGCTGAAAGGCAGCGACGGGCTGCAGGGGCTGGTCAACCTCCGCGTCAAAGAAGCCCTTGAAAAAAGCGGTCTGACGAACATCCACTGGGCCGACGTGATGACGAAGTTCAATGCCCTTGGCAAAGGGCCGGTCGCGGAGAAAAAAGCGATCGCGAAATACACCGAAATGTGTAACCCGAACGTCCAGACCCCGTCAACGGGCACGGACCCTGGCTGCGAAGGTGACATTCACCCGAGCCTGACGGGCTACAAACTGATGGCCAAAATCATGAACGAAGCCTACTTGGCTCCGGCGATTCCGTAACCATCTAGCAGCACCGAAGCGAAGCAATCAGGGGCGCCCGGCCGGTAGGCCGGGCGCCCTTTGCTTGAGCTCGTCCGCCGCACGGGCGAGGACGGCGAGCATCGCCGGCGCGGCGGGCACGAGCCGCGCGCCCTCGGGTGTGGCGGCGATCACCTGGCGCACGGGCGGCGCGGGCGAGAGGGCGCGGACGACGATGTCCTCGCGCACGACCGACAGCGCGAGTTGGGGGATCAGCGCGACGCCGACGCCCGCGGCGACGAGCCCCTGGACCGTCTGGTAGTCGTCGCTCTCGAACGAGACGATCGGCTCGAAGCCGGCGGCGTGGCAGCTGCGCACGACGTGGCGCGCGCACGGGCTCGAGCTCGACGTCTGCACCCACGCCTCGCGATGCAGGTCTGACAGGCGCAGCCGCGACTTGCCGGCGAGCCGGTGCTCGCGCGGGAGCGCGAGGTACATCGGGTCCTCCAGCAGCGGCGAGCGCGCGATCTCGGCGAGCGCCGGGGTCTCCTGGTCGAACTCGAACAGCAATGCAAGGTCGAGCTCGCCGGCACGCAGGCGCGGCGCGATCTCGTCGGGCTCGCCCTCTGACAGCGTCAGCTCGACGTCGGGGTAGGTGGCGCTGAAGTTGGCGATCGCGACCGGCATCAGCGTGGATCCGGCCGTCGGGAACGACGCCATCCGCAGGCGCCCGCCGCGCAGCCCGGCGATCGCCGACAGCGCCGCCTCGGCGGTGTCCAGGCGCGCGAGGATCCCCTCGGCGTGACCGACGAGCGTCTGCCCGGCGGCCGTCAGGCTGACGCCGCGCGGATGGCGCTCGAGCAGCGCCATTCCGGTTTCGGCCTCCAGCGCGGCGATCTGCTGGGAGATCGCCGACTGCGAGTAGGACAGCTCGTCGGCGGCGCGCGACAGCGAGCCGCGGTAGGCGACCTCCTTGAGGATCTTCAGACGAGCGACATTGAGCATTAGCTATTCTTATAGCAGCGATCAGAAAGATCGGCGGATGTGATGGCAGGAAGCTGCCAGCATCAGCGGAAAGAGACGACCCAACACAAGCTTCGGTCCGCCGAGCGCGGGCCAGACGAAGGAGAACCAGATGCCCACGAAGATCATCGTTTCCTATGACGGCACGGCCAACGAGGACGACGCGATCGCCCTCGGGCGGCTGCTCGCACGGGCCGGCGGAGAGGTCGCGCTCGCGTACGTTCGCCACTCCCAGGAGCCCGATCTCGACCGCGAGCGCCTAGCCCAGAGCGAGGCCGAGGAGCTGCTTGCGCGCGGCGCGAGCCTGTTCGGCGACGCCGACGTCGCGCGGCACGTCGTGACCGACCGCTCGACGCCCGAGGGCCTGGGCGCGCTGGCCGAGCGCGAGGGCGCGAGCGTGGTCGTGTTCTGCTCTGACTCGCACACCGCCAACGGCCACATCTCGATCGGCAACTCCGCCCAGCAGCTGCTGGAAGGCGGTCCGGTGGCGGTCGCGATCGCGCCGGTCGGGCTAGCCGACGAGCCGGCGCGGATCGGCTCGGTCGTCGCGATCGGCGACTCCGACGGCGGCGCGCGCGCCACTGCCGAGTCGCTCGCGGCGGCGCTCGGCGCGAACGTCGCGCCGGTCGCCAACGACGACGCGGGCCTGCTCGTCGTCGACTCGCGCCCGGAGGCCGAGCAGGGTCACGTCGCGCTCAGCGCCTCGGCCACGCATGTGATCGAGATCGCGCGCTGCCCGGTGCTCGTGCTTCCGCGCGGCGCCGCCCTGGCATTCGGCCGCGCGGCGGCGGCCGTCGGCGTCTAGGCGCACCCCCCGGGGGCGCCCCGTCTATCGCGCCGGCCTCAGCGTGAGCTGCGGCCGGCGCGAGCCGCGCGCGCACGACGGCGCCGCGTTCGCCAGGCGTGGCGCACGAGCGCTTCGGTGACGTCGAGCGCGCCCCCGAGCAGGTGACCGGCGGGGCCGGTCCACAGCCATGTCCGAACGCGTCGCGAGCGCTTCGCGGGTGGCCGAGCCATCACGAGGCGGCACGGTATCGTGGCGCAAGTGAGCACCCCGCTACAGACGACCGTCACCGAGCTTTCAGACTCTCGCGTTCGTGTGCAAGTGGAGGTCCCGCCGGCGGAGGTGCAGGGGCGGCTGGAGACCAAGGCGCGCCAGCTCGGGCGTGAGCTGAAGCTGCCGGGCTTTCGCCGGGGCAAGGTGCCGACGCCGCTGGTGATCCAGCGCGTGGGTCGCGAGGCCGTGCTTGACCAGGCCGTGCGTGAGTCGCTGTCGAGCTGGTACGCGCAGGCGATCGAGACGGCCGGGGTCGTGCCGGTCGGCGACCCGCAGCTGGACCTCGCCGACCTTCCGCGCGAGGGCGAGGCGCTCGAGTTCTCGATCGAGATCGGCGTGCTGCCGAAGGCGAAGCTGGGGCGCTACGAAGGGCTCGAGGTGCCGCGCCGCGAGCTCGTGATCGAGGACGAGCTGATCGATCGCGAGATCGACGCGATGCGCGAGCGTCTGGCGCGACTGGAGACGGCCGAGCGCCCGGCGGCGGAGGGCGACTTCGTCGTGATCGACTACGTCGGGTCGCTGCCGGTTCAGCGTGACGCCGAGTCGGACGATGACTCAGACGCCGAGTCGGGCGAGCGCGAGCTCCAGCCGTTTGCCGGCGGCGAGGGCCGCGACCAGCTCGTCGAGCTCGGCGGCGGAAACCTGATCCCGGGATTCGAGGAGGGGTTGATCGGCGCGAGCGCAGGGGAGCGCAGGGATGTCGAGCTGAAGTTCCCGGGCGACTACCCCAACGAGGAGCTCGCCGGGCGCGACGCCGTGTTCGCGATCGACGTCAAGGAGGTCAAGCGCAAGGAGCTTCCCGCGGTCGACGACGACCTCGCGATCGACGCCGGGTTCGACGACCTCGACGAGCTGCGCGAGGACGTGCGCGCGCGCCTGACCGAGGCCGAGAGCGAGCGAATCGACGCGGAGTTCCGCGAGTCGGCGCTCGACGCGGCGGTCGAGGAGGCGGAGGTCCCGTTGACGCCCGAGCTGATCGAGGCGCGGGCGCGTGAGATGTGGGAGCGGATGCTGCACTCGCTCTCGCACCGCGGCGTCTCGCGCGAGGCCTACCTGCAGATCACCGGTCGTGAGGAGGACGAGATCCTGGCGGAGATGCAGGGCGAAGCCGAGCGCGCGCTGCGCCGCGAGGCGGTGCTCAGCGCGATCGTCGCGGCCGAGGGGATCGTCCCGTCGCAGGAGCGCCTGCTCGAGGCGGTCACCCCGGTCGCCGAGCGCGAGGGCGTCGAGCCGGTGAAATTGATCGACGAACTGCAGGCCAACGGGCGCCTGGAGGAGCTGAGCGAGGATCTCGCAGCGCGGATGGCGATCGAGCTGATCGCCGAGCGCTCGCAGCCGATCTCGGTCGCGCGGGCGCAAGCGCGCGAGCAGCTGTGGACGCCGGGGCTGCAGGCGCCGCCGCCGGGCGAGCCGCAGCCGGCGGGCGCGCCCGGGGCGGGCAAGCTGTGGACACCTACGGACCCGGGCGCGGGCAGCAGCTAGCCTCTAGAGGAATCCGGTCGGCGAAGCGAAACAGAAGCGAGGAGTATGAGCCCACTTGTTCCCATGGTCGTCGAGCAGACCTCACGCGGCGAGCGCGCGTTTGACATCTACAGCCGCCTGCTCAACGAGCGGATCATCTTCCTCGGCACGCCGGTCGACGACCAGATCGCCAACCTGATCGTCGCGCAGCTGCTGCACCTCGAGTCAGAGGACCCGGAGAAGGACATCTCGATCTACATCAACTCGCCCGGCGGCTCGGTGTACGCGGGGCTGGCGATCTACGACACCATGCAGTTCGTCAAGCCCGACGTGCAGACGATCTGCGTCGGCATCGCGATGTCGATGGGCGCGCTGCTGCTCGCCGGCGGCGCGGAGGGCAAGCGGATGGCGCTCCCGAACGCAAAGATCCTGATCCACCAGGTCTCGTCGAGCTTCGAAGGCCAGGCGACAGACATCGAGATCCACGCCAAAGAGATCATCGACGTGCGCAAACGCTTGGACGAGATCATCGCCAAGCACACTCACAAGGATCTCGAGCAGGTCGGCAAGGACACCGAGCGCGACTACTTCATGTCCTCCGAGGAGGCCAAGGCGTACGGAATCATCGACCGCGTGATCTCGGAGCATTGAGCTGACGAGCGATGGCGCGGCCGACGGATTCCAACGAGCAGCTTCTATGCAGCTTCTGCGGCAAGTCCCAGCGCCAGGTCAAGAAGCTGATCGCCGGGCCGGGGGTGTACATCTGCGACGAGTGCATCGACCTGTGCAACGAGATCATCGACGAGGAGCTGTCGGCGCCGCCGGCGTTCGACCTCGAGAACCTTCCCAAGCCGCGTGAAATCTACGACGTGCTCGACGAGTACGTCGTCGGTCAGGATCCGTCCAAGCGGACGCTGTCGGTCGCGGTCTACAACCACTACAAGCGGGTGCAGATGATGATGTCGGGCGAGACCGACATCGAGCTGCAGAAGTCGAACATCCTGCTGCTCGGGCCGACGGGGTGCGGCAAGACGCTGCTCGCGCAGACGCTCGCTCGGATCCTCAACGTCCCGTTCGCGATCGCCGACGCGACGGCGCTGACCGAGGCGGGGTACGTCGGCGAGGACGTCGAGAACATCCTGCTGAAGCTGATCCAGGCGGCCGACTACGACGTCAAGAAGGCCGAGACGGGGATCATCTACATCGACGAG
>DASXIJ010000124.1:0-20499 GCA_036498045.1 Solirubrobacteraceae bacterium
TTCTCGCAGGCGCGCGACGGCGACGGGATCCAGCAGCAGATCACCGACGCGCTCGGCCACTCCGAGGACGCCGCCTGATGGCCGAGCTGCGCTACCGCGAGGCGCTCAACGCCGGGCTGCGCGAGGAGCTGCGCCGCGACGCGCGCGTGCTGCTGATGGGCGAGGACATCGGCGTGTTCGGCGGCGCGTTCAAGGTCACCGACGGGTTGCTCGATGAGTTCGGCGAGAAGCGCGTGCGCGACACGCCGATCTCCGAGAACACGATCGTCGGCATGGGCGTCGGCGCCGCGATGGCCGGGCTGCGGCCCGTCGTCGAGCTGATGACGATCAACTTCGCGCTGCTCGCGTTCGACCAGATCGTCAACCACGCCGCGCACATCCACTACATGTTCGGCGGCCAGGCGACCGTTCCGCTCGTCGTCCGGATGCCCCAGGGCGCCGGCCACCAGCTCGGCCCGACGCACTCCCACTGCTTCGAGGCGCTGTTCCTGCACATCCCCGGCCTGCTCGTCGCGACGCCCGCGACCGCCGCCGACGCCAAGGGGCTGCTCAAGAGCGCGATCCGCGACGAGAACCCCGTGATCTTCATCGAGCACGAGTCGCTCTACGGCATCCGCGGCGACGTGCCCGACGGCGACGACGTGCTCGTCGACTTCGGCCGCGCGCGCGTGACCCGCGAAGGGTCCGACGTGACGATCGTCGGGATCTCGCGGATGGCGCTCACCGCCGAGCGCGCGGCCGCGACCCTCGCAGACGAGCACTCCGTCAGCGCCGAGGTGATCGACCCGCGCACACTCCGCCCGCTCGACCTCGACACGATCCTCGCCTCTGTCGCCAAGACCAACCGCTGCGTGATCGTAGAGGAGGGCTGGCCGCACGGCGGCGTCGGCGCCAACCTCGCCGCGCTGATCTCCGAGCAGGCGTTCGACGACCTCGACGCCCCCGTCCGGCGAGTCTCCGGCGCCGACGTCCCGATGCCATACACCAAGCCGCTCGAGGACATCGCCTACCCGCACGGGCCGCAGGTCGTCGCCGCCGTGCTGCAGACGCTCGGGCTGGCGCCATCGACACCGGCGCCCCGCGCTGCGCCTGGCGGCGCGGCCTCGGCGAACGCCGGCACGGCCGAGTCTCCGGACGCCAGCGCGCCGGTCGGCGGCGGAGGAGGAGGGCGCTGATGGCCGACATCGTCATGCCGCGCCTGTCCGACACGATGGAGGAGGGCACGATCCTGCGCTGGCTGAAGGCCGACGGCGACACCGTCAGCCGCGGCGAGGAGCTCGTCGAGATCGAGACCGACAAGGCCGCGATGACATACGAGTCAGACCAGGACGGCGTGCTGTCGCGGATCGCCGCCGAAGGCGACACGCTGGCGGTCGGCGAGGTGATCGCACGCGTCGGCGCGGCCGGTCAGATGGGCGAAGGGGCCGGTGCGACCGGTGCTCCCGCGGCCGGCGCCGCCGATGCCAACGGCCAGCGCGCCGGCGCCGGGACGGCCGCGGGACAACGCGCGGCGGCCGGCACGGCAGCGGGCGCGCCCGATGCCGCCGCCGCCGCAGCTGTCGAGAGCATCGTCGAGATCGGGGCACCGACGACGCAGTCGTTGGTCGGTGGGGCGTCGAGCCCCGCGCCGGGGCGCGCTCCCGAGCAGGCGAGCGAGCGCGTCAAGGCGTCGCCGCTCGCGCGGCGGATCGCCGAGGACCGCGGAGTGGACCTGCACGCGCTCGCCGGCAGCGGCCCGGGCGGGCGGATCGTCAAGGCCGACGTCGAGGGCGCCGCGGTACCGGCCGCGCCGAGCGTCGGCGTTCGCGAGGGCGAGCGCGCGGTGGCAGCGGCGCCGGCGGCGCCGGTGCGCGAGGACGTGGCGACGGCCAAGGGTCAGACGACGACGCAGCAGCTGACGAAGATGCGGCAGACGATCGCCCGGCGGATGGCCGAGTCCAAGGCGACGATCCCCGACTTCGCGATCTCCAGCGACGTCGACATGGAGGCGTGCGTTCAGCTGCGCACCGAGCTCAAGCGGATCTCGTCAGACGAGGCGCCGACGTACAACGACATGGTCGTCAAGGCGTGCGCGCTCGCCCTGCGCGAGCACCCGCGCGCGAACGGCAGCTACCGCGACGGCGCGCTGCAGCTGCATTCGCGCGTCAACGTCGGCGTCGCCGTCGCCGCGCAGGACGCGCTCGTCGTGCCGACTGTGTTCGACGCCGACGGCAAGGCGCTCGGCGAGATCGCCCGCGAGGCGCGCGCGCTCGCCGGACGCGTGCGCGACGGGACGATCACGCCCCCAGAGCTCGGCGGCGGGACGTTCACCGTGTCGAACCTCGGCATGTACGGCATCACCAGCTTCACGGCGATCATCAACCCGCCGCAGGCGGCGATCCTGTCCGTCGGCGCCGTGCAGCCGCGCGCCGTCGTCCGCGACGGCGAGCTCGTCGCCCGCCACACGATGACAGTCACGCTGATCTGCGACCACCGAATCCTCTACGGCGCCGATGCCGCCGAGTTCCTCGCGCGGATCCGCGAGCTGCTGCAGGCCCCCGCGTCGCTGACGCTGTGAGCCAGGCGCCCGACTTCCTGCTGCACGACGGCTACGCGCTGCGCGAGCTCGGCGACGGCGATGCCGACGAGCTGCACGCGGTGATCGAGCGCAACCGCGCGCGCCTGGCGCTGTGGATCAGCTGGGCGAGCGATCAGACGCTCGGTGACACGCGCGCGTTCATCACGCGAGCGCGAGCGATGGAGCACGACGACACCGGGCTCAGCCGCGCGATCCTCGCCGCCGGTCGTCTCGCCGGGGTCGTCGGCGTCACCGTCGACGGTGCCAACGACTCTGCCGCAATCGGCTACTGGATCGACGCGGCCAGCGAGGGCAAGGGCGTCGTCACCGCCGCCGTCGGCGCGCTTGTCGACGACAGCTTCCAGCGCTGGCAGCTGACGCGCGTGGAGATTCGCGCCGACGTCGACAACCGGGCCAGCTGCGCCGTCGCCGAGCGGCTCGGCTTCCAGCTCGAGGGCGTCCTGCGCCAGGCCTATCGAGTCGGCGACCGCTACAGCGACGACGCCGTCTACTCGCTGCTCGCGTCAGATCCCGCGCGCGCCGCGCTCGCGGCCGGCGCTAGGCTGGCTGCAGCTTCCGAATGAGCAGTCAGCGCGATCGATCGAGCTCCGCCCCCGAGCTGTGGGTCTGCCACCTCGGCACCGTCGACTACCGATCCGGCGTGGCGATCCAGCAGCGGCTGCACGAGCGCCGCCTCGCCGGCGAGCTGCCCGACCTGCTGCTGCTGCTAGAGCACCCTCCCGTCTACACGCGCGGGCGGCGCTCGGGCGCGCAGGACCTTCCCTTCCCCGAGGACTTCTACCGCGCCAAAGGGATCGACGTCGCGAGCACCGACCGCGGCGGCAAGCTCACCTATCACGGGCCCGGACAGCTCGTCGGCTATCCGATCGTCGGCGTCGACGACGTCGGCGCTCACCTGCGCACGATCGAAGCTGCGATCGTCGCCGCGCTCGGCGAGTTCGCGATCGGCGCGCGCTCGCGCCACGACGAGGGCATCGACTACACCGGCGTGTGGATCGGCGACCGCAAGATCGCCTCGATCGGCGTACACGTCTCGCGCGGCGTTGCCACGCACGGCTTCGCCGTCAACGTCGACAACGACCTGCAGCCGTTCTCGTGGGTCGTCGCCTGCGGCCTGCCCGACGTTCAGATGACCTCGATCGCCGCCGAGCTCGGCGCCGGCGCGGCGCCCGGCGTGGCCTGCTTTCGCAAGGAGATCGCCTACCGCTTCTGCGACGCGCGCGGCCGGCGCCAGCGGCTCGTCTCGCCGACGCGACTCGGGATCGCCACGACGAACGCGAGCAGCGGAGCCCCGGCAGGGGCGGAGCCGATCAACTCGAGATCGACCAGTCCGGTCGAGGCGGCGCTCGTATGAGCGCCACGCGATCGCGCGCCAACCCCGGCGGCGCCGACGTGCTGAAGGTGCTCGGGTCCGACGTGCGCCCGCTGCGCGAGCGCAAGCCCCCGTGGTTCAAGGTGCCCGCGCCCGGCGGCCAGCGCTACCGCGAGCTGACCGACCTGATCCGCTCAGAGAACCTGCACACCGTCTGCCAGGAGGCCGCGTGCCCCAACGTGGGCGAGTGCTGGGAGCGCGGCACCGCGACGTTCATGATCCTCGGCGACACGTGCACCCGGCGCTGCGGGTTCTGCAACGTCAAGACCGGCAAGCCGACCTGGAACGACCCGCTCGAGCCCGCGCGCGTCGCGCGCTCGATCGCGCGGATGGGGCTGCGCCACGCCGTGATCACGTCCGTCGACCGCGACGACCTGCCCGACAAGGGCGCATCCGCGTTCGTCGGCGTGATCCGCCAGGTCCGCCGCCAGGCCCCCGACTGCCAGATCGAGGTGCTCACGCCCGACTTCCAGGGCCACGAGATGCCGCTCGCCAAGGTCATCGCCGAGCGTCCCGACGTGTTCAACCACAACGTCGAGGTCGTGCCGCGGCTCTACCCGATTGCGCGGCGCGGCTCGGAGTTCCAGCGCTCCTGCCGCGTGCTGCGGATGGCCCGCCAGATGGGCGAAGGTGACGTCGTCACCAAGTCCGGGCTGATGGTCGGCCTCGGCGAGACCCACGACGAGCTCGTCGACGCGTTCGCCGCGCTGCGCGAGCACGGCGTCGGCGTGCTCACCGTCGGCCAGTACCTGCGCCCCTCCGAGCGCCACCTGCCCGTCGTGCGCTACTGGCACCCCGACGAGTTCGCCGCGCTCGAGGCGGCCGCGTATGCCCTCGGCTTCGACCACGTCGCCGCCGGCCCGCTCGTGCGCTCCTCCTACCACGCAGACCAGCACGTGCCCCAGCCGCGCGACGGTGTCGGGCCGCTCGCCGCGCGCGCGTAGTCACGCAAGCACGCTGGCCGCGGACCGCGCGCGCCGACGGTCAGCTGGGCGCCGCGTGGCCGGGACGCAGCCTGAAAGGCTTCCTCGAGCCGCTCCATGTTCTTCCTCCCTTTCAAAGACAACATCCCGCTCGCGAAGTTCCCGATCGTCACGGTCGTGCTCGTGGCGATCAACGTGATCGTCTACCTCATCTCGCTCCGCCACGGCGGGAGCTTCTTCGGCGGCCCAAGCACCAACGTCTCCGTCCACTACGGCGCGATCCCGTACGAGCTCACGCACTCTCCCAGCCACTGCGACCTCGTGACCGTGCCGAGCGCCGAAGGCGCGCAGCAGGGGATCGCATGCCAGGGAATGCCCGGCGTCACCGGCACGCCGCCGGCGCAGCCGGCGACCTGGGCGACGATCTTCACGTCGATGTTCCTGCACGGCAGCTTCCTTCACATCTTCGGCAACATGGTCTTCCTCACGATCTTCGGCCCCAACGTCGAGGACGTGACCGGGCGGCTGCGCTACCTCGTCTTCTATCTGCTCGGCGGCATCGTCGCGCTCGCCGCGCAGGTGCTCGTCGGGCCCAACTCGACCGCCCCCACGCTCGGCGCCTCCGGCGCGATCGCTGCCGTGCTCGGCGGCTACCTGCTGCTCTATCCGCGCGCCCGCGTCCTCACGCTCGTGCTGATCATCTTCTTCGTCACGATCGTCGAGGTGCCCGCGTTGCTCCTGCTCGCGTTCTGGTTCCTCGAGAACCTGCTGCTCGGGGCCGCCGGGCTGGCCAGTCCGATCGGCGAAGGCGGCGTCGCCTACTTCGCGCACGTCGGCGGATTCCTCTTCGGGCTCGCCGCGATCAAGGTATTCGTCAGCTCCAAGCTCACCTCCGAGAAAGGCCCACGGACGCCGCCCCGGCCCGTGTACTGAGCCGATGCGCGACGACGATCCGATCCATGCGGGCCATCGTCACGCGGCTGCGAGCCGGAGGCGCGCATGAGGCGCAACGCCGTGCTCGCCGCGGTGCTCGTGTTCATCGCCGGCTTCGCGTTCCTCACGCTCGCGTCGATCGTCGAACAGGGCCTGACCGTCGCCGCCGTGCTCTCGATCTTGATCCTCGTGCTGATCACGATCGGCGTCGTCGGCGCGTTGCGCGATCCTCCCCGCTGACCGGACCGCGACGCGCGCCGGCGTGCGCGTCGTAGCCTCTTGCGCGCGTGCCCCCGCGCGCGACACGAACACGATGAGCCCACCGTTCATGACATTCGACGAAAGCCTTCGCCGGCGCCAGCGCGCGCGCCGGCGACAGCAGCGCAGGCGCGTGATCGGCGCCGTCGCGGTCGTGCTAGCGCTCGTCGCCGCCGCGGCCGCAGCGCTCGCGCTGTCCAGCTCCCCCGGCGCGGCCCATCGCCGTTCGGCGACCGCCGCGGCACACGGTCGCGCCGCGCAGCGCGCCAGAGTCGTCGCCCCGCCGTCGGTGTCGGCGACCGGCCTACCACTCGCCAAGCCGCCGCTGACGCTCGCCGGGATCGGCAAGCCCGCGCGCGACGCCGTCCACCTCGCCTTTCACCACCCGCCGCGCGCCGGGCTGCTGTTCAACGTCGCGACCGGCCAGGTCCTGTGGCAGCGCAACCCGTACGCGCGGATGGCGATCGCGAGCCTGACGAAGATGATGACCGCGCTGCTGACCGTGCAGAGCCAGCCGCCCGACGCGCGAGTGCTCGTGACCAAGGCAGCAGTCGCTTCGGCCGGCTCGAAGGTCGGCGTGCTTCCGCTCGGCCGCCACGTGCGCCTTGAGACGATGCTCTACGGCCTGCTGCTGCCGTCCGGCAACGACGCGGCGATCGCGCTCGCCCAGCACGACGCCGGCAGCATCCGCGCGTTCGTCAACCAGATGAACGCGCAGGCGGCTCAGCTCGGGATGGGCTGCACGCGCTACTCCTCCCCGTCCGGCTACGTCAACGCGGGCAACTTCTCGTGCGCTGCCGACCTCGCCGTGCTCGCGCACGTCGACCTCGCCCAGCCGCGGATTGCGACCATCGCGCGCACCTACAGCGCCAAGCTGTCGCTCGCGATCAAGGGCGGCAGCGTCTACTTGTACAACAACAACCCGCTGCTGCTCTTCCACTACCCCGGCACGACCGGCCTGAAGACGGGCTTCACCGCCGCCGCCGGACGCTGCCTCGTAGCGACCGCCAAGCGCCACGGCGTCGAGCTCGGCGCGATCCTGCTCGACTCGCCCGACCCCGGCACGCAGGCGCGCCAGCTGCTCAATCGCGGCTTCGAGGGCGTCTACGGCCAGCCGCCCGCACGCGAAGTGCCCTTCCCACCGGGCGCCTGACGCGGCGATCGGATCAACCGCCGTCTAGGTGCAGAAAGCTGATTGTTCTCTTGACGATGCGCCGGGGTACGGGCTCGTCGCGTTCAGCCTCAAACGCCTTTCCCTCAGGCTCCCGCTCGGCTCCGTCCTGCTCATGCTCAGCCGGTTCGCGGCGGAGCCGTTGCACGGGCGTCTCTGCCATGTGCAGAACTACGCCAACGGCGCGCCGACTCCTTTCCCGCGCGGCTTCGTGGGCGTGTACGACCAGCCGCCCACGCGCGAAATGCCCTTCCCGCCGGGCGCTTGACACGCAACCGGGCGCCGATCCGCGCCCGCGAGCAGGGCCGCTCCGCGGCCGCAACCGCCACGATCTGACGTCCCAGCGCGCCGAGGAGTACCTTTGAGCGCGATAGATTGACTGGTCAGTCAGCCAAAGGAGGACGCCCGTGGATCTCGATGACACACCTCAGCAGGCCGAGTACCGCGCGCAGGTGCGCGGATGGCTCGAGGAGCACAAGTCCGAAGCTCCCGTGCTCACCGGACCGGGCGCCCTGCAGGACGAGTCGGAGATAGTCGCCGCCCGCCGCGCGTGGCAGGGCAAGCTCGCCGAGGGCGGCCTCGCGGGCGTGACCTGGCCGAAGGAGTACGGCGGCCAGGGCCTCGGGCCGATCGAGCAGGTGATCTGCAACCAGGAGATCGCCCGCGCGAAAGTCCCCGGGATCCTCGACGCGATCGGCGTCGGCATGCTCGGGCCGACGATCATCGCCCACGGCACCGACGAGCAGAAGGGTCGCTACCTCGGCCCGATGCTGCACGGCGACGAGGTCTGGTGCCAGCTGTTCTCCGAGCCCGCCGCCGGGTCCGACCTCGCGGCCGTCCAGACCCGCGCGCGCCTGCAGGACGACGGCAGCTGGCGGTTGAGCGGGCAGAAGGTGTGGACGACCAACGCACAGTTCGCCGCCTACGGCCTGCTGCTCGCGCGCACCGACTCAGACGTGCCCAAGCACAAGGGGCTGACGATGTTCATCGTCCCGATCGACGGCGCCGGCGTGACCGTGCGCGGGCTGCGCCAGATCTCCGGCGAGGCCGAGTTCAACGAGGTCTTCTTCGACGACGTCGCGATCGACGCCGACGCCGTCGTCGGCGGAGTCGGCAACGGCTGGGGAACTGCGCTGACGACGCTGATGTTCGAGCGCGTCACGATCGGACTCGGCAGCGAGGGGATGGGCTACAACTCCAACCGGTTCGCCGAAGCGATCGCCGCCGACGCGCACGCGCGCCGCGATCCCGAGGTGCGCCACCAGCTCGGCGAGATCGCCAGCGAACTGCTCGCCGTGCGCTTCACCGGCTACCGGACGCTGTCCGCGCTGCAGAAAGGCCAGGTGCCCGGACCCGAGTCGGGTCTGGCGAAGATCACGATCGTCAACGGCGCGATCAAAGCCGGCGACCTGATCGCCGACGTCGTCGGCCCCGACGCCCTCGCCGAGGACAGCGAGTGGGCCTACATGATCTCGTTCCTGCCAGGGCTGAAGTCGGCCGGCGGAACCGAAGAGATCCTGCGCAACACGGTCGGCGAGCGCGTGCTCGGGCTGCCGCCCGCGCCTCGCCTGGACAAGGGCATCCCGTTCTCGGAGATCCGCTCCAAGGAAACCGCGCCCGCGTGAACCGCACGAACCCGACGATTCAAGGAGCCTTCAAGTGAACCTCTCCCTCTCCGACGAGCAGGAATTCCTGCGCGAGGCCGCTCGCGGAACGCTCTCTCGCTTCAAGACGTTCGAGGCCGCCCGCGACGCGCTCGACGGCAAGCCCGACGCGCTGCCCGACCTCTGGCCGACCGCCAAGGAGGCCGGCTGGCCGGGACTGCTGATCGACGAGCAGCACGGCGGCGCCGGGCTCGATGCCTTCGACGCGATGCTCGTGCTCGGCGAGTGCGGGCGCGTGCTCGCGCCCGTCGGCCTGCTCGGCCACCTGCCCGCGACCGCGCTGCTCAACGACGCCCCCACCGGCGCGCCGCTGCTCGAGGCGCTCGCCAGCGGCGAGCGTCGTGCGGCCTACCTCCCCGTCTGCCCACCCGACGACGTCGCCGAGGAGTGGAGCGTCGACCCGCGCAGCGGCGGCGCGCGCGGCGCGGCCCCGATCGCGACCGCCGACGGCGACGGCGCACGCGTCAGCGGCGAGCTCGCGTTCGTCCCCGACGCGCCCGGAGCCGACGTGCTCGTCGGCGTCGCGCTGCCGGCACCGACCCCGGATGGGTTGGTGGGAAAGCCCGTCGGCGTCGCCATCGAGACGAGCGCTAGCGGCGTCAGCATCGAGTCGACGACGCGCTACGACGCGACGCGCTCGCTCGGGCACGTGACGCTCAGCGACGCTCCCGCGATCGTGCTCGACGTGCCCGACGACCGATCAGCCGGGATCGGCCAGCTCGCCTCGGCCTGGTACCTCGCACAGGCACTGCTCGCCGCCGAGTCGCTCGGCAGCGTCGAAACCGCGCTCGACGTCTCCGTCGAGTACGCCAAGGAGCGTCACACGTTCGGCCGCGCGATCGGCTCCTACCAGGCCGTCAAGCACTCGCTCACCGAGGTTCTGCGCCAGCTCGACAACGGCCGCTCGCTGCTCTACTACGCCGGCTGGGCGCGGCGCGGCGCGCCCGCCGAGTTCCCGCTCGCCGCGAGCGCCGCGCGCTCGGTCGCCGGCCGCGCGCTCGACCACGCCTCGCGCACGATGATCTCCGTGCACGGCGGGATCGGCGCGACCTGGGAGCACGACGCGCCGCTGTACTTCCGCCGCGCCCAGCTCTCGCGACGGCTGCTCGGCGGCACCGGCCGCGCGAGCGACCGCGTCGCCGGCGAGCTGATCGCGCAGGCAGACGCGGCTTAGGCCGAGGACCCCCACGCGGCCACGGCACGGGCACAGCCGGCCCGGACGGCCGGCCAGGTAACGCTCGTGGCGGCCGGAATGGTCACAAATTGAATCGAGAAGTGGAGGCCGGCTCGACGAGGAGCCAGGATGGCGTTCACTTCGGCCTTGGCTTGCCCGTGTGCTCCGTCCGCGCTCCGCGTCGGTTGGCCGCCGCCCGTTCCAGCGCCGCCAAGACCGGCGCGCCATACGCGGCGTGCACGGCTTCGACCAGCCCTACGTCGACGCCGCAGTTGATGCAGAAGGAGTGCTGTGACCAGCCGATCGCCCGCGCAATGACCTGGTCGGCGTACGTCACGCCGGTCGCGTCGTGGCCGTAGTAGTCATACGCCGCGACCCACGCCGAGTAGTCCAGCGCGTAGCCGGCGCCGTCGGCCGACAGCAGGTGCGCGGCGCCCATGATCGCGTCGAAGTCGTCGTAGATCGACGGGTGCGTCGCGGTCGGGTGGTCGTACGCGGCTGGGCGCCTGCCGTAGCGGTAGGAGTCGCTGACCAGCGCCCACGTCGTCACCGGGCCGTTGGTCACGTTGAACTGCATCGGACCGCCGCAGCAGTGGACGAAGTTCAGCCCTTCATACGTTCCCGGCGCGGTCGAGAACGCCGACTCCTGCCGGTGGATCGACGCGAGCAGCAGCCAGTTGACGCCGAACGTGCGCTGCGCGGTCGCGTACAGCGGATAGAACCCCGCGACCCAGCGCGCCGCGATGTGTGTCTGAGTCGAGTCGACGAACCGCCGCGCGTCGAGCTGCTGCTGTTCGGCCGTCGGCTGCGCGACGATCGCCTGGCGCCCGGCAGCCGTCCGCGCGACGCGGGTCGCCGCACGGCTGGGCGCCGACGCCACCGCGGGCGTCGACGACGGAGCTGGAGTCGCCGCGACGGACAGCACCGCCGGTGGTGACGGCTGCGGCTGCGACTGATCAGATGAGCCGCGGGCGAGCGCGACGACCAGAACGCCCGCGCCGAGGAGCGCGAGGGCGAGCGCGAGCAGCCAGACGCCGCGCTCTGACGGGGGCGATGGAACGTTCGCGTCGGGACGCTCGGTCAGCTCGGCCGCGCGGGCGGGCGTCGCGGCTTGCGCGGCGAGCGTCGTCGTGTGGTTGTCGGGCACCGTCCTAAACCGTAGCCGCGCCGGACGCGGCGCGACTCGGTATGCCAGCGCCCGGACGGAACGGTCGGACATCTGGCTCTCGTTTTAGCGCGTGACGTCCGGGTACGCGTGCGACGCCGCCAGCGCCCTGGAGACCAGCTGCGAGAACGCGCTTGCCTCCAGTTCGGGCGGAAACGAGGCGCCGAGGCCGATCGTGCCGAGACTGACGCTCGCGCGACCGACGAGAAACTCGAGGGCGTCGAGCTCGAGCGTTGTTGGAACCGTCACGGTGCGGCCGCGCGCGGAGACGATGTAGCGCACGGCCAGCTTCATGCTGACGCCGACGCTGCCGTCGGTTCCGCGGGCTGCGTCGGAGACGGGGAACGGGACGAAACGCAAGTTGCCGAGCTTCACCCGCACCGTCGCATGAGGCACGTGAATCGCCTGGCCGTGCGACCCGAGCGAGTCGAACATCCGGGTCAGGCAGCGACGAGTGGTCGGGCTTTCGATCACCTTCTTGCCCTTTCGCAGTTCCCGGCGCGCGATCGCGAGCGTAGGTGCGATCGAAACGCTCGAGCTGACTTCGTTCGTGTGCAGCCCGGTCCCGAGCTGGAACTTGCTCGATCCGAGCTTGACGACCGGTTTCACTTCCTTGGGGATGCGGAAGCACCGACGGTAGGCCGATTCGTCTTCGAACGCCTTGATGCGCGTCCGCGTCTTGGGCTTTCTCGGCGCGAGGCTGAAGCCGGGGACGTCCTGCGCGCGCAGGTTGACCGCCCGCGCGAAGCCGACCAGTTGCGCGTGCGCGCTCAGGCCGTGCGCTGCTGGCGACGGGGCGCCTGTCGTGTTGGCGATCGGCGCGGCGCTCGCCGGAGGTGAGCTCGACGTCGAGCCCGATTGTGGCGCAGCCGAGCCGCCGCAGCCTGCGATCAGCGCGACTGCGGCGATCAGTGAGATCTGCTGGGCTACGCGGATGGGTGGCACGTGTCTTGCACGGGGTGGGCGTCTGGGGCAGGGGCCGGCGGCCGGGCGAGGGCGGCTGCAGGTCCTATCGGCACTTGGCAGCGCTTCCTGAATGCCGCACTCCCTGTGCCCCGCGAAGGCTCCCCGTCGGCGAGCCGACATCCGTCCACCAGCGCAGCAGCGCGGTGCGCGCCTGACGCGACAATCGGGCGGCGCGCGTGTTCCAGCCCGCGTGCGCGCTCTCATGCCCATCGCCGCCGTCCTCGCGACGCTCGCCTGCTGCCTCACCCCCGTGGCCGCGGCAGCGATGGCGGCGGGATCGGCGCTGCCCGCCGCGCCGGCGCAGGCGACCCCGGCGGCGCCGCCGACCACGCCGCCCGCGCTGACGAGCGCCCAGCAGCGCTACCTGCACCTCGCGCAGGCTGGCGTGGCGAGCGCGAAGGCGCACTGGCGCGACCGTCGGCTCGGCTGGTATGACGAGCTGCTCGGCGACCACGCGCGCTACCCGCTGGCGACGATCTGGGACATCGTCCCGCTGTTCGAGTCGATCGACGCGATCGCGATCGCGCAGCCGACGGCCGCCAACCGCGCGGCCGTCGCGCGGTTCGCCGCCGGCGCGGAGCGCTACCTCAATCGCGGCCTGCGCCCGGTGCCCGGCTACTCGCCGTATCCGGGCGACCGCACGGCGAACACCGAGACGTGGTTCGACGACAACGGCTGGTGGGGTCTTGGGTTCGTCAACGCCTACCGCGCGACGGGGGCCAAGCGCTGGCTGAACGACGCGCAGCGCGCGCTCGGCTACATCGCCGCCGCCGGCTGGGACGCGCAGTCGGGCGGGATCTGGTGGAACACGACCCATCCGTACAAGTCGGGCCCGGCGCTCGCGTCGGACACGCTGCTGGCGACGCTGCTCTACCAGCAGACCAGGTCGGCTGCCGACCTCGCGCAGGCTCGCCGGTTCCTCGCGTGGGCGAATTCGTCGGGTTTCAGCCCGCCCGACGCGCTGTACGCGGACAGCAACGTCAACAGCACGCCGATCGACTACGTCGAGGGGCCGCTGATCTACGCGCAGGCGCTGCTGTGCCGCCTCACCTCGACCCCGTCGCAGTGCACGCTCGCCGAACAGCTGAAGGGGACCGCGCTGCGTCGCTTCGGCTACCTGCTCGACTTCTCGCCGCAGTACGACGCGATCTACCTGCAGTGGATGCTCGCGCTCTACGCGCTCGACGGCGACCGCACGCTCTACCAGCTTGCCGCCGACAACGCGCGCGACGCCGAAACGCGGGCAAGCAATCCGGCCGGGCTGTACCTGCTCTCGTGGAACGGCGAAACGCTGCCGGCATTCGACGCCAAACCGGGAATGCTGCAGACGCACGCCGCGACGACGAGCGTGTTCGCGTGGCTCGCCGTCGCCCAGCCGCCGGCGTAAATACGATCGCTATCGGCAACTGCAAGCGCGAACGTCGATCTGCGCGCCTAGCGCCCAGGCTGCCTACACTCCGAGCGCGCGCCGCGCAAGACGGTCGAACACGAGGTCGGGCAGCAGCCGGCGGACGGCGATCATCACGCGCGCGTCGCGCCCGACGACGTAGCGCGCGCGCATCCGCCGCGCGGTCAGCGCGCGCTCGATCGTCTCGGCGACCTGATCGGCGGGCACGCCGCGTTCGCCGGTGCTGCGCAGCGTCTTGTCCATCGCGTCGGGCACGTGACCGTACTGCTGGCGCAGCTCGTCGGGCACTTGCAAGCGCTCGCCTTCGGCGCGTCCCTTGTCCCAGATCGGCGTCGCGACCGAGCCGGGCTCGACGAGCGCGACCCGAACGTGCGACGTGCGCAGCTCGACGCGCAGCGCGTCGCCGATCGCCTCGATCGCGTGCTTTGACGCGGCGTAGGGCGCGGTGAACGCCATCGCCACGCGGCCGCCGACGGAGGAGACGAAGACGATCCGCCCGCGAGCGGCGCGCAGCGCGGGCAGCAGCGCCTGTGTCACTGCGACCTGCCCGACGACGTTGACGTCGAGCTGGCGACGAACATCGTCGACCGCGATCAGCTCGAGCGGGCCGCCGACGCCGATCCCGGCGTTGTTGACCAGCGCATCGAGTCGACCGGGGCCGGAGCTGTCTCGCGCGGCGACGCGCGCGGCCGCGCCTGCGATCTGGTGCGCGTCGGTCACGTCGAGGGCGATGGGCTCGACGCTTGCGCCGCCGCCGTGCTCGGCCGCTTCGGCGACCAGGCGCGTGCCAGCCGCGTCGTCGCGCACGCCGGCGAGCACCGTCCAACCCGCGCGCGCGAGCCGCAGCGCGGTCGCCTGTCCGATCCCGGTGGAGGCGCCTGTGACCAGGGCCGTCGGCATCTCCTAAAAGCTATCTCATCGCGGCTTCAGCGAGCGCTTAGGATCGGCGTCGATGGTTCTGCGCGTGCGCCACCGGATCGCCCGCCGTCGGTCGCCGCCCACGCTCAGATCGTCGACGATGGCGGCGACGAAGGCGACGACGATCGCGGCGCTCGCGCTGGTGGCGTGCGCGATGCTCGCAGGGTGCGGCGCGGCCAAGCGAGCGTCGGCGGAGAGCGTGCCGGCGGGCGCCGGTCGAGCGCAGGCGAGCACGTGTCCGGCGACGGCGATGCAGGCGCTCGGCAGGATCGCCCAGCGTGTGTACGCCGAGGGAATCAACAGCGAACGCACGGTCGTGGCGCTTCGGCTGATCGAAAAGTCGGCGCCGCTGCGCGCGGCCGTCGAAGCGGGCGATCCGGTCAGGGCGGCGACCGCCGCGCAGGCGCTGGTCGCGAGCGGGCACCTGACCGACCTGCGGGTGACGAGCGCCGGCAAGGTCCTTGCGGAAGTCGGCTCTGCCGCGGTGGCGCCGCTGCGGGGCAAGCTCGCGGGCGCGGGCGGCAAGCCGATCGCCACGTTCACGACGAGCGTCTGGTCAGACGAAGGTCTGCTCGCCGAGACGAGCGGGATCACCGAGGGCGTCGCGGTCCTGCGCACGCAGGGTCCGTCGGGCCGCGGGCAGATCATCGGCGGCAAGCTGCGACTCCCGTCAGGCGCGCTCGCGACGCGGGGGACGCTCACGCTCGGCAGCAGGCGCTACGAGTACACGTCGATCGCGATCATCGCGTACCCGGGCGGGCAACCGTTGCGCGAGTACGTGCTGCGGCCTGTCGGGTCGCTGACGCCGCTGTGCGGCGCGACGCCGCAAGACACGACGTTCAACACGATCAGCCGGATCGCGCGACTGATCTACGACGCCGAGGCGGGCGCGCGCACCGGCCAGCAGATCCAGCGGGTGCAGAGCAACCAGCCGCTGCTGCTCGCGGTCGCGCGCCGCGATCCAAAGGCGACGCGCGCGGCGGTCGCGGCGCTGCTGCACCAGCACATCGTGCGGCTGCGGATCACGGCCGGAACGCAGCTGCTCGCGGACGTCGGCGGCCCGTACGTGCTCGCGCCGGTGTCGGCGCCGCTGCGGCTTGGCTCGAGCGAGATCGGGACGCTGCTGCTGTCGATCCAGGACGACGAGGGCTACAAGCGGCTCGCCCAGCGGCTGGTCGGACTCGACGTGGTCATGTACATGGGCGGGCGGCTGGTCAAGAGCACGATCGGCTTCTCACCGGGCCCGGTCCCGACGCGCGGGCGCTTCGCCTACCGCGGGAAGAGCTACCTCGCGTACACGTTCGACGCGCGCGCGTTCCCGTCGGGCCCGCTGCGGATCACGGTGCTGATCCGTGTGCCGTACTCGTGAGCCTCGCCGGGGTCAGGCCGCCGCGGCTCGCGGCGGGGCGGCGTCAGGCGGGCACGAGCGCCGAGCGCTTCTGCTCTAGCGCGGTGAGCAGCTCGGCGAAGGAGTCTGCGAATTTTTCGACGCCCTCGCGCTCGCACGTGTCGGTCACGTCCTCGTAGTCGACGCCGACGGCGGCGAGTTGCGCGAGCAGGTCGCGCGCACCCTGCACGTCGGACTCGAGCATTGGACGCGGCCGGCCGTGGTCCTCGAAGTCGCGGATCGTCGCCTCGGGCATCGTGTTGACCGTGTCGGCGCCGGCCAGCTCTTCGACGTACATCGTGTCGCGGTAGTCGGGGTTCTTGACCGACGTCGACGCCCACAACACACGCTGAGGTGTCGCGCCCTTGGACTGCAGGTACTCCCAGCGCGGCCCGGCAAAGATCTGCTTGTAGCTCTGGTAGGCCAGCCGCGCGTTGGCGATCGCGAGCTTGCCCTTGAGGCTGGTGGCCTCGCCGCCGATCTCGTCGAGCCGCTTGTCGGCCTCGGTGTCGATTCGCGACACGAAGAAGCTCGCGACCGAGGCGACGCTCGCCGGGTGCCCGCCCTCGGCGACGAGTCGCTCGAGGCCGCGGATGTAGGACTCGGCGACCTGCTCGTAGCGTTGCAGCGAGAAGATCAGCGTGACGTTGATCGAGCGCCCCTTTGAAATCACGTCCTCGATCGCAGCGAGACCGGGCTTGGTCGCCGGGATCTTGACCATCAGGTTGGGTCGGTCGACCGACTCGTGCAGGCGGATCGCTTCGCGGAACGTCGCGAGCGTGTCGTAGGCGAGGCCGGGATCGACCTCGAGCGAGACGTACCCGTCGCGCCCGCCGCCACCGTCGAAGATCGGGCGGAACAGCGCGCACGCGTCGCGGATGTCGTCCTCGGCGAGCGCCCAGAAGACGTCCTTGATCGCCAGCTCGGGGTCGAGCTCGCGCAGCTGCTGCTCGTAGGCGTCGCCGGTGGTCATCGCCTTCTCGAAGATCGTCGGGTTGGACGTCGCGCCGACGACCGAGTCCTCGTCGATCAGCCGCTGCAGCTCCCCGCCGCGGTTGCTTTCGCGAGAGAGGTTGTCGATCCAGACGCTCTGGCCGAGCGCCGAGAGCAGTCGCAGCGGTGTGAGGTTCTGCGAGGGCATGCTCGTCCTCCTTGTCAGCTCGTCCTGGCCGGCGTGCGATCGAGCAGAGCGCGCGCCCGGGCGGCGATGTTCTCGTCGGTGAAGCCGAGGTGCTCGAGCACCGTCGTGCCGGGCGCCGAGGCGCCGAAGCGGTCAAGACCGAGCACGTCGCCGTCGAGGCCGACCCACTTCCACCAGCTGATCGTCGAGCCGGGCTCGACCGCGAGCCGGGCCGTGGTCGCCGGCGGCAGCACCTCGTCGCGATAGTCGCGTGACTGCGCTTCGAACAGCTCGAAGCACGGCATCGACACGACGCGCACGCTGACGCCGTCGGCCGCGAGTTTCTGCGCGGCGTGCAGCGTCGTCGGCACCTCGGCGCCGGTCGAGATCAGGATCAGCTCGGGGATCGCGTCGGCGGATGAGTCCCACAGGACGTACGCGCCGCGTCGCAGCCCCTCGGCGGCGGCGACCTCGTCGCGATCGAGCACGGGGATGTTCTGGCGCGAGAGCAGCAATGCGACCGGCCCGTCGGGGCGCTCGAGCGCCACCTCCCAGGCGACGGTCGTCTCGTTTGCGTCGGCGGGCCGCACCACCCACAGCTTCGGAATCGCGCGCAGCGCCGCGTAGTGCTCGACCGGCTGGTGGGTCGGGCCGTCCTCGCCGAGGGCGACCGAGTCGTGCGTCCACACCCACAGGACGGGCAGCCCCATCAGCGCCGACAGCCGCACGCTGCCGCGCATGTAGTCGGAGAACATCAAGAACGTCGAGCCGTAGGGCTTGACGATCCCGCCGTGGGCGCTCGCGCCGTTGACGATCGCCCCCATGCCGTGCTCGCGGATCCCGAACGGCACGTTGCGCCCAACGTGGACGCGCGAGAACTCGCCGGCGCCGTCGAACACGGTCTTGGTCGACTCGACGAGATCGGCGGCGCCGCCGATCATCGTCGGGCCGAACTCGGCGAACGCGGCCATCGCCTTCTGCCCGGCCGAGCGCGTCGCGATCTCCTCGCCGGCCGCGAAGCTCGGCATCGCCTCGCGCCAGCCGTCGCGCAGCTCGCCACGCCAGGCCCGGTCCCAGTCCTCGGCCATCTCGGGGAACTGATCGCGCCACGGGTCCAGCCGCTTCACCTGCCATTCGCGCTGGGCGGTGGTGCCGCTCTCGCGCAGCGACATGTGCTCGTAGACACGGTCGTCGACCCAGAACTTGCGGTCGGGGTCGAAGCCCATCACTTCCTTGGTCGCGCGCACCTCGTCTTCGCCGAGCGCCGAGCCGTGCGATTTGGCGGTGTCGACGGCGTGGGGCGCGGGGTAGGCGATGTGCGAGCGGATCTGGATGAACGACGGCTGCGCTTCGTTGTCGCGCGCGGTCGCGATCGCGTGCTCGAGCTCGTCGACGTCCTCGGAGTCCTCGACCCGCTGGACGTGCCAGCCCTCGGCTGCGAACCGCGCGGCGTGGCTCTCGGTGTCGAACGAGATCGCGGTCGTGCCGTCGATCGTGATCCGGTTGTCGTCGTAGCAGAGGATCAGCTTGCCCAGCCCGAAGTGCCCGGCGATCGACGCCGCCTCCTGGCTGATCCCCTCCATCAGGTCGCCGTCGGAGCAGATCGCGTACGTGTGGTGGTCGACGAGCTCGCGCCCGGGACGGTTGAAGCGCTCGGCGAGGAAGCGCTCGGCGAGCGCCATCCCGACGGCGTTGCCGACGCCCTGCCCGAGCGGGCCGGTCGTCACCTCGACGCCGGGCGTGTCGCCGCGCTCGGGGTGTCCGGGCGTGCGCGAACCCCACTGGCGAAACTGTTCGAGGTCCCCCACGGAGAGATCCCAGCCGCACAGGTGCAGCAGCGAGTACTGCAGCACGCACGCGTGGCCCGAGCTGAGCACGAAGCGGTCGCGATCGGGCCACTGGGGGTCCTGCGGGTTGACGCGCAAAAACCGCTTGCACAGCGTGTAGCCGAGCGGCGCGAGAGCCATCGCCGTTCCGGGATGGCCCGCATTGGCTTTCTGCACGGAGTCCATCGCCAGCCCGCGGATCGTGTCGATCGACAGCTTGCGGATCTCGCGTTCATCCATCACCGCGATCCTAGCGCTCGCCAGAGGCCTCGGATCGCTCGCTAGAGTCCTCGGATCATGGACGAGCGATTCTGCGACGTCGGCCGGGGCATCACCCTGTGCTACGAGACGTTCGGCAGGCCGGGCGACGAGCCGGCGCTGCTCATCATGGGGCTCGGCACGCAGATGGTCGCGTGGCACGAGGACTTCTGCCGCGACCTCGCCGCACGCGGGTATTACGTGGTGCGCTTCGACAACCGCGACATCGGCCGGTCGACCCACGTCGGCGGGCCGCCGCCCACGATCACGCAGCTGCTGCTGCGCTCAAAGCGCGCCGCGCGCTACACGCTCGCCGACATGGCCGACGACGCGGGCGGCCTGCTGCGCGAGCTCGGCCTCTCGCCGGCGCACGTGATCGGCGCGTCGATGGGCGGGATGATCGCGCAGACGCTCGCGGCGCGCCACCCGCACCAGGTTCGCTCGCTGACGTCGATCATGTCCAACACCGGAGCGCTCAGCAACGGCCAGCCGGCGCTGCGGCTGTACCCGTTCTTCCTGCGCCGCCGCCCGGTCGGGCTCGACGAGTACGTCGCCCACTTCGCGCGCCTGTTCGCGGCGATCGGCTCGACCGGGCTGCCGCGCGACCCCGACGAGATCCGCGCGCTCGCGGGGATCAGCTACGAACGCGACCACGACATCGCCGGCCCGGGGCGTCAGCTCGCGGCGATCATCGCGTCGGGCGATCGAACGCGCGAACTTCGCAAAGTCGTCGCGCCTACGCTCGTCGTGCACGGCACGGCGGACCCGCTGGTCAGCCCGTCGGGCGGGCGGGCGACGGCACGCGCGATCAAGGGAGCCAAGCTGATGAACATCGCGGGCATGGGGCACGACCTGCCGCGCGCGATCTGGCCGCGGCTGATCGACGCGATCGTCGACAACGCGGCGAGGGCGGGTGGCCGTCCGGACCACCCGCCCCTACTCGCCTCCCGCTCGCCTCTCCCTGGGCTGTCGGGGTAGGCGCCCCGCGCCACTCCGTCAGTCGCCGCTGGCTCGCTCGCTCGCCGGCGGCCCCTCAATCACCATGCGGCCGGCGCCGGTACGCGGGCAGCCCGGCCATCGAATGGCCTCGCCCGGTCGAGCAGGCGCATCCGTTCGCGCGCACACGCACGAGCCAGTGCAGGTCGTGGCGGCAATGCGAGCGTCGGTAGGGCCAGCGGCCGTGCAGCGCGCGCAGCATCCGCTGCTCCTGACATCCCGGCGCCCTCATCCCCGGCTTCCCTCTCTCCGGTCCGTCGTACTGAAAGCAAGACCCATTCGGCAAGGCCCCTAAGTCGCTGTTCCCTCACACCACTCGACGCACTCCCTCGGGTGGGCGGGATCGCTCCCGCTGCGACATATAAATCACCTTTTACGCGGA
>DASXIJ010000125.1:0-3416 GCA_036498045.1 Solirubrobacteraceae bacterium
TCCTCCTCGAGCAGCGTCGCGACCGCGAGCAGCGAGTAGAACCACCCGCGCGTCTGGTCCTGCGCCTCGCAGATGAAGTCGGCCGGATAGCTCAGCTCGAAGCGCTCGGCGTTCTCGAACGGGAAGTGGTGCTGGGCGAACGGCATCGCGCCCGAGTCGAACCACACGTCGATCACCTCCGGCACGCGCCGCATCGGCTCGCCGCAGTCGGGCTCGCCGTCGGCGTCCTCGTGCGGGCAAGCGAACTGCACTTCGTCGACGAACGGGCGGTGATGGTCCTCGAGCTCGGCCCCCGAGCGCTCTGACAGCTCCTCGAACGAGCCGACGACGTGGACGTGTCCGCGCGGGCAGCGCCAGACGGGCAGCGGCGTTCCCCAGTAGCGCTCGCGCGACAGCGCCCAGTCGACGTTGTTGCCCAGCCAGTCGCCGAAGCGCCCGTGCTTGACGTGCGGCGGGTACCACGAGACGGTCTCGTTCGCCGCGAGCAGCTGCTCGCGCAGCTTCGTCGTCGCGATGTACCACGACGGTTTGGCGTAGTACATCAGCGGCGTACCGCAGCGCCAGCAGTGCGGGTAGGAGTGCTCGTACTGCTCGACGCGCAACAGCAGCCCGCGCGCGTCGAGGTCCTCGATCAGCTCGCCGGTCAGCTGCGCGTCCTTTACGAACCGCCCCGAGTACGGCTCGCCGTCGCGGCTTCGCGGGCGCTCGTCGTACGTTCCATCCGGCTTGACCGGGTTGTACAGCGTGCGCGGGTCGTCGCCCGCGAAGATTCCCGCCGCCGCCGCGACGCGGTAGTCGTCCTCGCCGAACGCCGGCGCCAGGTGGACGATCCCAGTGCCTTCGCTCGTCGTCACGAACTCGTCGACGAGGATCGGCAGCGCGCCCGGCTCGCGGTCGGTCGCCGCGAAGATCGGGCCCTCATAGCCGGAATAACGCTTGGCCAGCTCGGCGCCGCCGAAGCGCTCGACGATCTCAGCCCGCTCGCCGAGCACCGCGCCGACGCGATCTGCGGCGATCAAAAAATAGTCATCACCAACACGAGCCTTCGCGTACTCGGCGTTCGGGGACACCGCGACAGCGACATTGCCCGGCAAAGTCCACGGCGTCGTCGTCCAAACGAGCAGGCGATCGTCGCTCGCGCCGCCGCGATCGCCCGCCACCGCGAGCTTCAGGTAGATGCTCGGATCGATCACGTCGGCGTAGCCCTGTGCGACCTCGTGCGACGAGAGCGTCGTCTCGCAGCGCGGGCAGTACGGGCTGACCTTGTGACCCTCGTACAGCAGCCCCCGCCGGTCGATCTGCGACAGCGCCCACCAGACGGACTCGATGTACGTCTCGTCGAGCGTGCGGTACGCGTCGTCGAGGTCGATCCAGAAGCCGATCCGCTCGGTCAGCCTGTTCCACTCCTGCAGGTACGCGAACACCGATTCGCGGCAGCGCGCGTTGAACTCGCCGATCCCGTACTCCTCGACCTGTGCCTTGGACTGGATGCCGAGCTCCTGTTCGACCGCGATCTCGACCGGCAGCCCGTGGCAGTCCCAGCCGCCCTTGCGCTCGACCAGGTGCCCGCGCATCGTCTGAAATCGCGGGTAGATGTCCTTGAACACGCGCGACAGCACGTGGTGTGAGCCAGGCGGCCCGTTCGCCGTCGGCGGCCCCTCGTAGAAGTTCCACCGCTCGGCACCCGCGCGGATCCGCAGCGATTCGGCGAACACGTCGCGCTCGCGCCACCGCTCGAGCACCTCGAGCTCGAGCTCCGGCAGCTCGCGCCGCGGGTCGACCGCTCGGCGCGGGATCAGCGGATGTTCGCTCGGCGCGCTCACGGGCGGCCCATTCTAGGTGCGCGCCTCGCTCGCGCTCGCGTGTGACGCGCGACGCGCCTGGCCTGTTTGCAGCCGCGCGCCCCGCAGACGCGCGCGTTCTTACGATGGGCGTGTGCGACTGCGCCTCTACCACCACCCCGACGGCGCGCGTGTCGCCTACCGCGAGGTCGGCGCCGGGCGGCCGCTCGCGCTGCTGCACTCGGGGCTGCTGTCGCACAAGGAGTGGGAACCGGCCGTCGGCGCGCTCGCCGAACGCTTCCGCGTCGTCCTGCCCGACCTGCCGCTGCACGGCGACTCCGAGAACCACCCGCGCCACCCGTACACGCTCGACTGGTTTGCCGAGGTGCTCGGCGGCTTCTCGCGTGAGGTGCTCGGAGCGCGCCCGATGCTCGCCGGCCACGACGCCGGCGCCGAGATCCTGCTGCACGCCGTGCGCACCGGCAGCGTGCGCCCGTCGCGCCTGGTGCTGATGAGCAACCGCATGCACACGCGCGGCGAGCACGCGCGCCTGCGGTCGCTGTGGCGGGCAACCGCGCGCGCGGCGGTCGTCCCCGGGCTCGACCGGATGCTGTCGTATGCCGCGCCGGCCGTGTTCGCCCCGCGGCGCGGGATCGCGCTGTCGGCGCGCGGCAACGCCGCCGCGGCCGACCTCGTGCGCCACGCGTTCGCCGACATGCCCGGCGACGCGAGCCTCGCGCGCTCGTGGGCGAAGTGCGCGCGCGCGTGGCCGCGCGGGGCGCAGACGCACCTGCTCGACCTCTACCCGCGCCTGGATATGCCCGTGCTGTTGCTGTGGGCCGACCGCGACCGGATGTATCCGCTCGCGATCGCCGAAGAGGCGCTCGCGCTGCTTCCCAACGGTCAGCTGCGCGTGCTCGAGAGCGCCGGGTTCCTGCTTGCCTATGACGACCCGGTTGGCCTGGCCAGAGAGCTGGTCGCGTTTTGCGGCTAGGGTCTGAGCCGCCAGCGATACAAGGAGAATTGGATGCCGGAAAAGCAGCTGTGGGGCGCCGAGACGTCGAAGGCCGTCGAGAACTTCCCGATCTCGGGCGAGACGGTGCCGCTGCCGGTCGTTCACTGGCTCGCGCGGATCAAGGGTGCTGCGGCTGCCGTCAACGGCGAGCTGGGTCTCCTGCCGCGGCGAACGGCGGCGAGGATCGAGAAGGCGGCGGGCGAGATCGCCGCGGGCCGGCACGACGGGCAGTTCCCGATCGACGTGTTCCAGACGGGCTCGGGAACGTCGACGAACATGAACGCGAACGAGGTGATCGCGAAGCTCGCGGGCGAGAAGACGCACGCGAACGACGACGTCAACATGGGGCAGTCGTCGAACGACGTGTTCCCGTCTGCCGTCCACCTGGCGGCGCTCGACGTCGCGCAGAACCAGCTGCTGCCGGCGCTCAAGCAGCTCGAACGGTCGTTCGCGCGCAAGGCGAAAAGCTTTCAGAACGTCGTCAAGTCGGGGCGCACGCACCTGATGGATGCGGTGCCGGTGACGCTCGGACACGAGTTCGGCGGCTACGCCGCGCAGATCGCGCTCGGCGCCGAGCGCGTGCAGGCGGCGCTCGTCCGCGTCGGGCAGATCCCGCTCGG
>DASXIJ010000126.1:0-23209 GCA_036498045.1 Solirubrobacteraceae bacterium
GCCATCGTCTGCGTCACGTCGATCATCGACTCGCGCGGCACGATGTACTCGCGCTCGGGCACCGGCTGCTTGGCGATCAGCCACGGCGTGACGCGGCGGATCTTCGTCCAGTGGACCGCGTCCATGTCGACGATCAGATCCTTCAACACCGGCATGTTGCCCATCGGCTCGACCTCGATCACCCCGTCGCGCGCGCCCTCCTGCGCGGCGTCCAGGTGCGTGTGACAGGCGAGCGCGGGTTCACCGTTGACGCGGACGCCGCACGAGCCGCAGATCGCCTGGCGACAGGAGCAGCGGATCCCGATCGAGCCGTCGAAGCGGTCGCGCGCCTGCAGGATCGCCTCGAGCACCGAGCGGTGCGGCTCGAGCTCGATCGTGTGCTCGTCCCAGTACGGCGCCTCGCCGGACTCGGGGTCATACCGGCGCATCCGCAGCTTGAACTCCTGCGGCGGCTTGTGGGTCTCGGCCATCAGTACTTCCTCTCCTCGGGCTCCCACTGGGTGATCGTCACCGGCGAGTAGCTCACCTCCGGGCCGTCCGCGCCGAGCGTGATGTCGATGTGCTTCAGCCACTGCTCGTCGTTGCGCTCGGGGTAGTCGGTGCGGAACTGCGCCCCGCGCGACTCCTTGCGCTCGATCGCACCGATCACGGTCGTCTCGGCGCAGTCAATCATGTAGCCGAGCTCGATCGCGCCGAGCACGTCCTGGTTGAAGACCGTGCCGCGGTCGTCGATCCATGCCTTGCCGGCCTCGTCCTTTAGCCGGACGATCGTCTCGCGCGCGGTCTGCAGACCCTGTTCGTCGCGGAACACGGCAGCGTATGAGTTCATCAGCTCGCCAAGCTCGTTCTTGATCTCCGACACGCGCCGTCCGTCGCGCGGGCGGGCGATGATCGCGTCGATCGCCTCGGCGTCACGTCGTAGCTGGGCGGCAGTGTCGACCGCGGGCATCGCCATGCTCGCGGCCCGCGCCGCGGCGTGCTCGCCCGAGCGCCGGCCGAAGATCAGCGTGTCGAGCAGCGAGTTCGCGCCGAGGCGATTGCCGCCATGGACCGACACACACGCGACCTCGCCTGCTGCGTAGAGCCCGTCGATCGCGGTGCGGCCGTCCACGTCGGTCTTCACGCCGCCCATGATGTAGTGCTGACCGGGGCGGATCGTGATCGGCTCGCGCGTGATGTCGACGCCGGCGAAGTCCTTGCCGAGGTTGACGATCTCGCGCAGCGCCTCGAGCGTGCGCTTGCGCGGCACGACCGTCACGTCGAGGTAGATCCCGCGCCCGCCCGGGCCGACGCCGCGACCCTCGTCGATCTCGATCTGCTCGGCGCGCGAGACGACGTCGCGCGAGGCGAGCTCCATCTTGTTCGGCGCCGACTTCTCCATGAAGCGTTCGCCGTTTGCGTTGAGCAGGTGCGCCCCCTCGCCGCGCGCGCCCTCGGTGATCAGGATGCCGGTCTCGACGAGGCACGTCGGGTGGTATTGGACCATCTCCATGTCCATCAGCGGAGCCCCCGCGCGGTAGGCCATCGCGATCCCGTCGCCGGTCACGATCAGGCCGTTGGTCGTCGGCTTGTAGACCTGGCCCGCGCCGCCGCACGCGAGGATCACGTTCTTTGCGGTGAACGCCTCCATCCGGCCGCTTCGCACGTCGCGCGCGATCACGCCGCAGCACCCGCCGTCGTCGTCCTGCAGCAACGACGTCGTGAACCACTCCTCGTAGCGCTCGACCGTCTCGTGATGACGCATCAGCTGCTCATAGAGCACGTGCAGCATCGCCTGGCCGGTGATGTCGGCGACGTACGCGGTGCGCTTCATCGAAGCGCCACCGAACGCGCGCAGGTCCATCTCGCCCTTGCCGTTGCGATGGAACGTGACGCCGATGTGCTCGAGATGGATCACCTCGGCCGGCGCCTCCGAACACATCACTTCGATCGCGTCCTGGTCGCCGAGGAAGTCCGAGCCCTTGACGGTGTCATACGCGTGCGAGTGCCAATCGTCGTCGACGCTGATCGCGGCGTTGATCCCGCCGGCGGCCGCGACCGAGTGTGAGCGGACCGGGTGGACCTTGCTCATGATCGCGACGCTCGCGCCCTCGCGGGCCGCCGCGAGCGCAGCGCGCTGGCCGGCGAGGCCGGCCCCGATGATCAGTACGTCGTGTGCTGGCATGGCTCTCTGAGAGGTCGACTTCGTGGGGAAAATGGGGGTGCTGCGCGCACGACTCTATAACGACCGGGCGGTCGGGCCTTCCCCGGCTCAGGTCGCCACGCGCAGCGCGCGGCGGACCTCGGCGAGCGTCACTACGCCGCGCAGGACGCCGTCCTGATCGACCGCGACCATCGCCCCAAGGCGACCGAGACCCTCCGATCCGAGCAGCGATTCCAGGGGCTCGGCCTCGCCGATCCGTACCTGGATGTCCTCGTCGAGCACGTCGCCGACGGGCAGCGCCGGCCGCCCCGCCGAGATCTCCGCGTCCACGCGCGTCGCGCGCACGACCCCGAGGAAGTGACGCGTTGGATCGACGACCGCGAACCACGGCCAGCGGTAGCGAGAGAAGAACTGCTCATGCGCGTCGAGCAGCGTCGCCGCGGCGGGAATCGTCACCGGCTCACGGTCCATGATGTCGGCGACGGTCACGTTCTGGATGCGCTTGGCGAGCGCGCCCTGCACGACTGCCGCGCCGGCGGCCTGGTAGAGGAAGTAGGCGAGCAGAATCGAGCACAGCCCGAGCGATTGTTCGCTCGCGCTCAGCCGCCACAAGCCGATCGCTCCGAGCAGCAGCGCGAACGCCTGTCCGGCGCGACCGGTCGCGTGCGTCGCACGGTTGCGGTCGCCCGTGCGCCACCACACGATCGCGTGCGCGATCCGTCCGCCGTCGAGCGGGAATGCGGGCACCAGGTTGAAGGCGAGCACGAGCACGTTGATCGTCGCGACCCAGCTCAGCCAGACGAGCGCGGGCGTCGCACGCACGCCTTCGCTGCCGAGCGCCGCGTCGAAGAAATGGCCGCTGCCTGAGATAAGGCCTCCGGCGATGACGCAGACGACGATCACGCACAGCGTCACGAGCGGCCCGGCCGCGGCCACGCGCAGCTCGGTCGCCGGCGACTGCACCTCGCCGATCCGCGTGACGCCGCCGAGCGCCCAGAGGTCGATCCCCGCGACGTGCAGGCCGCTGCGTCGCGCAACGAGCGCGTGCCCGAGCTCGTGCAGGACGAGCGAGGCGAAGAACGACAGCACCGACGCGACGGCGACGAGATACGCCGTCGTGCGCGACCCGCCGAGCTCTGAGTGGAACACCGGCGTGACGATGAAGATGAACAGGAACAGGACGACGAACCAGCTCACGCCGACGCCGATCCGGATGCCGAAGATGCGTGCGAGCTGGAAGTTGGTGCGCGGCGCCATGGGGGCAATGCTAGGCGGGCGCGGGGGCGCTACCCGCCAGCCGCTCCGCGCAGCGTCGACGGATCGCTAGCGATCCACGTCTGGCAACGCGCGCGAGATGATCGCGTCGAAGTCGATCCCGGCCGGCAGCGTCCCGTACTCGAGCCCGCCGTCGGGCGACAGGCGCGAGGAGCAGAACGCGTCGGCCACGGCCGGCGGGCCGTGGCGCACGAGCAGCGAGCCCTGCAGGCACAGCGCCATGTCTTCGACGACGCGGCGCGCGCGGCGCTCGAGCGTGGCGGCGTCGGCGAAGCGGTCCTTGAGGGCGACCACACGCGCGTCCAGGCGCGCGTCGGCGCCGCTCGCCTGTTCGACCTCGTCGAAGAACACCTCGAGCGCGCGCGGCGCGCGCGTGAGGGCGCGCAGCACGTCCAGGCTCATCACGTTGCCCGAGCCCTCCCAGATCGACGCGAGCGGGGCCTCGCGATACAGCCGCGGCATGCCCGACTCCTCGACGTAGCCGGCGCCGCCGAGGCACTCCAGCGACTCGAACGCGTGGTTGGGCGCCCGCTTGCACGTCCAGTACTTGCCGACCGCCGTCGCCAGGCGCTTGAACAGCTGCGCGTCGGTCTCGTTCTCACCGTTATGCGCGTCTTCGTTGGCTTCGTCGTAGGCCCGCGCGAGCCGCATCGCAAGCGCGGTCGTAGCCTCGGACTCGACGCACAGGTCGGCGAGGACGTTTCGCATCAGCGGCTGCTCGATCAACGACCTGCCGAACGCGCTGCGGTGTGCCGTGTGGTGAGTCGCATACGCAACGCCCGTTCGCATCCCCGCCGCCGCGCCGATCACGCAGTCAAGGCGCGTGTGCCCGACCATCTCGATGATCGTCGGCACGCCGCGACCCGGCTCGCCGACCATCCGCGCCCACGCGCCGTGGAACTCGACCTCCGAGGAGGCGTTTGAGCGATTGCCGAGCTTGTCCTTCAGGCGCTGGATGTGAAACGCGTTGCGAGCGCCGTCGGGAAGGATGCGCGGCATCAAGAAGCAAGAGATGCCCTCGTCGGTCTGCGCGAGCACGAGGAACATGTCGGACATCGGCGCCGAGCAGAACCACTTGTGCCCGACGATCTCGTACTCGGCGCCCGCGCCGCCGCCGTTGAGCGCGGTGGCGACCGTCGTGTTCGCGCGCACGTCCGAGCCACCCTGCTTCTCGGTCATCGCCATCCCCGAGATCGCGCTGCCCTTCTCGCCGGCGGCGATCAGGCGCGGGTCATAGCTAGTCGACATCAGCAGCGGCTCCCACTCGGCCGCCAGCTCCGGCTGGGCGCGCAATGCGGGGATCACAGCAAAGGTCATCGTGATTGGGCAGCAGAAGCCGGCCTCGGCCTGCATCGCGGTCATATACAGAGCCGCTCGGGCCGTGTGCGGCGAGGCCTGGTCGCTCGTCCACGGCAGCGAGTGCAGCTCGTTGGCGACGCCCATCCGCATCAGCTCGTGCCACGCCGGGTGAAACTCGACCTCGTCGATCCGGTTGCCGTAACGGTCGAAAGTGCGCAGCACCGGCTCGTTCTCGTTGGCCAGCCGGCCCCACTCGAGCTGCGGCTCGCCACCGACGAAGCGCCCGAGCTCGCTCGCGCGCTCTGTCACCCAACCGGCCCCCTCGCGCTCGACCGCCTCGACGAGCGGCGTGTTGCTCGCGAACACGTCGACGCCGACCAGCGGCGGCGCCTGGTTGAAGACCGTGTGCGTCTTCCACGGCGCGCCATCGGACTGGACCCGCGGCAGCGTGCTCGCCATGCGGACAGTCTAGAGGTCGCGCGCCGGTCGATAGCATCGGCGCCCCGCCCGCGACCTGTCGAGGATCAGAGAGCAGATGCCAAAGATCAAGGTGAAGAATCCGGTCGTCGACGTCGACGGCGACGAGATGACGCGGATCATCTGGTCGTTCATCAAGCAGCAGCTGATCCTCCCGTACCTCGACATCGAGCTGAAGTACTTCGACCTCGGGATCGAGAGTCGCGACGCCACCGGGGACCGGATCACCGTCGAAGCGGCCGAGGCGATCAAGCGCTACGGCGTCGGCGTCAAGTGCGCGACGATCACGCCCGACGAGGCCCGGGTGGAGGAGTTCGCCCTCAAGGAGATGTACCGCTCGCCGAACGGAACGATCCGCAACATCCTCGGCGGCGTGATCTTCCGCGAGCCGATCGTGATCTCCAACGTACCGCGGCTCGTGCCCGGCTGGACCAAGCCGATCGTGATCGGCCGCCACGCGTTCGGCGACCAGTACCGGGCAAGCGACATGGTCGTCACGGGCGAGGGATCGCTGACGCTGACGTTCACGCCAAAGGACGGCGGCGAGCCAATCGAGCTCGATGTGTACGAGTTCCCCGGAGGCGGGGTCGCGCTGGCGATGTACAACCTCGACAACTCGATCCGCGATTTCGCGCGCGCGTCGATGCGCTACGGCCTGGAGCGCGGATATCCGGTGTACCTGTCGACGAAGAACACGATCCTCAAGCGCTACGACGGCCGCTTCAAAGACATCTTCGAGGAGGTCTTCGCGGCTGAGTTCAAGGAGGCGTTCGAGGACGCCGGCATCACCTACGAACACCGGCTGATCGACGACATGGTCGCAGCCTCGCTGAAGTGGGAAGGCGGGTATGTGTGGGCGTGCAAGAACTACGACGGCGACGTCCAGTCCGACACCGTCGCGCAGGGCTTTGGCTCGCTCGGGCTGATGACCAGCGTGCTGAGGACCGCCGACGGCAAGACGGTCGAGGCGGAGGCGGCGCACGGGACGGTCACCCGTCACTACCGCCTGCACCAGCAGGGAAAGCCGACGTCGACGAACCCAATCGCCTCGATCTTCGCGTGGACGCGCGGCCTGGAGGCGCGTGGCCGGATGGACGAGACGCCTGAGGTGAGCGAGTTCGCGCGCACGCTCGAGCGCGTCTGCGTGGAGACCGTCGAGAGCGGCAAGATGACCAAGGACCTCGCGCTGCTCGTCGGCCCCGAGCAGGAGTGGCAGACCACCGAGCAGTTCCTCGCGTCGATCGACGAGAACCTCAAACGCGCGACGGCGTAGAGCCGACGCCGTTCAACCAACCCCCAACCGCAAGCAGGAGATGACTCAGTGACCAACCCCGTGAGAGTTACCGTCACCGGCGCCGCCGGCCAGATCGGCTACAGCATCGTCTTTCGGATCGCCAGCGGCCAGCTGCTCGGCGAGGATCAGCCGGTCGACCTGCGCCTGCTGGAGATCCCTCCCGCGATGGGCGCCCTGGAAGGCGTCGCGATGGAGCTGGTCGACTGCGCGTTCCCGCTGCTCGGCGGCCTCGACCTGCACGACAACGCCGAGGAAGCGTTCGACGGCACCAACATCGCGCTCCTGGTCGGATCGCGTCCGCGCACGAAGGGGATGGAGCGCGCCGAGCTGCTCGGCGAGAACGGCAAGATCTTCACCGCACAGGGCAAGGCGCTAAACGACAGGGCGGCCGACGACGTGAAGGTGCTCGTGGTCGGAAACCCCGCCAACACGAACTGCCTGATCGCGACGAACAACGCGCCGGACGTCCCGCGGGAGCGTTTCACCTCGATGATGCGCCTCGACCACAACCGCGCCGTCGCACAGCTGGCCAACAAGGCGGTGGTGCCCGTGACCGAGATCACGCAGATGGGAGTGTGGGGCAACCACTCGCCGACGATGTATCCCGACCTGTTTCACGCTCAGGTCCGCGGCGAGCAGGCGACGAAGGTCGTCGATGACATGGAATGGATCGAAGACGAGTTCCTGCCGGGCGTCGGAAAGCGCGGCGCGGCGATCATCGAGGCACGCGGCGCCTCCAGCGCGGCGTCTGCCGCGAACGCCGCGATCGACCACGTCGACGACTGGGTCACGGGCAGCGCCGACTGGGTGTCGATGGGCGTCCCGTCGGACGGTTCGTATGGGATCCCCGAGGGCTTGATCTGCGGCTTTCCGTGCCTCTGCGATGGGGGTAGGTACAAGATCGTCGAGGGACTCGAGCTCGACGATTTCTCGCGCGCGAAGATCGATGCCTCGGTCGCCGAGCTGACCGACGAGCGCGACACGGTCAAAGACCTCGGGCTGATCTGAGGCCTGGCGCAGCGCCTTCGTGCGACGGGCGCGGCCTGAGCCGCGCCCGTCGTCCGTCCTTCAACTGGCGTTGAGTCCTATTTCCTGGCGTGCCAGCCTCGGCCTTGCTTGCTCACCTTTTTTTCCTGCTCGAGGCCAGGGAGCACGCGGTACAGGTAATTCTGCTTGATGCCCATCTTCGCGGCCAGCTCGGGGATCGTGATGCCAGGTTGGCCCTGGACGAACGCCAGCGCCTCGGCTGCACGAGTGCCACTGCCTTTGCGGCGCCCGGCGCGCCGTTTGCCTGTGGCGCGACTTGCTTTTCTGCCGGGTGCTTTCCTCGCGGTCGTGGCCGTTGCGACTTTGCGGCTGGACGATCCGCGTGGGCGGCCCGGCCCCCGGCGCCGCGTCGCGATTTTCGCCGGCGCGCTTCCACCCACGCCCTGAAGCGCCGAGGCGGCGGCCTCGAGGCGGCTGTACTCGTCGACTGCCGGCTTGAGCTCTTTCAGCCGCTCGGAGATCTCTTTGCGCTTCTCGTCAAGGAAGTCGGTCACGGTTTGCATCCTCTTCACTAGGTAAACACGCACTAAAGGTGCGCAGGGGAGTTTTGATTACCCTACTACCCCGCGGATGAGGACTGCTGCTCGAGGCGCGCGCGCAGAGCATCGAGCGTGCGGCCGGCCTCGCGTTGGGGCATGCCGCCGACGAGTGCACGACTGGCCAGCGCACCGACGACGCCGAGCGGCGGGTGGAACTCGTTCCGATAGTCAAACCGGGTGCCCCCGCGCTCGGTGCGCAGGACGTATCCGGTGCATGCCCGCGACCGCGCGGGCCCACGGCCCTTCCACACGGCCTTCTCACACGGCTCGCACTCGACCAGATTCCAGTGAACCTCGAGGCTCACGCCGCGCAGATGGATCTGCTGATCCATCTCGTAGCCGCGACGTGGGGGGCCGTCGTCGGCGTGCAGCAGCTTGCGGTGAATCGTGACCCACTCATGCAGTCGGCGCGGGTCCATGACCATCTTCCACACCGCCTCGCGCGGGGCGGCGATCCACGTGGATGCGGTGACGACGCTCATCGTTGCCGGGTCGTCAGCGCGCGGCGAGCGGCTCGGTTCGTTCCCACTCGGCGAGCGCGTGTTCGACCGCGCTGTCGAATGAGTGCAACTCCACGCCGAGCAGCTCGGCGGCGTGGTCGTCGCGCGGCAGCAGGTCACCCTCGAGGCTCTCCATCAGCGGCAGGACGAGCTCTGGGTCCTCACCCGCAATCGCGGCGGCGACGCGCGCCGTCAACGGCGTCGCGCTCACGCCGAAGCCGACCGCCGGGCGACTGACCATCATCTCCTCGGCGATCCGCTCGATCATCTCGCCGTAGGACAGCACGTCGGGTCCGCCGATGTCGAGCGAACGCGATCCGATCGGAGCGCTCGCCGACGCGAGGAGCATCTCGGTCACGTCGCGCTCATCGATCGGCATCGTCCGGTAGCGGCGCCACGCCGGCAGCGCCAGCACGCGCATCCGCTCGACGAGCCGAACCAGCAGGCGAAACGAGCGCGATCGCGCGCCGATCACGATCGATGCTCGCAGCGCGACCGAGTCGGGGATCGCCGCGAGCAGGATCCGCTCGACCTCGCGGCGACTGTCGAGGTGGCGCGACAGATGTGACGAGCCCTGGATCCCGCCCAGGTACACGATCCGCCGAACGGCCGCGGCGCTCGCCGCCGCGGCGAAGACCTCAGCGGCGAAGCGGTCACGCTCGGCGAACGGCGAGGGCAGCTCCGAGCCGCGCTCCATCGAGTGGATCAGGTAGTAGGCGACCTCGACTCCCTCCAGTGCGTCCGCGAGCCCGGCGCCGGTGGACGCGTCGCCGGGCAGGACCGGCGCCGGCGAGCGCACCCGATCGGGGGCACGTGACAGCCCGACGACGTCGTGGCCCTCGGCGAGCAGCCGCGGGACGAGCAACGAGCCCACGAAGCCGCCGGCGCCGGTGACGAGGATCCGCATGCGCTTCCATGATGACGAGCGTGCGTCGATTTCCTCGCAAACTCCGTCTGGTGCGAGCGATTGTCACAACAAAGTGACTCGTTTGCAGGTGTTTGGGAGTACCAATCGATTTTGTCTGCGATTTGCGCGTTAGCCTCTGCCGCGACCCAGCTGGCGGTGCTTTGATGCCAGCCGTCCGTTCATTCCAGGTCGCACGGGGAGGCAGCAGGTGGCAAGCGCAGCGCAGGGTGCAGGACGAGCGACGAAGAAGGTCAGCTGCGAGGAATGCTACTTCCGTTGCAACCTGCTCTGCGCGCTCGACCTGGCGGAGCCGTGCGCGACGTTTCGCCCCAACGAGGCGCAGCTGCGCCCGCCGCAGCAGTTGCGCTTCGTGTTTCGCCAGGAGCGCCGCTCGCGCGTGGCCTGGGCGTTCCCGTCGGCGCAGGAGCAGGCCGCGCTGCACGCCTGACGGCTCACACCCGTGAGCCCCGCGTGGACGGCCGTTCGGCCCGTCGTGCGATCCACTCAGCGCCGGGCGTGTCGGTCACGCCGTGCAGCACGATCGAGCAGAGGACGACGAGGGCAGTCAGGTCGAAGATCCGCACTCCCCCCGTCACATGACGATCGAGCACGATCAGCGCGAAGGTCATCGACGCCACGCCCTTCGGCCCGAACCACCCCATGAACAATCGCGTCGCCGGGTCGGTGCGGGTGCCCAGCAGCGCCAGCCAGACGGCCACCGGTCGCGCGATCAGAAAGGTCACGGCGACGAGCCCGACCGCCGCCCACCCGTCGCGAGTCAAAGCGTTAACCGTCAGCAGCGAGCCGAACACGAAGAAGATCCCCAACTTGACGATGTCGACGATCTCCTCGGCATTGCGCTCGAAGTGCGCGCGAGCGTCGGGCCGGCGCACACCGAGCACGATCGCGGCGACGAACACCGCGATGAAGCCGTTGCCTTTTGGTGACAGCACGGTCACGCCGTAGGTCGCAAACGCGGCGCCGAGGCCGAACAGCGACTTCTGGTGCGACGGGATCGACAGTGCCGGCGGGCTGCCCGTCTCGCGGGGAAGCAGGAGCGAAGCAAGCCAGCCGCATACGATTCCGTAGAGCAGGCCGAGGCCGATGTCCTGCAGGACGAAGCGCCACCACACGAAGCCGTGCGACGTCGCGTCCAGCGCTGCCGCGAACGCGAGGACCGCTGGGAGGGCGAGGCCGTCGTTCAGGCCGGACTCGAGATTCAGCGAGTGGCGCACGAGGCGTGGCACGCGAGGGTTGGTGACGATGCTCGACGTCAGCACCGGGTCGGTCGGCGCGAGCAGCGAGCCGAGCAGGAACGACTCCGTCCACGTCAGGCCCACGAGCACGTGGCCCGCCGCCGCGACGATCACCGTCGTCAGCGGCATCGCCAGCACGAGCTTGCGCAGCGGGAGGTGCCAGGCGTGCTGGAGCATCTCGCCGTCGACCTCGAGCCCGTCGCGGAACAGGATCACGATCAGGGCCGCGAAGGCGAGATCCGCGACGAGGCCCGACCGCGCGCGAAACTCGATCCAGTGCAGCGCCCCATCCCCGAGCACGAAGCCGGCGAGCACGAACACGGCGGCGAGCGAGAGCATTGAGCGCTGCGCCAGCCCCGACGCGAGCGCCCCGACCATCAGCAGCAGGCCCAGCACCGTGGTCGCGGCCTCGAAGCTCGGCATCGCGAGAAGCCTCGCACGTCGCCGCAACCCCCGTCCACGGATGCGGCCGGCCTCGTTATCCGCGATCGCCCGACGGGTATATTTTGCTGCAACACACGGCAAGCTCCGGGAGAGACGAGGTTCGGCGATGGCAGCGAAGGACAGGATCAACAAGGCTTCAGAAGCTGCGCGAGCGGCGCAGCGAAACCGCTACCTGCAGCGTCTGCTCGAGGATGAGGACCTGCGCGGCTCTCTTGTCACGGCATACGGCGCCGCGCGCAGCGCGTACGGGCGGATGACCAACGGCAAGCCCGCGACGCAGGCGCTGTTCGAGGACAAGAAGCTCCAGCGCGAGCTCAAGGAGGCGGCCGACGCGCTGCGCGAAGCGTCGAGCTCCCTGCGCGAGCCGCCAAAGCGCCGGCGGCGCGGCGGGATCGGACGGTCGCTGCTCGTGCTGGCGGCCGGCGGCCTGCTCGCGATCGCGCTGAGCGAGGGGCTGCGCTCGAAGGTGCTCGACCTGCTGTTCGGCGCCGAGGAGGAGTTCGACTACAGCTCGACGACCGCTCCGGCCGAGCCCGCTCCGGCGACCGCGACGGCTCCGTAGCCGCGCGCTCCGCGGGATGAGCGCAACCGTGCCGGCACCGACGGTGGGAAGCGACGCGGCGGAGGAGACCTCCGCCGCGAAGCGTCCCGATGGGGCGGACGCCGAGCAGCGAGCCGGCGCGGCGCGATCGCTGTCGGGAGAGAAGGCGCAGCGGATCGTCGAGGCGATGCGCCGCAGCGTCGCGCTGCGCGGAACGGCGGGCTCGACGTTCGACCACGTCTCGCGCGAGGCCGGCGTCTCGCGGGGGCTGTTGCACTACTACTTCGGAACCAAGGAGCAGCTGCTGGTCGAGGCCGCGCGCCGCGACTGCGACCTGCGGATGCAGCTGCTCGAGCGCCAGCTCTCGGCGGCGCAGTCGGCGGACGACTACATCGACCTGATGGTGCAGAACCTGCAGGAGACCGTTCACGACGAGCCCGAGTTCGTCACGCTCCTATTCGAGCTGTTCACGCTGTCGCGGCGCAACGCCGACGTCGCAGTCGAGTACGGACGGCTGATGCGCGGGATGCGCGAACACGTGACCGCGATGCTCGGCGCCGCGCAGGGGGAGGGCATCCTGCACCTGCACGCCCAGCCGGAGGCGGTCGCGGAGATCCTGTTCTCGCTGGGTGACGGCGTCGCGCTGCGGATGCTCGCCGAGCCCGATCGCGATTTCGACGCGACGATCGAAGCCGGGATCGTCGCCGTGCGCGCGTTGCTCACCGACTAGCGGATCCTCGCCGGATCCGTCCGCCGAGCTGCCAGCCGCAGCGCCGCACCCGTCCGCCGACCGACTAGATTCATCGCATGCCGATCTATGAGTATCGTCGCCCCGACGGGACTACCTTCGATATGCAGCAGTCCTTCAGCGACGAGCCGCTGACCGTCGATCCCGACACCGGTGTTCCCGTCGAGCGGGTGTTGCACCCGCCGGCCGTCCACTTCAAGGGCAAAGGCTTCTACAACACCGACTACGGCACGCGCAACCGCCAGCGCGAGACGGCTGCCGCCGCCGAGGGATCGCCCTCGGGCGACTCGGCCAAGGACTCATCGGCCAAGGACTCGTCGTCCTCCGGCGGCGCCTCGAGCGGCTCGTCCGGAGGCGAGTCGACGGCAGGCGGCAAGGGCGAGAAGGCATCGAGCAACTCGTCCAAGACCAAGCCGGCAAAGCCGGCGGCCGGCCAGACCGGCTGAAAGCCGCCGACCAGTGAACCGGCCGAAGCCGCCTACAGAAGGACCGGTTGAAAGCGCCCGACCGCAAACGCCGGGCTGGGTCGCCGAGCGATCAGCCCGACATGAACTGCGCCACGTCCTTGCGGCGCTCGGCTTCTGACACGCGCAGCCCGGACTCGCCGTCGGGCAGCGTGATCGTGCCGGAGGGTTTCAGCACGCGCGTCGGCGGCGTACCCGCGATCGCCATCGCCCCGAACACCCCGAGCAGCGTCGGCCCGCCCATGTCGGAGATGATCGCCGGCGGCGCGTTCCACGCGATCCACGGAAGGCGGAAGAAACTCGACGGTGACAGCAGCCGGTTCTTCATCGCGGTGAACAGCGCCTGCTGATGTTCGGCACGCTGCAGGTCGGTCTGGTTGGGCGCGCACAGGTTCTCGCGCGTGCGCGCCAGCGCGAGCGCCTGCTTGCCGTCGATGTGGTGCGTGCCCTTGGGCAGACGCAGCGTGTAGCCGCCATTTGAGAAGCCGCCGTCGATCCGCGAGACGATGCATCCGCCGGTGTAGTCGACGCCACCCATCGCGTCGATCAGCTGCGGGAAGTCTTCGAAGTTGACTTCGACGACGTGGTTGATCGGGATCCCGAGGTAGCGCTTGATGACCGAGATCGAGCGTGCCGGGCCGCCGAACGCGTACGCGGCGTTGATCTTCTGCAGTCCGTGACCGGGGATCTCGATCACCGTGTCGCGCGGGATCGACAGGCGCGAGTCGTGGCCGCCGCCGATCCGCATCAGCATGATCGAGTCCGAGCGGCTCGGGCCCGACGTGTTGGCGCCCGGTTCCTTGCTGCCCTTGGGACGGCGGTCTGAGCCGAGCACGAGGATGTTGTTGGCCGAGGTCAGCGAAAAGCCGCCCGGGTCGAGTGCCTGAGCCACGTTCGACGGGGGCGCGGTGCGCTCGAAGTGCGAGCTGATCAGAAACAGCACGAGCGACAGCGCGAGCCACGCGAGGATCAGCGCGATCAGGCCGAGCACGACGCGTTTGACCGTCAGCCGCCGCCACGCCAGCGACCGCAGCCACCGCGGCCCGCGGCGCCAGCCGCCCGGTCGCTCCCGCAGCGGACCGCCGCCCGTGCCGCGGCCGTCGCGCAAGGGATCGGCCGCGCTCCGATCGCGTTCGCCCGCGCCGAGCAGACGCGGTCGCGCACGGTAACGCGTGTATCTCGGCGGCGGCTCGGGTTCGGGGGGCATCGCGCGGACCCTATATTTGCGTGATGACTGGCGCGGAGGGTGGGGCCGGGCGGCTGCTCGTCTGCGCGACGCCGATCGGCAACCTGCGGGATGTGACGCTGCGCGTGCTCGACGCGCTCGGCGACGCTGACGCGATCGCCTGTGAGGACACTCGCCACACGCGCGTCCTGCTCGAGCGTTATGCGCTGACGGTCCCGCTCGTCAGCCTGCACGAGCACAACGAAGGCCCCCGCAGCGTCGAGCTGCTCGCGCGGATCCTGGCCGGCGAGACGATCGCGCTCGTCTCGGACGCCGGCATGCCGTTGGTGTCCGACCCCGGCTTCGTGCTCGTGCGAGCGTGCCTGCAGGAGGGTGTCGCCGTCGACGTGCTGCCGGGTCCGAGCGCCGTGACCACGGCGCTCGTCGCCTCGGGCCTGCCCGCCGAGCGCTGGCTGTTCGCCGGCTTTCTGCCGCGCAAGCGCGCCGAGCTCACGCGCCTGTTCGCAAGCGTCGAGCAGACGCTCGTCGCGTTCGAGTCGCCACGCCGGCTGGCGGCGACGCTCGCGACGCTCGCGACGGTCGACCCGCGGCGCCCGGCGGCCGTCTGCAGAGAGCTCACCAAGCTGCACGAGGAAGTCCGCCGCGACCGTGCTGCGGCGCTGGCCGAGCACTACGGCCGCGCCGCGCCTCGCGGGGAGATCGTGCTCGTCGTCGGCGCCGCCGCGCTCGGCGCCGGCGCCCGCGCGGAGGCCCTTGAGGCGCTGCGCGAGCTGGTCGCCGCGGGCGCCCGCGCGCGCCCTGCCGCGGGGGCGGTCGCCAAGCTCGCCGGCGTCGGCGCCAACGAGCTCTACCGCGCGCTCTCGAGCGAGCGCGCCAGCCCCGGCGAGTAGCCTGGGCGCGGCATGTCGTTCTACGTCACCACGCCGATCTACTACGTCAACGCCGCGCCGCACCTGGGGCACGCTTACACGACGATCGCGGCCGATGTGATGGCGCGCCACCATCGCCAGCGGGGTGACGCGGTGTTCTTTTTGACCGGGACCGACGAGCATGGTGAGCCGGTCGCGGACGCGGCCCACGCGCTCGGCGTCGCACCCCAGGAGCTGGCCGACCGCAATGCCGAGCGCTTCAAGGCGCTCGCCCCGCAGATCGAGGCGAGCAACGACTTCTTCATCCGCACGACCGACCCGCAGCACATGGCCAAGGTGCAGGAGGTCCTGTCGCAGGTACGCGATAACGGGTTCGTCTACGAGGGCACCTACGAAGGCTGGTACTGCCCGCGCTGCGCCGACTTCAAGGCGGAGAACGAAATCGACGAGGGCAACCGCTGCCCGATCCATCACATCGAGCTGACGCGCGAGCGGGAGGACAGCTACTTCTTCGCCCTGTCGGCCTTTCAGGAGCGCCTGGAGGCCCTGTATGCCGAACACGCGGAGTTCGTGTTGCCGCGCACGCGCTACAACGAGGCGATCTCATTCATCCGCTCGGGCCTGCGCGACGTGCCGCTGACGCGACACAAGCTCACGTGGGGGGTGCCCGTGCCGTGGGACCCCGAGCACGTCTTCTACGTCTGGTTCGACGCGCTGCTCAACTACTACAGCGCGCTGTCCTATGCGCCGGCGCCCGCCGGCCTGCAGGACGCAGCCGGCGTGCGCGGCGCCGATGGCCCTGTTGACGCCCCGCCCGACCTGACGCGGTTGTTCTGGCCCGCGAGCTACCACGTGATCGCGAAGGACATCCTGCGCTTTCACGCGGTCTACTGGCCGGCGCTTTTGATGGCGGCCGATCTCGAGCTGCCCGAGCACGTGTTCGTCCACGGTTACCTGCTGCTGGACGGCGAGAAGATGAGCAAGTCGCTGGGCAACGTGCTCGATCCGTTCGCCGTGATCGAGCGCTTCGGTGCCGACGCGCTGCGCTTCTACCTGCTGCGCGACGTGCCGTTCGGCCAGGACGGCTCGGTCTCGACGGCCTCGTTCGAGCAGCGCTATGAGACCGAGCTGGCCAACGACCTGGGCAACCTCGCAAGCAGGGTGCTCGCGATGGTCGAGCGCTACCGCGGCGGCGTGCTCTCGAGCGGGCCGGTCGATCCTGCCCTGGGGCCGGACTTCGCGGGTCTTGGCGTGTGTGTCGCCGACCAGATAGATCGGGCTGAGCTGACGAGCGCACTCGACGAGATCTGGCAACGCGTGCGGCGTCTGAACCGCTACGTCGAGGAGCAGGCGCCGTGGCAGATCGCCAAGGACGAGGCGCGCGCGGACGAGCTCGACGTGGTGCTGCGAACCCTCGCCGAGGGTCTGCGCAGCGTGACGGTGCTCCTGCACCCGTACCTGCCGGCCACAGCTGCGCGGCTGCTCGAGGCGCTCGGCGCGCCGGAGCTCTCGCTGGCGGGTGCCGACTACGGACTCGGCGCGATCGAGCGCGTCACCGCGACCGAGCCGTTGTTCCCAAAGGACCGTGGCGAGGGGGGAGGGGGCGGGCCGGGCCGCGGCGCCGAGGCGGCGGCGTGATCGACTCGCACACGCACCTGGACCTGTGCGAGCCGAGCGATGCCGAGCTCGTCGAGGCCGCCGACGCGGCGGGCGTTACCCGGATCCTGACGATCGGGATCGACGGCGCGTCGTGTCGCGCGGCGCTCGCGGCGGCCGAGGCGTTCCCCCAGGTCTACGCCGCGATCGGGCGCCACCCGAACGCGTCGAAGGCGTTTGACGACGCCGACCTGGCCGAGCTCCAGGCGCTCGCGGCGCACGAGCGCTGCCGCGCGATCGGCGAGACCGGGCTGGACTTCTACCGCGAGGGTGCGCCGGCGGAGGACCAGCGCCGCGCGTTCGCCGCGCAGATCGGCCTCGCGCGCGAGACTGGCAAGCCGCTGGTGATCCACACGCGCGCAGCCGAGCAACAGACGCTCGATCAGCTCGCGCTCCAGGCAGACGGGGTCAGCGTCGTGCTGCACTGCTTCTCGATGCCCGAGCGCCTGGACGAGTGCGTCCAGCGCGGGTATGCGATCTCGTTTGCCGGCAACGTCACCTACAAGAGCGCGACCGATCTCGCCGCCGCGGCAAGGCTGGTCCCAGACGATCGCCTGCTCGTGGAGACCGACGCTCCCTATCTGACGCCACAGGCCGTGCGCAAGTACCCCAACCAGCCGGCGTTCGTCGCGCACACGCTCGCGTTCGTCGCCGAGCAGCGCGGCGTCGGCGTCGCCGAGCTGGGCGCGACGGTGCAGCGCAACGCCGCGCGCGTGTTCGGCTGGTGAGCCGCTGCGTGTCCGAGATTCCCGCCCAGCCGAGCCTGCGCAGGATCCGCCGCTTCGGCGTGCGACCGAGCCGCGAGCTGGGGCAGAACTTCCTGATCGACTCGAACATCCTCGGGGTGATCGACCGCGCAGCCGAGCTCGGCGCAGACGATGTCGTGCTCGAGATCGGCGGGGGCTTGGGGGTGCTCTCCGAGCACCTCGCCCGGCGCGTCGCCCACGTCCACGTCGTCGAGCTCGACGAACGGCTGCGCGAGCCGCTCGGCGACGCAACCGACGGGCTCGCCAACGTCACCGTGCACTGGGGTGACGCGGTGCGGCTGGACCTGCGGGCGCTGCGCCCGCGCCCGGACAAGCTCGTCGCGAACCTCCCGTACGGGATCGCCGCGACCGCGATCCTGCGCACGCTCGAGCTGCTTGCAAGCGTTTCGTTGTGCGTCGTGATGGTCCAGCGCGAGGTCGGCGAGCGCCTCGCCGCGAGCCCCGGCGGCGGCGAGTACGGCGTGCCGTCGGTCCTCGCGCAGCTGCAGTGCGACGTCCGAGTGCTGCGGCAGATCCCGCGGACCGTGTTCCATCCCGAGCCGAACGTCGACTCGGTGCTCGTCGCCCTTCGCCGCCGTACACCCCCAGAGCCGCTGTCCGACGGCCTGCGCGCCCTCGTGACCGGCTCGTTCGCGCACCGTCGCAAGACGCTCGTCTCCTCGCTCGCGCTGTCCGGGGCGGCGCCGGGGCACAGTCGTGAGCAGCTGCGCGACGCGCTGGCGCGGATCGGCCACCGCCCCGACGTTCGCGCCGAGCGGCTCGCCGCGAGCGAGTTCCGCGCGCTCGCCGCGGAGCTCGGCCTGTGAGCTCGGCCGGCGCGCCGGCCGTGGCGTATCGCGCGCTGGCGCCCGCGAAGGTGAACCTTGGCCTGTTCGTCGGCCCGCGCCGTGCGGGCGACGGGCGCCACGAGCTCGCGACGGTCATGCAGTCGATCTCGCTGGCCGACGAGCTGCGCCTCGAGCCGGCGCCGGCCAGTGCACCTGGGGATGAGCTGCTCTGCCCCGGCCTTCCCGGGCCGCCGCACGAGAACCTCGCGATGCGAGCGCTCGCGGCCTTCCGCGCTGCGACCGGATGGGAGGGCCCGCCACAGCGCCTGACGATCGACAAGCGGATCCCCGTCGCGGCCGGTCTCGGCGGCGGCTCGGCCGACGCCGCCGCGGCGCTGCGTCTGGCGCGAGCGGCTTCGGGGCGCGGCGACGAGCGTCTGCTGCGCGAGCTCGGCGGCGAGCTCGGGGCGGACGTGCCGGCGCAGGTCGCGCCCGGGCGCTGGCTTGCGACCGGCGCCGGGGAGCGGCTCGAGCTGCTCGCCGACCCGCTGCCGGCGCTCGAGCTGCTCGTCCTGCCCGCCGCGACGCAGCTCGCGACGGCGGAGGTCTACGCGGCGCTCGACCGCCTCGGGCGGGGGCGCGACGGGCGCGAACTGCCCCGGCTGGCCGAGCAGCTGCGCGCGGCGGCCGAGCTCGGAGCGCCGCTGCCGGCCGCGCGGGAGCTGCTTCACAACGACCTCCAGGAGGCGGCGCTCTCGCTGCGACCGCAGATCGCGCGGACGCTCGCCGCGGTCGATGAGGCGGGCGCACAGGCGCTGGTGAGCGGGTCGGGCCCGACGGTGATCGGCTTGTTCTCGCACGCCAATGCAGCCGGCCGGCGTGAGCGTGCGCAAGCGGCGCTCGCTGGGTTCGCACCCGGCGCGATCGCCGCCCGGTCGGTCGGGGTGGGCTTCGGGGACCCGGTCGCGGTCGCGTAGCGCTGCGACCCGCGTCCGTTGCCCGTTGCCCGGGCGGTCGACTTCCCGGTGCGTCACAATCACGCCCAGCACCGTGAGCAGGACGACGATCAACGAGCTTGTGGCAGCCGGCGCCGGGGCGTTCAGCCTCGCGCTGTACGCCGGCCTGATCCTCGTGCCCGCGTGGAGCGCGTACACGCGCATGTGGCAACGACTCGCGGCGACGATCCTGTCGCTGTACGTGCTCGCCGCGCTGGTCGGCGTCGGCGTGGGCGCGGCCCTCGCCGTCGTCTACTTCTGGGGCTAGCGGTGCCCGACTCGGCGGCGCTCGACGCGATCACGGAGGCGGTCGAGTCCGGCGCCGGGCTCCCCGAGGTCGTGCGTGCCGCCGCAAGAGCGCTCGACGCGAGCCTCGCCGTGACCGACGCGTGGGGCGCGACGCTCGCCGTCGCCGCGCGCTCGCCGGCGGACGAGCGCGCGCTGCTGTCACAGGGCGAGGGGGTCACGAGCATCCCGCTGCGCGTCGCCGACACGGTGGTCGGCGCCCTTCACATGCGCGCGAAAGCGGATCGCGAGCCCGGCCAGCCCGACTCGACGCGGCGCCTGCTGGCGACGATGATCGCGTCGGAGGTCGAGCGCGTGCGCGCGCCAGATCGAGCCTCGGAGTCCGCCGCCGCCGATTTCCTACGGGCCGTGCTCGCACGCGAGCTGACCGGGCGCGACGAGCTGCTGCACCGCGCCAAGGAGCTCTCGCTGCAGGTTCAGGACGGCGCGAGCATGATCGTCGCGCGCGCCCATCCGCAGACACCGACCGACGAGGGCTGGCGCGGGCGGGTGCGCGCCGTCGCCGAGCGCGGCGCGCGCGCCGTCGCGAGCCGCTCGATCGCGGCGCTGTCAGACCGCGACGGGATCCTCGCGGCCGAGGTGCTACTGCTCGTGCCCGGCGGCGACGAGCCGACGGCCGCGCGCGCAGCCGATGGCATCCTGCGCGAGCTGGAGGCGGGGCTGTCGGGCTACACGTTCGCGATCGGGCGCAGCCGCATCACAGAGGATCCGGCCGACCTTCCGCGCGCCGCGAGCGAGGCGCTGCTGGCGGCGAACGTCGCGCAGGGATCGAGCGACGGGGCGTCGCTCGCATTCGAGCAGACCGGCGCCTACCGCCTGCTGCTGAGCGCGATGAGCGAGAACCCGAGCGAGCTGCAGCGCTTCTACGCCGAGACTGTCGAGCCGCTGGTCGCCTATGACGAGCAGTACGAGACCGAGCTCGTGCGCACGCTCGAGGCGTTCCTCGAGGCCGACGGCAACGTCGCCGGCACGGCGCAGCGCTTGTTCACCCACCGCCACACGATCTACTACCGCCTCGAGCGCGTTCGCGAGCTGTCCGGCCACGACGTCAGCTCGAGCGACGGCCGCGAGAAGCTCAGCCTCGGGCTGAAGGCGATGCGCGTACTCGGGATCTCCTCGGCCGACGGCCCGGCCTCCGAGGCGGGCGCCGAAGGCGGGCGCGTCCCACGCCGCTCGGGTCGCGGGGGGTAGGCCCGTCCGCGTCGCCCGCCCGGCCGCGCCGGCTAGCGCGCGCGGGCGCCGAACTCGACGGCGTACGTGCCGGCCGTCCAGCCCGAGCCAAGCTCCGACGGGATCGCCGGGGCGACGCCGACGCCGACGTCGCGGTAGGCGCCGGTGAGGATGATCGCGCGGTGCGGCGGCGAGTGCATCCACGCGTTGACGATCCCCCTCGGCGTTGAGTTGGGGCCCGTTCCCCAGCCGATGTTCTGCGCGGTCAGCAGGCGCACGCGCGACACCGCCACCGTGTAGCTCGACGCCATGATCCGCGCGAGCGGCGTCTGTCCCGAGAGGCTCTGGTCGCCGAAGTAGTCGCCGCGCACCATGTCGCGTGCCTGCCCGGTCGCGATCGTCGCGAGCGCGGCGTTGCGACGCAGCGGGCGCAGCCTGTATGTCCGGCGGATGCGGTTCATCAGGCACAAGGTCGCCGAGTCGAGGACCGCCGAGTTGCGACCGTCTGGGGCGTCGTGGGCGCCCTTGCACGGCGTGCTCGACGCGCGCCCGGCAACGGCCGCGCCGGCTCCCGCCGCGCCTGCCCGCGCGGCGTGGGACAGCGCGCCGGCGCAGGCGAGCAGCGATGACCCGACCACGGCGCCCGCATGCAACAGTCCTCTTCTGGCTCGCCGTGGCAAGTGCAAGAATCGTTGCAGAACGACTGGATGGGCGTGTTGCCAACCGGTTTTGCGCTGTCGTTACGCGGCATTGGGGGGTCGTCCAATGGCAGGACATCAGGTTTTGGTCCTGAGAATCGGGGTTCGAATCCCTGCCCCCCAGCTTTGCCGCGGCACGGTGGCGAGCTAGCATCCGCCGGGTGACTGGCTCGCCGACGGTCCTGATCCTCGCGGCCGGCCAGGGCACGCGGATGCGCTCGCGGACGCCGAAGGTCCTGCACGACCTGTGTGGCGTCCCGATGGTTCTGTGGCCGGTTCGCGCCGCGCTCGCCGCCGGCGCCGGGAGGGTCGTGGTCGTCGACTCGCCGGAGCGCGCGCTGGAGGGGGTCCTGCCGGAGGGCGTCGAGCTCGTCGTCCAGCCCGAGCCGAACGGAACCGGCGGCGCAGTGCGCGCGGCGATCGAGCAGCTCGACGCGCGGACCGGCGGTGACGTCGTCGCGCCGGTGATCGTGTTGAGCGGCGACGTGCCACTGCTCGGCGCCGAGCGGATTGCCGCGCTCGCCGATGCGCACGCCGCGGGCGGCGCGGAGGCGACGCTCGTGACGAGCGTGCTCGACGACCCGAGCGGCTATGGGCGGGTCGTACGCGATGCGGCTGGCGACGTGCTGCGCGTGGTCGAGACGAAGGCCGACGGTGACGCGACCGACGCCGAGCGCGCGATCCGCGAGGTCAACGCGGGGATCTACGCGTTCGACGGCGACGCCCTGCGCGAGGCGCTGCCGCGGCTGAATGACGAGAACGCGCAGCGCGAGCTGTACCTGCCGCAGGTGCTCGACGTGCTGCGCGGAGCCGGCCGGGCGATCGGCGCGTACGCGCTCGACGACCCGACGGCGATGCTCGGCGTCAACGACCGCGCCGCGCTCGCGCACGTGCGCAAGCTCGCCCAACACGCGATCAACCGCCGCCACATGCTCGCGGGCGTCGAGATCATCGATCCGGACGCGACCGTGATCGATCTCGACGTCGAGATCGGCGCCGACACGACGATCGAGCCGTTCACAACGATCAAGGGCCGCACGCGGATCGGCGGCGGCTGCACGATCAGGCACTCCTACCTGCTCGACTGCCTGCTCGAGGATGGCGTCAGCGTCGGCCCGTTCGCCTACCTGCGACCTGACACGACGCTGCGCGAGGGCGCGAAGGCGGGCACGTTCGTCGAGGTCAAGAACTCGGACATCGGCGCCGGCGCGAAAGTGCCGCACCTGTCCTACATCGGCGACGCCGACGTCGGCGAGCAGACCAACCTCGGCGCGGGAACGATCACGGCCAACTACGACGGGCACAGCAAGCACCGCACGACGATCGGAAAGCGCGTGCGCGGCGGCGTCGACACGTCGTTCGTCGCGCCGGTGACGGTCGGCGACGACGCCTACACGGCGGCCGGTTCGGTCGTCACCGACGACGTGCCAGACGGCGCGCTGGCCGTCGCGCGCGCCGCGCAGTCCAACGTCGAGTCGTACGCTGACCGACGTCGCGCCCGTTTACACTCCGAGGGGAAATGAGCAGCCTGATCGATACGAGCGCGTCCTCGCGGGCGAGCCTACCGATCGACTACAACAAGCGGTTGATGCTGTTCAGCGGGCGCGCGAACCCGCAGCTGGCGGTCGACATCGCCGGCAAGCTGGGCGTCGGCCTCGGCCCGGTGACACTCAAGACCTTCTCCAGCGGCGAGGTGTACTGCCGCTACGAGGACTCGATCCGCGGCGCGGACGTGTTCATCGTGCAGTCGATCTGCGGCAACCCGCAGACGGGCATCACGGCGAATGACTCGCTGATGGAGCTGATGTTCATGATCGACGCGGCGGTGGGCGCGTCGGCGCACCGCGTGATCGCCGTGACG
>DASXIJ010000127.1:0-4744 GCA_036498045.1 Solirubrobacteraceae bacterium
CGATCGCACCGCCGAGCACCGCGCCGACGATCAGCCCCCGCGGCGCCACCTGCGCGCCGCCGTGCGCCAGGCCGCCGGCGAAGATCGGCGTGGCCGCCGCGATCGCGACCGACCACAGCGTTGCCGCGACCACGTCCAGCGCCGCGCCGCGGCCGCGGACCAGCAGGGGCAACGCCGCCGCCCCGAGCGCCCAAAGGGCCGCGCCGAGCAGCAGTCCCAGCCCCAGCAGCGGCCCGATCACATGCACCGCTGTCGTGCTCACCGACCCCTCCCACCCTCCACGCGGAGGCGTTTGAGCGACCGGTCCGAGCCACAGGCGCCGTCCCGCCAGCGGCTCGGCCAGCGCGAGCCACCAGTAGCCCAGCGCGCCAAGCGCCGCGCGCATCCGCCAACGCGCAGCCTGCCCGGCGATCGCCACGAACGCGCCCGCCAGGCCGACCAGGCCGAGGACCGGCGCCAGCGCAGACGCCAGCCAGCCGCCCGTCCCGGCGCGGTCGCGACGTCCGATCGGCAACGCGGCGATCGGTAGCAGCGCGCACAGCAGCACCAGCGCCACCCCTGCGCGGCCGCTGGCAGCCTGCCATCCACTGACCGCCAGCGCCAGCGCCAGCCACACCGTCCGTGGCATCCCTCGGCGCGGCGGCCGGTGGGCCTCGTCGCGCGGCAGGTCCACCGCCGCCGCGGGCGCGCGCGGATGCTCGAGCGGCGGGTCGAGCGCGCGCGGACGAGGCGCGTGTGGCTGCAGCGGTCGCGGTGCCCACCGCGATTGCGGCGGGTGCGGCGGCGGTTGCGGCGTCCAGCCGGGCGGGGTGTCAAGCGCGGGCGCTGTGCGGCGGACGTCGCGGCGGACCGCGCGGCGGGCGTCGCGGCGGGTTGTCTCGCCGCGAGGAAGATCGTGCTCGACGCGCGTCGGCCCCTCGTCGAGCTCGAGCTCGAGCGCCGCGCGCAGCTGCGACAGCGTGCCGCGAGCAGCCGGTAAGCGCACGAGCGAACGGTCGATCGCACGGACGAGCTCACGCGGGAGGTCACGCCGGGGGCGCGCGAGCGACGGCAGCGGGCGCCCGATCCGCCTGACCGTCTCGGCCGGCGTTACCCCGCGGACGGGGTTGGAGCCGCTCAGCGCCTCGTACAGCACGAGCGCGAGCGAGTACAGGTCCGCGGGCTCCCGGGCGCTGCGGCCTTCGCTCTGCTCCGGCGCCATGTATGCGAGCGTGCCGAGCACATCGCCGGTGCGAGTCAGCGCATCCTGGCCGCTCAGGCGGGCGCCGCCGAAGTCGGTCAGCTTGGCGATGCCGGCGAACGCCTCCGACAGTGGGGCCGGCGTGTCATGGGCGACCGGCACGAGCACGTTGTGCGGCTTGACATCGCGGTGGATCACGCCGCGAGCGTGCGCGTGTTCGAGCGCGCTGCACAGCGCTACGCCGATCTGCAGCAGCTCCTCATCGTCGAGCGCGTCGTCGGCGATCAGCGCGGCGAGCGTGTCGCCGTCGACAAGCTCCGAGATCAGGTAGAACGCGTCGTCTGCCGGGCACGCCTCGTACAGCGCGACGATCGCCGGGTGGGCCAGGCGCGCGCTCGCGAGCGCCTCGCGGCTCGCGCGCTCGCCGTCCTCGTCGGGCGCGAGCGCGATCCGCTTGACCGCCACCTCGCGGCCAAGCAGCTCGTCGTGCGCACTCCACACGACGCCGAATCCGCCGGCGCCGAGGCGCTCGCGCAGGCGGTAGCGGCCGAGCACCAGCGAGTCGGCCGTCGGGCCGTCGCTCCAGCTCACGCGCCGGCGGGGTCGTCGCGGCTGTGCGGGGCTGTGATGCGCGAGCGTCGGCGACTCCACCGGCTCGTGCGTTCGTCGCGCCCACTCCTGTCCCTGCTCGCGACCGCACGACAAGATACGTTGGAGGAGAAGTTGCAGGACGGCCCGATCGTCGGCGGGCGGTCATACTGGCCGTTTCGTAATCCCTGCAAGGAGCAGCTTTTGTCGTTCTTCGACGACGGCGAGGAGGAGACAGTCCAGCGGCCAGCCGGCCGGGCGCCCCGCCCCGCCCCGCGCCGCCCCCAGCGCTCGGCCGGCTCGCTGCCGCTCGACCAGCACACGTTGATGGTCCGCCGGCGCGTCGCCGCGGTGGTCGGCGTCGTCCTGATCATCCTGATCGCGCTGCTGATCAACGGTTGCCTCAACAGTGAAAAAACCCAGGCGCTGAAGGACTACAACCGCGAAGCGTCGGCCGCCGCGCAGGCATTCGACGAACGCGTCTCGCGGCCGCTGTTCGAACAGCTCAGCAACGCCGCCGGCAAGTCCGCGCTGAACGTCGAGGTGCAGGTCGGGCAGCTGCGCGTGCAGGCGGAGGACCTCGCCTCGCGCGTGAAGGGCCTGAAAACGCCCAGCGAGATGTCCCACGCCCAGGACAACCTGCTGCTCGCGTTCAACCTACGCTCGGAGGCCGTCGCGAAGATCGCCGGACTCGTGCCGACGGCGCTCGGCGGCCAGGGAAAACAGGCGATCACGCAGATCTCCGGCGACCTCGAGATCTTCCTCGCATCCGACGTGATCTACTCCCAGCGCGTCGCGCCGCTGATCCAGGAAGCGCTCGCCGCCGGCGGCATCCACGGCGTGCCGACCGCCGCGTCACACTCGCTGCCGAACATCGGCTGGCTCGAACCGACGACCGCCGAAGCGCGGATCACCGGAAAAGGCGGCGGCTCGGCGAAGAGCCAGGCGGTCACCGGCAACCACGGCAGCGCGCTGAAGGGCGTCAGCGTCGGCGCGAACACGCTCGAACCCGAACCGACGCTCAACCACGTCAACGGCGGCGCCAGCCCGACGTTCACCGTCCAGGTCGAAAACTCCGGTGAAGCGACCGAGACGAACGTCAAGGTCGACGTCACCGTCACCGCCGGCGGAAAGCAGTTCAAGGCCTCGCACGCGATCGAAAAGACCGAACCCGGCAAGACCGTCAGCGTCGACATCCCCCTGACCGGCGTGCCGCTCGGATCCGCCGCGAAGATCGAAGTCAACATCGAGGGCGTGCCCGGCGAGAACGACCTCGAAAACAACAAGCAGACCTACCTCGCCGTCTTCGGCAAATAGGCAACGGCCGTCTCCCTCCCCGCGGGGCCAGCAGCTAAGTTGTGCCGATGGCCGCGACGTCGCTCACGACCACCCAGGGGATCGTCGCCCTCGCAGCCGCCGCGGTCGCGGTCGTCGCGCTGGCCCTGTGCATTGCTCTGCTCGTCAACCAGCGCCGGATCCGCCGCGCGCAGCGGTTCGTGCTCGGCGACCAGGGGGCGCAGGACCTCGTAGCGCATGCCGCCCGGATCGAGGACGCGTTCGAAGCGCTGCGCCTGTACGTCGACGACGTCGCGCTGCGCCTCGACGATCGGCTCAACGCGGTCGAGGGCGCGCTGCGGGGGACGATCGCCCACCGCGCGCTGGTCCGCTACGACGCCTACAACGAGCTGTCCGGCCAGCAGTCGTTGTCGATCGCGCTGCTCGACGACGCTCGCTCGGGGATCGTCCTCTCGTGCATCCACCACCGCGACCAGGCACGCGTCTACGCAAAGCAGGTGGTCGACGGGCAGGCCGAGCTCGAGCTTTCGCCCGAGGAGGCAGAAGCCGTCCGCGTCGCGCTATCGACGCCCGGCCAGACGCCCGCCGCGAGCGCCGCCGAGCAGTCGGCGTGAGATGCCCGCGCGAACGCTCGCGCGCGTCGGCTATCTAGGGCCGGCGGGCACGTTCACCGAGGAGGCGCTGCTGGCGAGCGCCGCGACCGGCGCGATCGAGCCCGTCGCTCAGCCGACGATCTACGACGCCGTCCAGTCGCTGCGCTCGCGCGAGGTCGACTGGGCGATCGCCCCGATCGAGAACTCGCTCGACGGCTCGGTCAGCGTCACGCTCGACCTGCTTGCCGCCGAGGACGGCGGCGTCGAGATCGTCGGCGAGGCGCAGCTCAGCGTGCGCCACTCGCTGATCGCGCCAGGACCCGTGGAGCTCGCCGAGATCGAAACCGTCCTGACGCACCCCCAGGTCCCCGGCCAGTGCCTGCACTTCCTGCGCGGCGAGCTGGCGAGCGCGCGCGTGCTGCCCGCTGCCTCGACCGCCGAGGCCGTGCGGCGGGTCGTCGAGCAGGGCGACGTGAGCGTGGCTGCAATCGGCACGCAGCTCGCGGCTGAGATCTACGGCGGGACGGTCCTGCGCGAACGGATCGAGGACCGCGACGACAACGAAACGCGGTTCGTCTGGCTCGCGCGCGAGGGCGAGCGCGATGCGCCGCCGCTCGTCGGCGCCGGCGAGGAGTGCAAGACGTCGATCGTCTTCTGGGGCGCGGGCACCGAGAGCCCCGGGTGGCTCGTGCGCTGCCTGCGCGAGTTCGCCGATCGCGAGATCAACCTGACGAAGATCGAGTCGCGGCCACGGCGCGAGCGGCTCGGTCACTACATGTTCTTCGCCGACCTCAACGGCCGGGCGGACGACGAGCTCGTCGCCGCGGCGATCGACGGGGTGCGCGCGATCTGCGAGCAGGTGCGCGTGCTCGGCTCCTACCCGGCCGCCGCCGCGGCCGCGAGAACCGTCCGTGGCGAGGCCTGAACGCGGTGCCAATCGGGGCTGCGCCCCGCTAGACTGCCGCGTTGACCATGGCAAGCAGCGTCCCACCAGAGCCGGTGGGGTCCGTGTCGCCACTCGAGCACCCGCGGCGCGGACCTGCGACATCGCCGACTTCGGCGATGGGCGGTCGGGTGCTTGTCCTCA
>DASXIJ010000128.1:0-2323 GCA_036498045.1 Solirubrobacteraceae bacterium
CCAGACGTTGCGCATCCGCTCGGCAGCGTCCTCGATGTAGGCCTCGGTGTCGGCGATGTCGGCCTCGAAGGCCTTCGTCAGCTCCTTGACGAGCTTGTCGCGCTCCTCGTCGGAGATTTTCTGCAGGTTGACGTCGAGCGAGTCCGCCCACAGGTGGTCTTCGTCATTGAAGTTCGTCTGTTTGCCGCTCTGCAGGTACTTTTCGCGACGCTTGAGCGACTCCTGCAGCTCGAGCACGCGCTCCTCACGCTCTGCGGTGTAGGAGTCGAGGACCTTGTTGACCTCCTTCTCGAGCGAGTCGATGTCCTTCGTGCGCGCCTCGTCGTCGACCCACGTGACGATCGAAGCCGCGAAGTACAGGACCTTCTCGAGTTCCTTCGGAGCCATGTCGAGCAGGTAGCCGATCCGGCTGGGCACGCCCTTGAAGAACCAGATGTGGCTGACCGGCGCGGCCAGGTCGACGTGGCCCATCCGCTCGCGGCGGACCTTCGAACGGGTCACCTCGACGCCGCAGCGCTCGCAGACGATGCCCTTGTAGCGGACGCGCTTGTACTTGCCGCAGTAGCACTCCCAGTCCTTGGTCGGACCGAAGATGCGCTCGCAGAACAGCCCATCCTTCTCGGGCTTGAGCGTGCGGTAGTTGATCGTCTCGGGCTTGGTCACCTCGCCCGAGCTCCAGCTGCGGATCTGCTTGGAGGAGGCGAGTGAGATCTCGATCGCGTCGAAATTGTTTATGTCAATCACTGTGGGCCCTTCTGGCTCGCGGGTGAAACTGGATGTGGTCTGCCGGGATGCTGCCGCGCTGCTGGTCAGCCGCCGTTTTCGGGGTCGCGCCCCGTGCGCCGCGGCGGCGGGCGGCGGGCCCGCTTACGTCTCTGCCACCTCGGGCGCGTCCTCCTCGACGTCCTCGAGCGCCTCGAGGTCGACCGGAGCGTCGCCGTCGGCGTCCGGCTCGGAGCCGTTTGCCCCGGCGTCGGTCGCGTCCTCGCCCTCGACCGCCTCGTCGGCGGCGTCGCCGGTGGTCGCGCGCACGCCGGACAGGTCGATCCCGAGCTCCTCGGCCGCACGCAGCAGGTCGTCGTCTTCGTCGCGGATCTCCGCGCGCTGGCCCTCCTCGGAGACGACGTTGACGTCGAGCGCCAGCGACTGCATCTCCTTGAGCAGCACCTTGAACGACTCGGGGATCGACGGCTCGGCGATGTTCTCGCCCTTGACGATCGCCTCGTAGGCCTTGACGCGACCGACCGTGTCGTCGGACTTGATCGTGAGCATCTCCTGCAGCGTGTAGGCGGCGCCGAACGCCTCCAGCGCCCAGACCTCCATCTCGCCGAAGCGCTGGCCGCCGAACTGCGCCTTGCCGCCCAGCGGCTGCTGGGTGACCAGCGAGTACGGGCCGGTCGAGCGGGCGTGGATCTTGTCGTCGACGAGGTGCAGGAGCTTGAGGATGTACATGTAGCCGACCGTCACCTGCTCCTCGAACGGCTCACCGCTGCGCCCGTTGAACAGCGTCATCTTGCCCGACGCCTGCTCGCCGTCGCGGCGCGACTTGTCGATGTCCATCTGGATCCGCCCGGTGTGGGCGTCCTGCCACTTGACCAGCGCCGTGTCGACGTCGGCGACGGTCGCGCCGTCGAACACCGGCGTCGCGACGTACACCTTGCCGTTGCCGCCGTTCTGGTGGGCTTCCTTGTAAGCGTCGGTCCCGTCGTCGTACCAGCCCTGCGCGGCGGCCCAGCCGAGGTGCGTCTCGAGGATCTGCCCGACGTTCATCCGGCTCGGTACGCCGAGCGGGTTGAGGATCACGTCGACCGGCGTGCCGTCCTCGAGGAACGGCATGTCCTGCTGGTCGACGATCTTCGAGATCACACCCTTGTTGCCGTGGCGGCCCGCGAGCTTGTCGCCCTCTGAGATCTTGCGCTTCTTGGCGACGAACACGCGGACGAGGTCGTTGACGCCCGGCGGCAGGTCGTCGCCGGCGTCACGGCTGAACGTCTTGACGTCGATCACGACGCCGCCCTCGCCGTGCGGCACCTTCAGCGACGTGTCGCGAACCTCGCGCGCCTTCTCCTTGAAGATCGCGCGGATCAGCTTCTCCTCGGCCGTCAGCTCGGTCTCGCCCTTCGGCGTGACCTTGCCGACGAGCAGGTCGCCGGAGATGACCTCGGCGCCGACGCGGACGATCCCGCGGTCGTCGAGGTTGCGCAGCGACTCCTCCGAGCGGTTGGGGATGTCGCGGGTGATCTCCTCCTCGCCGAGCTTGGTCGTGCGGGCGTCGATCTCGTACTCCTCGATGTGGATCGAGGTGAGCTCGTCGTCCTGCACG
>DASXIJ010000129.1:0-48017 GCA_036498045.1 Solirubrobacteraceae bacterium
GCGCCGGCGGCGCAGCGAAGCGGGAGCCTTCGATCATCCGGGTTCGTCGTACTACGGAAAACCGATCATCAATCCACCCGTCTGGGAGGAGCGCGACATCGCCGGCTATCTGTTCGCCGGTGGCCTTGCCGGCGCGAGCTCGATCGTCGCCGCGGGCGCCGAGCTGACCGGCCGCCCGCGGATGGCCAGGAGGAGCAAGCTGTGTGCCGCCGCTGCGCTTGCGACGTCGCTGGTGGCGCTGGTCCACGACCTCGGCCGGCCATCGCGCTTCTTGAACATGCTGCGCGTGTTCAAGCCGACGTCGCCGATGAACGTGGGGTCGTGGCTGCTCGGCATCTACGGACCGCTGAACGGCGCCGCCGTCGCGAGCGACGTGCTCGGCGTCGCCCCCCGCGCGGGGCGCGCGGCGAGTGTCGGGGCCGGCGCGTTCGGCGCGGGCGTCGCCGCCTACACGAGCGCGTTGATCGCCAACACCGCCGTGCCGGCGTGGCACGAGGGCCACCGTGAGCTGCCGTTCGTGTTCGTCGGATCGGCGGCGAGCGGCGGCGCGGGGTTTGCGCTGGTCGCGGCGCCGCCCGACGAGAGCGGACCGGCGCGGCGGATGGCGATCGCGGGCGCCGCGGGCGAGCTCGTCGCCGAGCTGCTGATGGAGCGGCGGCTGGGGATGGTCGCCGAGGCGTTGCATGCAGGCCAGGCGGGCCGGCGGCTGACGGCCGCCAAGGCGCTGACCGCGGCGGGAGCGCTCGGCGCCGCGCTGTCATCGCGGAGCCGCGTCGCGGCGGCGCTCAGCGGCGCGTCGCTGCTCGCGGGCTCGGCGCTGACGCGCTTCGGGCTGTTCGAGGCAGGTATGGCCTCGGCGCGGGACCCGAAGTACACGGTCGCGCCGCAGCGCGAGCGCCTGCGCGCGGATCGGGCCGGATGAGCTCGGGCGCCCTGCACAGCCCGATCGTGCGCGACGGCGAGCACGACCTGGTGGCGATCGAGGAGCCGCTGGAGATCCGCGTCGACGGCGAGCCGCTCGCGGTGACGATGCGCACACCCGGACACGACGAGGAGCTCGCCGCCGGCTTTCTCCACGGCGAGGGGCTGCTCGCCGGCGTGCCCGAGGTCTCGCTGACCGACGATCTCGCCGCCAACACCGTCGAAGTGAGCGGCCCGCTCGCGCGCGACCCCGGCGTGCGCCGCTTCTACACGACCTCGTCGTGCGGCGTCTGCGGCAAGGGGGCGCTCGACCAGGTCGCCGTCGATTCTCCTGCGCTCGGCGACGGGCCGCGAGTGGCGCGCAGTCTGCTCGCGTCGCTGCCCGAGCGCCTCGTCCAGCCGGGCTTCGAGCGAACCGGCGGGCTTCACGCGACCGGGCTGTTCGACGCCCGTGGCGAGCTGCTCTGCGTACGCGAGGACGTCGGGCGCCACAACGCGATGGACAAGGTCGTCGGCTGGGCGCTCAACAACGGGCGCGTACCGTTGCGCGACGATCTGCTGTGCGTCAGCGGCCGGCTGTCGTTCGAGCTCGTCCAGAAGTCTGCCGTCGCCGGCGCTCCGATCCTCGTCGGCGTCGGCGCGACGACGTCGCTCGCCGTCGAGCTCGCCGCCGACCGCGTCCTGACGCTGTGCGGCTTTGCCCGCCGCGGCCACGTCAACGTCTACACGCACCCTCACCGCGTGCTCGACGACGGCGCTACAGCCAATCGCGTCGCCTGAACGCGACGTACAGCCCGACCGACATCAGGACGATCACGGCCGAGGAGACCCAGAAGCCCCAGTGCGCGGAGAAGCCAGGGTAGGGAACGTTCTGACCGTAGAAGCCGGTTATCGCGGTCGGCACGGCGATGATCGCCGCCCAGCTGGTCACCTTCTTCATCACGAGGTTCATCCGGTTGCCCTGGATCGCCAGGTTCGTCTCAAGGATCGTCGTCACGAGGTCGCGCAGCGACTCGGTCCAGTCGGTCGCGCGCAGTACGTGGTCGTAGACGTCCTGGTAGTACGGCGTCATGTCGGCGTCGATCACGTGCAGGTCACGTCGCATGACCGAGTTGATCACCTCGCGCATCGGCAGCACGACCCGGCGGAGCAGGACCAGGCTCTTGCGCAGCTCGAACGTGCGGCGCTGCACCTCGGCTTCGCGGGCGGCCGAGTCGAACAGCGCGTCCTGCAGCTCCTCGATCTCCGCATCGAGCGACTGAACCGCTTCGAAGTGCCCGTCGACGACGTCGTCGAGCACGCCCCACAGCAGGAACGCCACGCCATTGCGCGCGAGTTCCGGCGATTCGTCCCACCGGCGCAGGACCGGATCGATCTCGAACCCCTCGTCCTTGCGCACCGTGACGAGCGCGCGCTCGGTCACGAACATGCTGATCTCGCTCGTCTCCAGCTCGCCCGAGGCCGTGTCGAGGCGGACCGCGTAGGCGTTCAAGAACAGGTGCGAGTCGTAGCGGTCGAGCTTCGGACGTTGGTGCTCGTTGACGGCATCCTCGACGGCCAGCGGATGCAGGCTCAGCTCGCTTGCGATCGTCGCGAGATCCTGCTGCGTCGGCTCGCAGTAGTCCAGCCACACGGTCGCTCCCGGGTCCTGCACGTGCTCGGAGATGTCCGCCGGCGGGAAGTCCTTGAGCTCGAGCTTGCCGCCGCGGTAGAGCCGGGTGTGGGACACCGTCGCAAGATACGGTCTGCGCCGGTCGCGCCGGTCGCGCCGGTCGCGCCGGTCGCGCCGCGCCGGTCACGCTTGCGGCTCGCCGGTCGCGGGTAGCCTTCGCCGATGCCGTACACGCCACCGCAGGACGTCCTCGAGCGCTACGCGTCGGTGCTCGTCGACTTCGCGCTCGGCGGCGGCAGCGGGATCGCGCGCGGAGACGTCGTGCGGATCACGGCACCCGAGGGGGCCAAGCCGCTCTACGCGGAGCTCGCAAAGGCTGTCTGGCGCGGCGGCGGCCATGTGATCGGCGCATATCTGCCGGCCGACGACGACCAGATCAACATCTCACGGGACTTCTTCGAGCTCGCCAACGACGAGCAGCTCGACCACTTCAACGCGCGCTACATGCGCGGGCTGGTCGACGAGATGGACCACCAGGTCACGGTTCTCGCCGACGCCGACCCGCACGCGCTCGACGCGGTCGATCCGGCGAAGATCATGCGCCAGGGAACAGCGATGCGGCCGCTGCTGGATTGGCGTGGCGAGAAGGAGAACGCGGGGCGCTTCAGCTGGACGCTCGGCCTCTACGGGATGCCGGCGATGGCCGCCGAGGCGGGGATGAGCATCGAGCAGTACTGGGAGCAGATCATCCACGCGTGCTTCCTCGACGCGGAGGATCCGATCGCCCGCTGGCGCGAGGTCGGCGATCGGATCAACCTGACGCGTGAGTGGCTGGACTCGCTCGAGATCGAGCGCGTGCACGTCGAGGGGGACGACGTCGACCTGCGTGTCCTGATCGGCGAGCGGCGACGGTGGCTGGGAGGCCGCGGGCGCAACATCCCGAGCTTCGAGCTGTTCACGAGCCCCGACTGGCGCGGGACCGAAGGCTGGATCTACTGCAACCAGCCGCTGTACCGCTACGGCAACATCGTCAAGGGCATTCGCCTCGAGTTCGCGGACGGGCACGTCACGAGTGCGACCGCGCAGGAGAACGAGGCCGTCCTCACCGAGATGATCGCGACCGATGGCGCAGACCGGATCGGCGAGTTCTCCCTGACGGACAGGCGACTGTCGCGGATCACACGCTTCATGGCGCACACGCTGTACGACGAGAACGTCGGCGGGCGCTATGGCAACACTCACGTCGCGCTCGGGCGCTCCTATCAGGACGCCTACGCGGGAGACCCGAGCGGGGTGTCGCGCGAGCGCTGGGGCGAGCTCGGATTCAACGACTCGACCGTCCACACGGACGTCGTCTCGACGGCGGACCGCGTCGTCACGGCGAAGCTGCGCGGGGGCGAGCAGCGCGTGATCTACCGCGACGGCGAGTTCCAGCTACCCGACGCCTGAGCTCGGGGGGCGGGCGAGGGGCCGCGCCGCCGACACAGTGCCTTCGGCCGGTGTCGCCGCGCCGGCGCGGCCTACCGCGCCCGTGGCGGGAGGCGGACGATGCCGACGAAGAACTCGTCGATCTGGCGCACGATCTCGCCGAAGCGATCGAAGTCGACGGGCTTGGTGACGTAGGCGTTGGCGTGCATCTCATACGAGCGCAGGACGTCCTCCTCGGCCTGTGACGTGGTCAGCACGACGACCGGGATGGTCGAGAGGTGGGGATCGCCCTTGATCTCGGCGAGCACCTCGGCACCGCTCTTGCGCGGGAGGTTGAGGTCGAGCAGCACGAGATCGGGCCGCTCGGTGCCGGCGTACTCGCCCTCACCGCGCACGAAGCGCATCGCCTCGACGCCGTCGCTGACGACCGACAGCGTGTTTCCCACATTGTCGGCGGCGAACGCCTCGCGGACGAGCATCACGTCGCCTGGGTCATCCTCGACGAGCAGCACCGAGATCTCCTCAGCGTTCATTGGACGTCTCCTCCAGGGTCGGAAAGGTGAAGCGAAAGCACGCTCCGCCGGAGTACTTCCGATCGACCCAGATCTCGCCGCCGTGATATTCGACGATCTTGCGCGCGAGCGCCAGCCCGATTCCGGTCCCTTGGTAGGCCTCCCTGGAGTGCAGCCGCTGAAAGATCATAAACACGCGGTCGACGTAGTCCGGCTCGATCCCGATCCCGTTGTCGGCGACGCTGAGCTCCCACGTGTCGCCTCGCCGCGTCGCGTCGATCCGAACGAGCGGCGGGTCTGAGCCGTGGAACTTGACCGCGTTTGAGATCAGGTTCTGAAACAGCGACGCGAGCTGCGCGCGGTCACCGAGGATCGTCGGCAGGGAGCCCGGCTCGACGCGCCCGTCGCTGCTCTGCAGCTGCTGGGCGAGCGCCGAGCTTGCGGCCGCGACGACCTCGTCGAGGGCGATCGGCTCGAGCTCGCGCCCGCCCCTGCCGACGCGCGAGAACGCGAGCAGGTCGTTGATCAGCTCCTGCATCCGCTTGGCCCCGTCGACGGCGAACTCGATGTACTGCTGCGCACGCGCGTCGAGCTCGTCGGCGTAGCGCGACTGCAGCGCCTGGCAGAAGCTCGCGATCTTGCGCAGCGGCTCCTGCAGGTCATGCGACGCGACGTAGGCGAACTGCTCAAGCTCGGCGTTCGAGCGCGTCAGCTCCAGCGCCTGGGCCTCGAGCTGCGTGCGGGCGGCTTCGACCGCGGCGAGCTCGTCGACGATCCGCCGTCGCATCGCGTCGATCTCGACGCTCGTCTGGGTGACCTCGCGGGGACCGGCGGGGGGAGTCATCGGCGCCGAGAACTCGCCCCCGGCGACGCGTCGGGCTTCCGAGCCGAGCCGTGCGAGCGGACGTGTGACGGTTCGCCGCAGGATCAGGCCCGCGGCGAGCACGCCGCCGAGGATCAGCACGGCCGCGACGATCAGCAACGCCTGCAACGTGTCGGCGGCGCTCTGCAGTCGCGCGCGGGAGTGCGCGTCCTTCGCCTGCAGCGTGCTGCGCAGGCGCGCGAGCGACGTGCGGAGGTGGTCGAACAGCCGCTTGCCCTGAAGGTCCTCGGCGATCGCCTCGCGCCGCGGTGGGTTGGGGCGGATCAGCGTCGGCGCCACGTAGCCCGCGCGCCATTCGTCGGCGCTCGCGCGAACCGTCTCGACGTCGGCGCGAAGCGGTGGGCCGACGATCCCCTCGTGGCCTTCCAGTTCGCGATAGGCGCGACGCTCGTCGCGCAACCCGCTGTCATACGGTTCGAGAAAGCTCGGCTCGTTCGTCAGCGCGAAGCCGCGCACGCCGGTCTCCTCGTTGACGAGCGCGTTTTCGAGCGACAGCGCCGTCCGCCGGGCTGGGGCCACCTCGTCGAGCAGCAGGTGGCGGTTGTGGCTGACCTGGCCGTTGGCGATCAGAGCAAGGCCGATCCCGACGACGGCGAGGGTCAGCAGGACGCCGATCGTCGCGCCCAACAGCGCGCCAACGCTCATCCCGGCGGCGCGCGCGGCGAGCCGCTGGAACGCCCGGCGCGCGATGCTCACGCCGCCCCGGCGTCGTCGCGCTGCGACGCTCCGACGAGCAACATCGCGACGTCGTCGCTGAGCGCGCCGCCGTTCAGGCGCTCGGCGTCCTCGATCAACGTCTCGAGCAGCTGCTGCGGCTCCGCTCGCCAGCCTGGGTGCTGGACGATCCGCTCGCCGACGAGCCGGCGCAGCCCGTCTTCGCCCAGGCGCTCGGGGCCAGCGCCGATCCGCCCCTCGATGATCCCGTCGGTGTAGAGCAGGATCGTCCATTCGCTCGGCAGCGCGAGCGTCTCAGTGCCCCAGCGATCGCGGTCGAGCCCGATCGCCGCGCCGCCGGCGTCGGCGTCGGTCAGCGCCATAACCGATTCGCCGTCGATCAGCAGTGGATGTGGATGTCCCGCGCGGATCAGCCGAGCACTCGCGCGGTTCGGCTCGATCTCCAGCGCGCAGAGCGTCGCGAACAGTCCGGGCATGTGGCGTTCGCGCTCGAGCAGCTGCTGCATCGTCAGGACGGCGAGCTCGAGCTCGTCCCGCGCGAGCGCCAGTGCTCGCCACGCCGCGCGCAGGCTCACTCCGATCGCGGCTTCTTCGGGGCCCTGGCCGCACACGTCGCCGACAAGCGCGTGCACGCTGCCGTCCTCACTCTGCACGAGATCGAAGAAGTCGCCGCCGAGCAGGGCGCGGCTGCGCCCGGCGCGATAGCGCGAGGCCACCCACAGCGCCGGGTCCTCGACGACCAGTCGCGGCGCGAGGCCTTTTTCGAGGCGATCCGCCTCGCGCGTCTGCGCCTGCGCCAGCAGCAGCGCCCGCTCGGCCTCCTCGGCTCGGCGGCGTCCGATCGCGTAGTGGATCGAGCGGGCGAGCTGGTCCCCGTCGACGTTTCCCTTGAGCAGGTAGTCCTGCGCGCCGGCTTCGACCGCAGCCAGCCCCGCGTCCTCGTGGTTGAGCCCCGTGAGCACGATCAGCGGGATCGCCGGAACGCGGGCGCGCAGGCGCGCGACGGCATCCATCCCGACCGCGTCGGGCAGCCCGAGGTCGAGCAGGACACAGTCGATCGGCCGGTCCAGCGCGGCGAGCGCGTCGGCGAGGGTGCGGCTTCGCGCGAGCCGCGCCAGCGGCAGGCGTTCCGACAGCGCGTCTTCGACGAGCCGCGCGTCGCCCTCGTCGTCCTCGACGAGCAGTACGCGGATCTCCTCGGGGGCGGACGCGGGGCTCTCGCCGGGCGTCACCGGCCGACCCCCGCGCGCGTGGACCGATCAGCACCCCGCATCAGCGCGATCTTATAAGCGCATCCTCATCCCGCCGTACGATGCTCGCCTCATGGATCCGCTGCAACAGCTGCGCGACCGCCTGGCCGAGCTGGCCGACCTCAGCTCGATCGAGATGCTCGCCGCGTGGGACCAGCTCGTGATGATGCCCGGCGAGGGAGCGCCGGCGCGAGCGCATCAACTGGGAACGCTCGCCCGGCTGGCGCACGAACGCGCGACGAGCGACGAGGTCGGTGTCTGGCTGGCCGAGCTCGATGGGGTCGCGGTGGATCCGCTCGACGCGGACATCGTGCGGATCGCGCGGCGCGACTGGGACCGCGAGCGGCGCGTTCCGACAGAGCTCGCGGTCGCTCGTGCACAGTCGGGCGCGCAGGGGCAGGAGAGCTGGCGCGTCGCGCGCGAGAACGACGACTTCGCGGCGTTCGCGCCCGCGGTGGCGCGCAATGTCGAGCTCGCGCGCGAGTACGGCGAGTGCCTCGTCGCCCCCGGCGAGCTGCCGTACGACGCGCTGCTGGGAGATCACGATTTCGGGCTCTCGACGGACGAGGTCCGGCGGCTGTTCGGCGAGCTCGCCGACGCGTTGGCGCCGCTCGTGCAGGAGGCCGAGCGGCGCTCGCCGCGACGTGAGCTCGCGGTGCCGGTCGCCGCCCAGGAAGTCGCCGTCGCCGCGACGCTGCGGCGGATCGGCGTCGACGACGCGAGCTGGCGCGTCGACGTCTCGGCGCACCCGTTCACCGCATGGGTCGGACAGCGCGACAGCCGGCTGACGACGCGCTACGGCGACGGCGAGGTCGAGTCGCTGCTCAGCTCGCTGCACGAGTTCGGCCACGCGCTTTACGAGCGCCAGATCGACGCTGCGCTGGACCGCACGAACCTCGGCCGCGGCACGTCGATGTCGATCCACGAGTCACAGAGCAAGCTGTGGGAGAACCACGTCGCGCGCAGCGCCGCGTTTGCGGAGGTGCTCGCGGCTGAGCTCGGCGCCGGCGGCTTCGCCGTCTCCGCGGCCGACCTGCACGCGACGCTCGTCGGCGTCGAGCGATCGCTGATCCGCGTCTCGGCCGATCCGCTCACGTACCCGCTGCACATCATCCTGCGATTCGAGCTCGAGCTCGCGCTCATCGCGGGCGAGCTCGACGTGCTCGACCTTCCGGGCGCGTGGCGCGAAGGGATGCGCCGGCTGCTCGGCGTGCAGGTGCCCTCCGACGCGCTCGGATGCCTGCAGGACGTCCACTGGGGGGCGGGGAGCTTCGGCTACTTCCCGAGCTACGCGCTGGGGTGCCTGATCGCGGCGCAGCTCTGGGAGCAGCTCGAGCGCGATCTCGGACCGCGCGACGACGACCTGCGCCGCGGCGAGGTCGGATCGATCCAGGCGTGGCTCGGCGAGCACGTCCACCGCTTCGGCCGGCGCCTCGACACGCTCGCGCTCGTCGAGCAGGCGACCGGCCGGCCCCTCGCGGTCGACTCGTTTCTGCGCTACGTCGCCCCGTTGGCCAGCTGAGCCAGTCCTCAGCCGCTCGTCGTCGCGACGATTTCGGCCATCAGCTCGCGGAGGTCGTGGTTGGCCTCGTAGACCATCCGCTGGCGCAGCGCGCCGTTGCCGGAGCGCAGGATGTCGCCGACTCCGGCGAGCTCGGGCTCGCAGCCGAGCTCGCGGGCGTGCGGTTGCAGTCGTGCGAGCATCTCCTCGGAAAGCTCGAACACGCCGCGCCGGCGGCCGGTGGCGTGGTCGAGCAGCTCGGCGTCGAGGCCGTGGCGCGCCGCGAGCCAGCGGTTCTCGTCGAGGATCTCCCATGGCGACTCGGGGAGCTGGACGTCGTGCTGATGGCTCTCGACGAGCAGCTTGACGAGCGAGACGACGAGCGCGCTCAGCGAGACGGTGTGCTCGACGCGCGTCTGTGAGTCCATCGCGCGGATCTCGACGGTGCCGAGCCGTGGATGGGGTCGCACGTCGTACCAGAGGTAGGTGTAGTCCTCGATCAGCCCGGCGTCGCTCATCGCGTCGACGCGGCGCGCGAAGTCCTGCCAGCCGTCGAAGCGCGGCGGCAGGCCGACTCGGGGGAACGCCCGGAAGATCGGCACGCGGCTGGACATCAGGCCGGTCGGCGCCCCGCGCCACAGCGGCGAGTTGGCCGACAGCGCGATCAACAGCGGCACGTGCTCGCGCAGGCCGTTCGCGACGTAGATCGCCTCCTCGGGATCGGCGAGCCCGACGTGGACGTGCATTCCGAACACGAGCTCCTGACGCGCGACGAACCCGAGCGACTGGATCAGCCCGCGGTAGCGGTCGTCGCTGACGACGCGCTGGTCCTCCCAGCGCGCGAACGGGTGGGTGCCGGCCGAGCCGATCTCCAGGCCCTCGCGCCGGGCGCGGTCGCGCGCGAGCGCCCGCAGCGACGCGAGCTCCTCGGCGAGCGCGGGCACGGTCGGGCACGGCGCCGTGGCGATCTCCAGCACAGACTCGAGCAGCTCGGGCTGGATCTGGCCGGACGGCGGATCCTCGCCGAGGATCGACTCGATCGCGTTGACGAGGTCGAGCGTGGAGGCATCGACGATCATCAGCTCCTCCTCGACGCCGACCGTGTAGCGCGGGCCCACGAAGCGGTGGTCCATCGCGCGCACACTACCGTCGCGCAAACCCGCCGCCGGCGACCGATGACGTTTGCGCGCGAGCGTCGTCTGACCTGTCAGAGGTGGGAGTGCGTCGCCGCGCTGCGCGCGCAGGCCGCGTGGCGGTCTCCTCTCCAATCATCAAAAAATCGAGAGATCGACGAGGAGCGCGATGGCCGATCAGCGGCGCAGCGTCACGGTCGAGGTGCCGTGTCTGCTCGGTCGCGACGACCTGCCTGCACTCTTTGCCCGGACGTGCGCGCAGCTCGCTCGCCACCCGGGCTGCGAGCTGCTGCTATGTGACGCCGGCGGCGTCACCGCCGACGCGGTCGCGGTCGACGCGCTCGCGCGCCTCGCGCTCGCCGCGCGGCGCAGCCGCTGCGAGGTCCGCCTGCGCGGCGCCTCGCAGCAGCTGCTCGAGCTCGTCGAACTGGCCGGGTTGGCCGACGTTCTGCGCGGCGAGCTGCCGCGTTAGGCGGCGAGCCCGGGGGAGATCAGATTCCTCATCCCACTCTCCCTTTTGCCTGTAGGCGCGGCGGATCAGCTGCGGTGAACGCGTCCAATTCTGCGTCGTCAAGAGGATCGGACGGCACGCCGAACAGCGGAAACAGCGTGTCGGTCGCCAAGAAGAACGTCAGTTCGACGATCGTGCCGCCGGCGATCTCGAGCACCTGCAGCGCCCACGGTTCATAGCCGTCGCTGCCGTCCTCGCGCGGCTTGTACTGGGCGAACGCGGGTGAGCCGTTGGCCGTCTGCGTCGCGATCACGCGCGAGCCGCGGCAGGCCGCGCCGGCGCCGACCCACCACGCGAAGATGTCATCGCGGCCGCGCAGCCACAGCTCATACGGAGGCATCGACTGCGTCGCGTCCTCGTGGATCACGCTCGTCAGCGCATCGATGTCATAGCGCTGGAAGGCGTCGACGTAGCGCGCGAGCAGCTCGCTGTCCTGCTTGGACAGCGCGCCGCGCGCGGGGTCGTGGGCCTCGGTCGCGTCGAGCGTCGCGCGGGCGCGCTGCAGCGCGCTGTTGATCGCGGCCGTGCTCGTCTGCAGCAGCTCGGCAACCTCGACGGCCTTCCAATGCAGCACCTCGCAGAGGATCAGCGCCGCGCGCTGGCGCGGCGGCAGGTGCTGAAGGGCGGCGACGAACGCCAGGCGGATCGCCTCGCGCGACTCGGCGACCGCCGCGGGGTCGCCGGCGTCGGAGCTGACGAGCGCGTCGGGGACGGGCTCGATCCAGGTGGTCTCGGGCAGGATCGCGCCGATCGGGCCTTCCGGGTCGCGCGCGTCTGACAGGTCCATCGGCCGCGCGCGCCGCTGCTTGGAGTCGAGCATGTCCAGGCACACGTTCGTCGCGATCCGGTACAGCCACGAGCGCAGCGATGCGCGGCCCTCGAAGCGCTCGAGCGAGCGCCACGCGCGCAGCAGCGTGTCCTGCACGGCGTCCTCGGCCTCGAACGGCGAGCCGAGCATCCGGTAGCAGTGGGCGGTCAGCTCGCGGCGGTGTCGCTCGAGCTCGCCGAAGTCGCGCGTGACGGCGGTCGTTGGCCTCTCCACGCGGTCATCGTAGGACGTGTCCGGTCATGCGGTCCATAGCCAGCTAGCCGACGGCGGTCCCCGGCGTTCGCGCGAGCTCGCGCTGATGCTGGCGCTCGGGCGCGATCCGCACGACGTTGCTGACCAGGCCGAGGCGCTCGAGCACGACGATCACGAGCGCCGACGGGTCGAGCTCCCAGCGGCGCAGGCCGTGCACGGCCGAGCGCGGGAAGGCGTGGTGGTTGTGGTGCCAGGACTCGCCGAGCGACGGGAGCGCGAGCCAGAAGACGTTTGTCGAGTGGTCGTCGACGTCGAAGCGCCGCTGGCCGAAGAAGTGGCAGACGGAGTTGATCGACCACGTGACGTGGTGCAGCAGGAAGATCCGCACGAAGCCCGCCCACAGCAGCGTCAGCAGGGCGCCGGTCAGCGTGCCGTGGATCAGCAGCCCGGCGGCGAACGGGATCAGCAGCGACAGCAGCACGAGCGCGCCGAACGCGCGGCTGATCGCGCGCAGGCCGCGGTCTTCGACGATGTCCGGCGCGTAGCGGCGGGTCGCGGCCTGGCCCTGCGTCCGATAGAGCCAGCCGATGTGCGCGTGCCACAGGCCGCGCAACCCCGATCCGTCGCCGACGTGCGGGCTGTGCGGATCGCCGTCGACGTCGGTGTGCGCGTGGTGCTTGCGGTGGTCGGCGACCCAGTCCGAAAGCGGCCCCTGGACGGCCATCGACCCGAGCACTGCGAGCGTGTAGCGCAGCGGCTTGCGGGCGCTGAGCGCGTTGTGTGTGAACAGGCGGTGGTAGCCGATCGTGATCCCGAACGCGGTGGCCAGGTACATCGCGGCCATCACCGCGAGATCGGCAAGCCCCACGCCGTCGCCCCACACGAGCGCTACGGCGACGCAGAACGCGACGAACGGCAGAAGGACGGCGCCGATGTTCGCGGAGCGCTCCAAACGGGTCACGATGTCGACTGTAGGCGCGAGATTTGGTGTGCTCTTGATCGCCTTGAACGAACGCAAGCTCCGATTTTTGTAGGGTTTGAATAGATGCTGCCGAGGACGAGCTTGACGAGCAGGCCGTGGGAGGGCCTCTCCCCGGGCGTTGCGCGCTCGTTGCGCCCCGAGCTCGACTCGCTCGCCGACGAGATCGTCGACACGATCGTGCTCGACGTCGCCGACTACCAGCGGCCCCTGGAGGGCGGCTTCGAGCGCGGGCTGCGCGGCGGCGTCCGCGAGGCACTGCAGCACTTCCTGGAGCTGATCGAGGACCCGGTCGCCGGTCGCACGCAGGATCGCTCGGTCTACCGCGGCCTCGGGCGCGGCGAGCTGCGCCAGGGCCGAAGCCTCGACGCGCTGCAGGCGGCCTACCGGATCGGAGCGCGCGTGGCGTGGCGGCGGTGGGGTCGCGCGGCCGCCGGATCGGGCGTCGACGCGCCGTCGCTGCAGCTGCTGGCCGAGTCGATCTTCGTCTACATCGACGAGCTGTCGGCCGAGTCGGTCGCCGGATACGCCGCGGTGCAGGCCGAGCGCGCGGGCGAGCGCGAGCGCCGCCGCCGCCGGCTGTTCGCCGCGCTCGTCGCCGAGCCGGTCGACGAGGAGGCGGTCCGCGCCGCCGCCGACGCGGCCGGCTGGTCGCTGCCGGCGACGCTCGCGGCGATCGCCGTGACCGGGACCGGCGGGGTGCAGGTCGCCGGACGGCTCGGCGACGACGCGGTCGCCGTCGTCGACGGCGGGCACACCCTGGTGATCTGGCCCGACCCGCTGCGGCCCAGCAGCCGCGGCCTGATCGCGCGCGCCGTGCGCCGTCGCGCGGCCGTCGGCCCGGCGGTCTCCTGGCGCGAGGCGGGCCGTTCGCTGCGCCTGGCGCGCGCGCTGCTCCAGGTCGGCGCCCACGACGGCGCCGCGGAGGAGCCGCGCTGGGTCGCCGACCATCTGCTCGCGATCGCGCTCGACGACGTCGACGGCGCCCTCGGCGAGCTGCGCGCCGCGCGCCTCGCGCCGCTGGAGCGACTCGGCAACGGCGCGCGGGCGCGCCTGCAGCCGACGCTGCTGACGTGGTGTCAGCAGCAGGGCAACCGCGCCGCGACAGCGCGGGCGCTGGGCGTGCACGAGCAGACCGTGCGCTACCGGATGAACCAGCTGCGCGAGCTGTTCGGCGACGCGCTGGCGGACCCCGACGCGCGGTTTGAGATCGAGCTGGCGCTGCGAGCGGCGGCGTCGCGGTGAGCACGAGCGACGTGCGCGACGGCGACGCGGAGCTGATCGACGTCATGCATCTCGGCAGGGCGCACGTGATCGGCGCGTGGCGCGTGGGCGACGTGCTGATCGATCCGGGCCCGAGCAGCAGCGTCGTGACGCTCCTGGAGGGGCTCGACGCGGCGCCGCCGCGCGCGATCGCTCTGACGCACATCCACCTCGACCACGCCGGTGCGGCCGGCACGCTCGTGCGCCGCTACCCCGACGCGGAGGTGTGGGTGCACGAGCGCGGCGCGCCGCACATGGTCGATCCGGCCAGGCTGCTGGCGAGCGCCGAGCGCCTGTACGGCGAGGACATGGACCGGCTGTGGGGCGAGGTCCTGCCGGTCGCGGCCGAGCGCCTGCGCGTGCTGCGCGGCGGCGAGCGGCTCGGGCCGTTCACCGTCGCCTACACGCCCGGCCACGCCTCACACCACGTCTCCTACCTGCACGAGCCCAGCGGGCGCGCATTCGCCGGCGACGTGGCCGGCGTGCGGATCGGCGCCGGTCCGCTGCTCGCGCCGACGCCGCCGCCGGACATCGACCTGCAGGCGTGGCGCGCGTCGCTCGACGTGCTCGAGGAGTGGGGACCGCGCAGCCTGGCGGTCACGCACTTCGGCGCGCACGACGACGTCGGCGAGCACCTTGCGGCGCTGCGCGCGCATCTGGATGAGGTCGAGCGCTGGGCGGGTGAGCTCGACGAGCAGGCGTTCGCCGCGCGGGTCCGCGAGCGCGTCGCCGGCGGTCGTGGCGCGGGCGGCGTCGAGACCTACGGGCAGGCGCTGCCGCCGGAGCAGAGCTTTCAGGGGCTGGCGCGCTACCTGCGCACGCGCGGGCTCGTCTAGGGTGCCGTGACGTGGAAGCGATCGAGCGGCTGCTGGAGAACAACCGCGCGTTCGCCGGCGCGGCTGCAGCAGGTCACCTCGACGTGCGCCCGAGCCGCCGGCTGGCGATCGTGACGTGCATGGACTCGCGCCTGGACGTGTTCGCGGCGCTCGGCCTGGACGGCGGCGAGGCGCACGTGCTGCGCAACGCGGGCGGGGTGATCACCGACGACGTGATCCGCTCGCTGGCGATCTCCCAGCGGTGCCTTGGGACGCGCGAGGTGATGCTGATCCACCACACCGACTGCGGGATGCAGAAGCTCACCGACGACGGCTTTCGCGCCGAGCTGCAGCAGGCGACGGGCGTCGCCCCGGCGTTCGCGATCGAGTCGTTCGTCGACGTCGACGCGGACGTCCGTCAGTCGCTGCTGCGCGTGCGCAGCTCCCCGTTTCTGCCGCATCGCGACGCCGTGCGCGGGTTCGTCTACGACGTCGACACGCACGGGCTGCGCGAGGTGGCCGCGGCCGAGCACGGGTAGGGTTTCACCCGTGAGCGACCCCGCCGCAGATCCCGCCGACGCCGCGAGCGTCGCCGGCGCGCCGCCCCCGCCGGAATTCGCGACGTTCGAGTATGAGATCTACGCGGGCGGCCTGGTCGAGCAGCGGCCGTCGCTGCCGATCGACGTCGCCGAGCTGCAGGAGCGCGCGCGGGAGACGATGACGGCCGAGGCGTACGGCTACGTCGCGGGCGCGGCCGGCGCCGAGCAGACGATGCAGGCCAACCGCGATGCGCTTGCGCGTCACAGGATCGTGCCGCGAATGCTGCGCGACGTCTCGCAGCGCGACCTCGCGTGTTCGGTGCTCGAGACGCAGCTGCCCGCGCCGCTGCTGCTCGCGCCGGTCGGGGTCCAGTCGATCGTCCATCCCGAAGGCGAGCTCGCGAGCGCACGCGCCGCGGCCGCGTTCGGAGTCCCCTACATACACTCCACGGCCGCGTCGCATTCGATCGAGCAGGTCGCCGAGGCGATGGGGTCGGCGAGCCGCTGGTACCAGCTGTACTGGCCGCGCGAGCGCGAGCTCGCGCAGAGCTTCGTCGCGCGCGCCGAGCGAGCCGGCTACGAAGCGGTCGTGCTGACGCTCGACACGTGGTTTCTCGGGTGGCGCCCGCGCGACCTTGCCAACGCGTACCTGCCGTTCCTCAAGGGCGTGGGCGTCGCCAACTACTTCAGCGATCCGGTGTTCCGCGCCGCGCTCGAGCGGACGCCCGAGGATGACCCGGGACCGGCGATCGGGCACTGGGCCTACCAGTTCTCAAACCCGACGATCACCTGGCAGGACCTCGCGTGGCTGCGCGAGCAGACGGCGCTGCCGATCGTGCTGAAGGGGATCGTCCACGGCGAGGACGCGCGCCGCGCGCTCGACGCCGGGGTCGACGCGCTGGTCGTGTCCAACCATGGTGGCCGCCAGGTCGACGGCGCGATCGGGGCGCTCGACGGCCTCGTCGCGGTCGCCGAGGCCGTCGGCGGCGAGCTGCCGCTGCTGTTCGACAGCGGCGTGCGTACGGGCGCGGACGTGTTCAAGGCGCTCGCGCTGGGCGCCGCCGCTGTGTGCGTCGGGCGACCGTACGTGTGGGGGCTCGCGCTCGGCGGACAGGCGGGTGTCGAGCACGTGCTGCGCTGCCTGCTCGCCGAGTTCGACCTGACGCTCGCGCTGAGCGGATACACGAGCGTCTCGCAGGTCGACGCGACCGCGCTCGCGCCCGACCCTAGCTACGGCTAGCGGCCGAACACGCGCACGAGCTCGCGCGTGCGCGGGCCGAGCGGCCCCAGCAGCTCGCGCACCTCGCGCAGGCCGTCGCGCAGCTCGACGTCGCCGACCTCGACCGGGAGCATCGAGTCCTGCAGCTCGGCGAGCGTGTGATCGGCGTTGGCGACCTCCTGGGCGGCGCGTTCGAGCAACGCCTTCGCGCCGGTCGAGGGCGGGCCCGCGGCCGGCGGCGTGAAGCTCGCCGCGACGAGCCCGTGGCGCTCGGCGAAGCTCGCATGGGTTCGCTGCAGCCGGCCGTAGGCGAGCTGAGTAGGGCGAAACAGCTGCTGCTCCATCCGCTCGGCGCTCTGCTCGTCGAGCAGGTCGTACGCATCGCCGAGCGCGCCGATCGCGACGGCGAGCTGCTCGATCGCCTGCGCGACCGTGTCGAGCAGGCTCTGTCTGGCCTCGGCGGTCGCGTAGGGCATCGGTCCAGGTTATTGCGGCCGCCGCCGGGCGGCGCCACGCGCGCGGCTCGCGTCCGGACGCGGCGCCCCGCGCGTCTTGCAGGCTCGAACGAGGGCGATCGAATAGGCTGGCGCCGGGAGCTGGCAAGAGGTGGCGGCAGATCTAAAGCTCGGACTGAGCATGGGCTACTGGGCGGGGGGTCCTCCGCCGGGGGCGGCGCAGGCGATCGCCGAGGCGGAGAGCCTCGGCGTCGACTCGATCTGGACGGCCGAGGCGTACGGCTCTGACTGCCTGACGCCGCTTGCGTGGTGGGGCGCGGCGACGTCGCGGATCAAGCTCGGCACGGCGATCGTTCAGATGTCGGCGCGCCAGCCGGCGGCGACGGCGATGGCGGCTATGACGATGGACCACCTGTCGGGCGGGCGGTTCATCCTCGGGCTGGGCGTGTCGGGCCCGCAGGTCGTCGAGGGCTGGTATGGGATGCCGTTCGCAAAGCCGCTGGCGCGGACGCGCGAGTACATCGGGATCCTGCGCGACATCTGGGCTCGCAAGGGGCCGGTGACCGCCGATGGCGAGCACTACAAGCTGCCGCTGCCGGGCGGGACGGGCCTGGCCAAGCCGCTGAAGTCCTCGATCCATCCGCTGCGCGAGGAGATCCCGATCTATCTGGGAGCTGAGGGGCCGAAGAACATCGCGCTGTGCGCCGAGCTGTGCGACGGATGTTGCGATGCTGTTCTCGCCGACGCATCAGGCCCCGTATCAGGCCGCGCTACAGGAGGGCTTCTCGCGGGCGGGCGCGTGGCGTACGGCGGAGGAGTTCGAGGTGTGCGCGACCGTGCCGTTGATCGTCTCTGACGACGTCGACGCGTCGATCGACGCGCTGCGGCCGTTCTATGCCCTGTACTTCGGCGGGATGGGCGCGAAGGGCACGAACTTCCACGCGAACGTCGCGATCCGGATGGGCTACGAGCGCGAGGTCGACCAGATCCAGGAGCTGTACCTCGGCGGTAAGAAGGACGAGGCCGGGGCGGCGGTCCCGCGCGAGCTGATCGAGGAGCTCTCGCTGGTCGGCCCGCCCGAGAAGATCCGCGACGATCTCGCCAAGTGGCGCGAGTCGATCGTCACGACGCTGATCGTGAGCGCCGATGGGCCGACGCTTCGTACAGTCGCCGAGCTCGTGCTCGCCTGACGGGACAACCGACCGGCGGCGGGTAACGTTCGCGTCGTGCCGACGGCGCTGTCAAGGATGCTCGCCGGCGCGCTCGTCAGCGCGCTCGCCGTCGCCGTCGCCGTCGCCGGCTGCGGATCCGGCGGCCCGTCGCTCGGCTCGGCCGGGCAGGCGCACCTGCTGTCGCTGATCTCTCCGCGTCTCGGGGTCGCGACGCCCTCCCCGGCGCGTCTGTACCGGATCGTCGGCTGTCGCAGCCACGGGTCGCTCGCCTACTCGCACGGACCGCATCGCTACGAGGTTGCGATCGGCTTCGACGACGGGCCCGCCCAGGACACGCCGGCGTTCGTGACGATGCTCGCGCGCAGCCACGCGACGGCGACGTTCTTTTCGATCGGAGACGAGATCACGCCCGAGTACCGAACGACGATGCTGCGCGAGCTGCGCGAAGGCGACGTGATCGGCGATCACACGTACACGCACCCGTACCTCACCCGAACCGGCAAGGTGCGCGCCCAGCTGCAGCGGACGATCGCCGCGATCAACGCGCAGACGGGCTACACGCCGTGCGTGTTTCGCCCGCCGTACGGGGCGTACGACTCGTCTGTGCTGCAGATCGCCCGCTCGCTCGGCCTGGCGACGATCATGTGGAACGTCGACCCCAGCGACTACATGCAGCCGGGCACAGCGACGATCGTCCATCGCGTGCTCTCCCAGGTCCAGCCCGGCTCGCTTCTGATCTCCCACGACGGCGGCGGCCCCCGCGGCCAGACGCTCGCGGCGTATCCGCGGATCATCTCCGCGCTTCGCCGGCGCGGCTTCGGGATCGTGACGATTCCGCAGCTGCTCGGCTTCCGCCCGGTCTACGAGCCGTGCGCGCGCCTCTGCGACGGCCTCGGGATCCCGCGCAGCAGGGTGCCGCACGAAGCGATCATCCAGCAGGCCCCGTAGCGCGTCTAGTGGAAGTCGGGCTCGACGTAGTCGGCGAATATGTCGGGCAGCCCGTCGCTGACGCGATCGGGGAAGTGCGCGGGGCGCTTCTCCAGGAACGCGGTGACCCCCTCGACCGCGTCGGCGGACTGCCCGCGCACGAGCATCCCACGCGAGTCGGCGCGATGGGCGACCATCGGATGCTCGGCGCCGAGCATCCGCCACATCAGCTGACGCGCGAGGGCGACCGAGACGGGTGCGGTGTTCTCGGCGATCTCGGTCGCGAGCGCACGCGCGGCTCCTAGCAGCTCGTCGGCCGAGTGCAGGCTGCGCAGCAGGCCGGCGTCGAGCCCCTCCTGGGCGGAGAAGACGCGGCCGGTCGACACCCACTCCATCGCGCGGCTGATGCCGACGACGCGCGGCAAGAACCAGCTCGAGCACGCCTCGGGGATGATCCCGCGGCGGGCGAAGACGAAGCCCATCCGCGCGTCGTCGGCGGCGAGGCGGACGTCCATCGGCAGCGTCATCGTCGCGCCGACGCCGACGGCGGGGCCGTTGATCGCGCCGATCACGGGCTTTGTCGAGGCGAAGATCCGCAGCGTGAACTGGCCGCCGTTGTCGCGCGGAACGTCGCCCGCGCCGCGCGTGAGCAGCGAGGCCTCCTGCGCTCGCGCGGTGTAGTCGAAGGTCTCGCCACCGGACGACAGGTCGGCGCCGGCGCAGTAGCCGCGCCCGGCGCCGGTCATGATGATCGCGCGGACGTCGTCGTCGGCGTCGGCAGCGTCGAAGGCTTCGATCAGCTCGCGTCCCATCGTCGCGGTCCACGCGTTCAACCGCTCCGGCCGGTTGAGCGTGATCGTGAAGATGCCGTCGCTCAGCTCGGTCGTGATCTGCTCGTAGCCCATCGCTCGTTCTCGCGATCGGATCAGGCGACCGCGGCGAGGGCCGGGCGGCGCTCGGCCCACGGCAGCGCCTGCTCGAGCTGTGCGGACAGTCCGATCAGGGTCGCCTCGTCCCACGGGCCTCCGGTCAGCTGGACGCCGACGGGGAGGTCGTCGTCGGTCCAGTGCAGCGGCAGGCTGATCGCGGGCAGCCCGGTGACGTTGCCGAACGCGGTGAACGAGACACTCGCGACGACATCGCCGACCGGCGCGTCGGGCGTCGCGTGCTGCGCCTCCATCGTCGCGCCGGCGACGGGGGGCAGGATCGCCGAGGTGGGCGTCAGCAGGACGTCGAAGTCGCGCCCCCAGCGAGCCACCTCGTCGCGGCTGAGCAGCTCGAGGGCGCGCACGGCGAGCACGTACTCATACGCGCCTGTGTCACCTGCCAGGGCACGCTGATGGACGATGTGCGGCTCGGTGGCCGACCAGTCGACGCCCTCGTAGTCGGCCAGCCCGCCCTGGGTGAGCACGATGAACGAGGGGATCATCTCGGCGGAGATCGTCGGGACCTCGACCTCCTCGACTCGGTGGCCGAGGCTCTCGAGGGCGCCGGCGACGGCGCGCGCGCCCGCGACGCACGCCGGGTCGGTGGGGATCCCGAGCGGCGCCTGGGCCATCAGCCCGATTCGCAACCCAGACGGCGTCGATCCAAGCTCGTGGCTGAACGGCCGCGCGGGTGCCGGCGCGTTGTACCAGGCGAGCGGGTCGGGCCGCGAGATCGCGTCGAGCACGGCGGCGGAGTCGGCGACGGTGTGCGACACGACGCCCTCGACGACGGCGCCTTGCCAGCTCTGGGCCAGGCGGGGCACGCGGCCGCGGCTCGGCTTGAGCCCGACGAGGCCGCAGTAGGACGCTGGGATCCGAATCGAGCCGCCGCCGTCGTTGGCGTGCGCGATCGGGAACATGCCGCCGGCGACGGCTGCGCCGGCTCCGCCGCTCGAGCCGCCGGGCGTCCTGCTCGGGTCCCACGGGTTGCGGCTGATCCCGTGGCGCAGGTTCTCGGCGGCGGTGATCACGCCGAAGGCGGGGGTGTTGGTGCGCCCGCACAGGACGAAGCCGGCGCGGGCGAGCGCATCGACGACGAGCTCGCTGCGCTCGCTGGGCTTGTCGGGCGCGCCATGCGAGCCGTAGGTGACCGGCCAGCCGGCGACGGGGGTCAGGTCCTTGATCGGGATCGGCACGCCGAGGAACGGAGCGTCATCGCCATCGGCCAGCCGCCGGTCGGCCTGCGCGGCATCGGCGCGCGCCTGCTCGTCGTTGCGCCAGGTGACGGCGTTGAGCTCGGGGTTGCGCGCGTCGACGGCGGCGAGGCAGGCGTCCAGCAACTCGACGGCCGAGAGCTCACGAGCCCGCAGCGCGGCGGCGAGCTCGAGCGCGGGCGTGAGCGGGTCGGGCGCTGGCACGACGGCGAGCCTACCCGAACTCGAGCACCGAGCGGATGCCGTCCTGGGCCTCCATCAGCTCGAAAGCGCGGCTGACGTCGTTCAGCCCCATCCGGTGCGAGATGAACGGATCGACGTCGATCTCGCCGCGCATGTAGCGCTCGACGAGCTGCGGAACCTGGTCGCGTCCCTTGACCCCGCCGAACGACGAGCCGCGGATGCGCCGGCCGGTGATCAGCAGCCGCGGGACGACGTCGAGCGTCTCGCCCTTGCCGGCGACTCCGGCGATCGTGCACACGCCCCAGCCCATCCGGGCGGCTTCGACCGCTTGGCGCATCACCGCGACGAGCCCGGTCGCCTCGAACGTGTAGTCGGCGCCGAAGCCGTGGGTCTGCTCGAGCACGCGCTCGACCGTGTGCTCGTCGGCGAGCCAGGTGTCGGTCGCTCCCTGCCCGCGCGCGAGCTCGAGGCGCTGCTGTGACAGATCGACGCAGATCACGCGCGCGGCTCCCTGCAGCCGGCAGCCGGCGACGGCGCCGAGGCCGACCATGCCGGCGCCGAAGACGACGCAGGTCGACCCGGGCTCGACGCCGGCGGTGTACATCGCCGCGCCGAGGCCGGTGGACAACCCACACGCAAACAGGCAGGCGCGATCGAGCGGGGCCTCACGGTCGATCTTGGCGAGCGCGATCTCGGGCAGCACGGCATGCTCGGCAAACGTCGAGGTGCCCATGAAGTGGCGGATCGGCTCGCCGTCGCGCGACAGTCGCGTGGTGCCGTCGGGGAGGTGGCCCTGGTTCTGCTGCTCGCGAATCGAGGCAGAGGTTCGTGCGCGGGCTGCGGCAGTGGATGCACTCGCGACACTGCGGCGAGAACAGCGTCACGACGTGGTCGCCGACGGCGACGTCACGCACCCCTTCGCCGACGGCCTCGACGACGCCTGCGCCCTCGTGTCCGAGCACGGTCGGCGCGTAGCCGGACGGGTCGGCGCCGGAGGCCGTGTACATGTCGGTGTGACAGACGCCGCACGCGACCAGCCGGACCAGCGCCTCGCCGGGAGCGGGGCCGGCGAGGTCGAGCTCCTGCACGACGAGCGGCCGACCGAACTCCTCGAGCAGCGCGGCGCGAATCCTCATGAAGTCCCCCGGCGCCTCATCGATCCGATCGTAGACGTTTGAGGGGGGATCGATCTGTCGATCGATCGCGATCGATCGCCGGGGAACGCGCTCGGGCGACGGGACTGCCCTCAGGTGCTGCCGAGCGTGAACAGCGGCCAGCGGCCGGGCACGCCCTTGAGCTCGTGAAAGCCACGATCGGTGAACGTGAACGGGCCGCCGACGACCGTGCCGAAGACGGTGCCCGAGACGAGCACCTCGCCGGCGACTGCAAGCGCGCTGACGCGCGAGGCGATGTGGACGGCCATCCCGCCGACGTCGTCGCCGATCAGCTCGCACTCGCCGGTGTGGATCCCGACGCGGACCTCGATCCCGAGCTCGCGGGCGGACTGCGTGATCGCCAGCGCGCAGCGCAGGGCGCGCGAGGGCGGTCCGGCGAACGTGGCGAGGAAGCCGTCGCCGACGGTCTTGACGTCCCTCCCGTCGAACCGGCGCAGCTCCTTGCGCAGGTCCTCGTCGTGGCGCGCGAGCAGGTCGCGCCAGCGGGCGTCGCCGAGCTCGGCGGCGCGGGCGGTCGCGTCGACGATGTCGGTGAACATCACGGTGAGCAGCGCGCGCGTGCGCTCGCCGCCGGCGCGTCCGCCGGTTAGGAACTCCTCGATCTCTTCGACGATCGCGTCGCTGTCGCCGAGGAACGGCAGCGAATCGATGCCGTCGAGCTCGACGTAGCGCGCGCCGGGCACGTGCTCGGCGATGTAGCGCGAGTGGCGCGGGTCCCAGGCGGTATCGCCGGCGCGGTGCATGACGAGCGTCGGCACGCGGATCTGGCCCAGCAGCTCGCGGACGTCGAGTTCGCCGGCTGCGACCAGCAGCTGGCGGGCATTGCCGGGGCTCGCTGCGAGGCGCTGCAGCCGCGCGAACCAGCTCGTGAGCGTGGGATCGCCGGCCATCGACGGCGCCATCACGGGGATGCCCGGATGATCGGTCGCGCCCCACGATGCGACCGCCTGCTCGACCCACCCGGCGCGCTCCTCGCGCGTCATCGCCCAGTCGTAGTCGGGCGCCCACAGCGCCCGCGCGATCGAGGCGTACATGATCAGCGCGCCGACGCGCTCGGGATGCTCGACGGCGAGCAGCACGGCGACCGGCCCGCCGAGCCCGTAGGTGAACAGCGCGGCCCGCTCGGAGCTGACGGCGTCGAGCACGACCAAAGCGTCCGCGGCCTCCTGCTCGAGCGTGAACGGCTCGCCTCCGCCGTCGGACAGGCCGGTTCCACGCCGATCGAACAGGATCAGGCGCCCGAACACGGACAGCCGTTCCAACATCCGGCGCAGGCCGGCGGCCTCCCACAGCTGCTCGACCTGCGACACCCAGCCGGTCATGAAGACGAGGTCGAGCGGGCCGTCGCCGACGACCTGGTAGGCGATGCTCGCGCCGCCGCTGCTGGTGTAGCGCGTGACGGGCGCGATCACGAGTCCTCGATCCAGGCGCGGAAGGCATCGGCGCTCTGCACGGTCGCGCCGACAGCGTGGACGCGGTCGACGAGCCACAGGTCGGACGTGACAACGCGAATCTGCGCGGGCTCGGGCTCGGCCGCGACGCGACGGACGATCTCGTCGTCGGCGGAGTCGCGCCGCGGTCGCGGCGCGTGCGCAACCTCGATAACGGTGGACGCGATCGGCGGGCGTGGCGGCTGCTCGAAGACGACGATCACGTCCTCGCCGCTCGTCGCGGCCCACAGCTCGAGCAGGTGGACGAGCCGAACCATCGCGGCGTGCCGGTCCTTCCACCAGGCATCGGGCCGCGTGCCGATCACATTCATCCCGTCGACGAACCAGCGCACTGCGGCAAGCGTAGGGCCTCGCGCTCGCGACGATCTGCTGGAGTGATGGCCGATGCGGCTCGAGGGAATCCAGTCGGGAGACATCGTCGAGGTCGATCGCGGCGGCCGGCGCTTTCACGCGGTCGTGACGGCGCCGGCCCCGGGTGGCCTGGCACTCGCGCCGCTGGATCGCCGGGTCGGCTACTTCAGCTGCCGCAGTCGCGAAGTGGTCGGCCACTGGGCCAAGCGCGGGCGACCGCGCCTCAGCGCAGAGCCGCTGCGCCCATCGCCGCGACAGCTCGAGCTCGACGTCTGACCGCTCCCGGGGCCCCGCCGCGCCGAACCGTTCCAAGCTGTGTGTATCTTCCCTGCGATCGGAAGTCACGCGCCCCGGCACCGCGACCGTGGCCGGCGCCGTGTACTGGAAGGAACGCCTCCATGCATACACAATCGAGCGGATCGCGAGACGGGGGCAACGCTCGGCTGCAACGCGCGATCGTGCTCGAGCTGCTGAGCGACGAGGACGCGGACGGCCGCGACGTCGCCGAGCTCGAGGCCATGCTGGGAGCCGCCTCGGGCGAGCTCGATTCGGCGCTTCGGGAGCTCACCGACGCAGGCGTGCTCGACAGCTCGCAGGGCAGGCTGCGGCCATCGGCTGCGGCACGTCGTCTGGACGAGCTCGAGCTGATCGGCATCTGACACGCCCGCACCGCCGCGCCAGCCGGCCGGTCGGGCGGCTGGCGAGCGCCCGGCGGCCGCTCGGTGCCGCGCGAGATAGGGTCTGCGCCATGGCCAATCGCGTGCTGCTCCTCTCCTGGGAGTACCCGCCGGTGATCGAGGGTGGGCTGGCGCGTCACGTGCGCAAGCTGGCGGAGGCGCTCGTGCGCCAGGGGACGACCGTGGACGTCCTCACGCGCGGGGTCGCGGCTGGGCCGCAGACGGCCAAGCCAGGAGTCGACGAGCTCAGCGGAGTCACGGTCCACCGCGTACGCGAGCCGAGCTGGCCGCGCGATCTGGAGCGGTTCGTGGCGTGGGTCGAGCAGATGAACAGCGACATGCTCGCGGCGGGCGAGGCGCTGATGGAAGAGCAGGCCTACGACCTCGTCCACGGACACGACTGGCTCGTGGCGAACGCGTCTTCGGCGCTGGCCGAGAACGCGGGTGTGCCGTACGTGACGACGATCCACGCGACCGAGCACGGCCGACACCAGGGCTGGGTGCACGAGCCGCCGCAGTCGCACATCCACGCGGTCGAGCGGTGGATGGCGCGCCGGGCCGATGCGGTGATCGTGTGCTCGTACTACATGCGCGGCCACGTCGCCGACATCTTCGACATCGACGAGCGGCGGATCGTCGTGATCCCCAACGGGATCGACCCGAGCGAACTGCGCCCGGCGGCCGACCTGCAGTCGCTGCGGGCCGAGTTCGCGGCTCCGCACGAGAAGCTTGTGCTGTTCGTCGGGCGGCTCGTCTATGAGAAGGGATTCCAGCTCGCGCTCGACGCGATGCCGGGCGTCGTGGAGCGCGTGGCGAACGTGCGGTTCCTCGTGGCCGGCAGCGGTACGCACGAGGCGGAGCTCAAGCAGCAGGCCGAGCGGTTGGGACTGTCGGGGCACGGCGGCTTCCTCGGCTGGATCGGCGATGACGTGCTGCACTCGCTCTACCGAATCGCCGATCTGTGCGTGGTTCCGTCGATCTATGAGCCGTTCGGATTGGTCGCACTCGAGGCGATGGCGTCAGGGTGTCCGTGCATCGTCGCCGACACGGGCGGACTGCGCGAGGTCGTGCCGGTCGGTGAGCGTGTGGGCTTGCGCTTCAACGGTGGCGACGCAGAGCACCTTGGCGTGATGATCGAGCGCCTGCTCGTCGACGACGCGCTGCGCGAGCGGCTCGTGACGGAGGCCTCCGAGCACGTGCTGAGCTTCGACTGGGAGGACATCGCCGAGCGCACGCGCGGCATCTACCGCGAGCTTCGCCAGCTGCGGGTGCGCGAGGAAGGAGTACGGGGAGGATGACCGGGGCGCTACCGGGGCTGATGCAGGACGACTTTCCGTTGACGTTGCATCACATTCGCAGGCGGATGACGAGCGCCAGCTCGGAGGCGACGGTGGCGACGCTGAGCGAGCCGGGCATCGTCGAGCGCGCGAGCTTCGGCGAGGTCTCCCGGCGGATCGATCGCCTCGCGCACGCGCTGACAGCGCTCGGCGTCGAGCAGGGCGACAGGATCGCGACGTTCGCGTGGAACAACCAGCGGCACTTCGAGCTGTACTTCGCGATCCCGTGCCTCGGGGCGGTCCTGCACACGCTCAACATTCGCCTGTTCGAACAGCAGCTGACGTACATCGTCAACCACGCGGAGGACCGGGTGATCTTCGTCGACGACTCGCTGGTGCCGGTGCTCGAGCGCCTGGCGCCGACGTTTCAGACGGTCGAGCGCTACGTCGTGATCGGAGACGGCGACGCGGGCAGCCTGCCGAACGCGCTGCGCTACGAGGAGCTGCTCGCCGAGGTGGGTGCGGAGAGCTTTGATTACCCCGACGTCGACGAGCGCCAGGCGGCGGCGCTGTGCTACACGAGTGGCACGACGGGCAACCCGAAGGGCGTGCTGTACTCGCACCGCTCGATCAGCCTGCACTCGACGGCGACGCTCGTGCGCGACGGCCTCGGGCTGAGCCGTGCCGATCGCGTGCTGGCGGTCGTGCCGATGTTCCACGCCAACGCGTGGGGGCTGCCGCATGGCGCGGCGCTGGCCGGCGCCGACCTGCTGCTGCCCGACCGCTTTCTCGCGGCCGAGCCGTTGGCGGCGCTGATCGCCTCGGAGCGTCCGACGCTGATGGGCTGCGTGCCGACGATCTTCGCCGACCTGCTGCGCTACGCCGACGAGCGCGGCGACGTCGATCTGTCGTCGCTCACGAACGCGACGTCGGGCGGCTCGGCGGTCCCGCGCCAGCTGATGAAGGACTTCGAGGATCGCCACGGCGTCGAGATCTTCCAGGCCTGGGGAATGACCGAGACGAGCCCGGTCGCGACGTTCTCGCGCCCGCTCGAGGGCGAGCACGACGACGCCTACTGGGACACGCGCGCCAAGCAGGGTCGCCCGCTGCCGTGGGTGGAGCTGCGCCTGGTCGGCGACGCCGGCGAGGACGTCGCGTGGGACGGACGCTCGACGGGGGAGATCGAGGTCCGCGGCCCGTGGATCGCGGCGCGCTACTTCAACGACGACTCGGGCGAGGACAAGTTCGACTCGGGGTGGCTGCGCACGGGCGACATCGCGTCGGTCGATGCCGACGGCTTCGTGCAGATAACCGATCGGACGAAGGACGTGATCAAGTCGGGCGGCGAGTGGATCTCGTCGGTCGAATTGGAGAACGAGGTGATGGCTCATCCCGACGTGGTCGAGGCGGCGGTGATCGCCAAGCCCGACGAGCGCTGGCAGGAGCGCCCGCTGTGCTGCGTGGTCGTGCGCGACGGGGTCAGCGTCGACGCAGCGGCGCTGGTCGAGCACCTGCGTGGACGCGTCGCGAGGTGGTGGCTGCCCGACGAGTTCGCGTTCATCGCAGAGATCCCGAAGACGAGCGTGGGCAAGTTCGACAAGAAGGCTCTGCGCGCCAAGCTCAGCGGTGACGAGCTGGAGGGGCGCGTCAGGGTGTAGCGAGGACCTCGGAGCGTCCGACGCTGATAGGCTGCGTGCCGACGATCTTCGCCGACCTGCTGCGCCGGGGAGCGCGCTGGCGCGGCACCCGCCAGACGCGAGCCGCGCCGATCGCGCTGTCGGCCGTCGACCGGGACGCATGAGATCGTGCTGTCGCGGCTTCAGGCGCGCGGCGCCGGTGCCGATAGGGGCGCCGACGGGCGGGTTTGAGCGGCACACCGACCCCTGCTGGTGCTAGCTGTTGGCCCGTCCAGCAGGCAAGAGACCCTTCACGACGAACTTAAAGTGCGCGAAATGCATAGAATTGCCCAGATTACGGGCAACTACGTCGATAGCGATCGGAACCAACGAAACCATCAACGGGAGGACGGCATGACTCGGACCGATGTCGTGGCCTCGAGTAGGCCGCAGAGAGCAGACGCAGCATCGACAGCAAAAGGATCTTGCAAGCCGCTGCGCAGGCTCTCGCTGCTGCCGGTTGCTTTCGTCCTGACGATGGCGCTTGGGCTGCCGACGGCGGCGTTCGCGGCTGAAGGCCTGTCGGGATACAGCACCACGCCGAAAACCACGTCGACGACCACACCGACGACGTCGACGCCGACGACGGGCACGTCGCCGTCGAAAGAAAGCAGCACCCCGGAAAAAACCACGGCGCCCGAAAAAACGGCTGAACCGGTTTCGACGACGACGACGGCGAAAAAAGCCACGTCGCTGCCGTTCACCGGCTTCGATCTCCGCTGGACGATCGCGGCGGGCTTCCTGCTCGTGGCGATGGGCGGCTCGATCGTGGTCGTGCAGCGCCGCCAGCGCCGGCGCGACAGCCTCTAGTCGACCGGCTCGACGCCGAGCTTCAAGCATTGACGGCCGCCGGGTGACCGGCGGCCGTTTGTACGCTCGCGCTCGACCGTCGTAGCCTCCGCTAGCGCGTGTCGACTGGAGCATCGCTACCAGTGAGTGGCGCTCGCGACGATGCGGATGAGAGGACTCGAACCTCCACCTGGTCTCCCAGACACGGACCTGAACCGTGCGCGTCTACCAATTCCGCCACATCCGCGTGCGGTGAACGGCGAAGATATCGCAAGGCCCTCGCCGGCACGATGGGCCTCGCTCTGGCGGCTTTGGTAGCCTCGGGCGTCGTCATCGCGCCGCTATCGTCCAGGGGACTAGGACGCCGCCCTCTCATGGCGGAAACCCGGGTTCGAATCCCGGTAGCGGTACTGCAGAACCCCCGAGAAATCGGGGGTTTTTGCGTTCTAGGGGTGCTTGAGCGATAGTCTGAGCGAAAGTCGCAGGACAGAAACACCGCTAGCCGGCGAGGCCGTGCGCAGTAGGTTCAAGCCCGCTCACCTAGACGAACGACGAGGATCTGCCCGCGGACTTGATTTCCACGCGCTGATCTGCCGTCATATCCACGCAACGCCAAGTGCCCCCGCGCCGCTAGCACGGCCGGGGGCGTGACCGAGACCTAACTAGGAGGTCCCGATGGACGCAGTATTCCAAGCGAGGGCGACGCGGCCAGTGCCAGCCGCGCTTGTCCTCGCCATTTTCAGCAGCAGGTACGACGAGATCGAGCAGGTCATTGTCGACGGCTGCGTCGACGGTCGTGTTGACCCCAGCGTCGGACGCGACCTGCTCTATGCAGCCAGGGTCGCCGAGGTGGCGCCATGCTGACGACCTTCCTCGAACGTCGGCAGGAGCGCGAGCGTGAGAAGCGCGAGCGCTTCGCTGCCGACTTCAGTGAGGCCTGCGCACCGGCGGGTTTCTTCGGTGCCGAGACGGCGCACGCCCACGGTGGCCACGTCGAGCTACCCGACCCGAACTGCTCGCAGTGCGTGGTCCGGGACCCGCTGAGGCGAGCGGCATGAGCGCCCTGTGGCTCGTGCCAGCGCTCACGGCGATCGGGATCGTGCTGGTCGCCAAGCCACGCAAGTCCCAGCCGGACATCGTCTGGGAGCCGAACCTCCAGCCTCCGGTGGATCACAGCCAGCGCGTGCTCGAACAGATCGCGGTGGCTGACGCGCAGCTGCAAGAGGAACGCGAGCGCAAACGTGAGCGCCAGGCCCGTCGGTTCGCGGACCTGCAGGAGAAGCTCTCATGAGCCGGTCGTTGACGAGCCAGCTGTTCCGGGCAGCCCGCCTCAGCGCCACGGTAGGTGCTTTGGCGAGTGGGGATCCGAAGCGCATCTCCCGCAGGGCTCGGAACGTCGTCGTCGGCCGCACGCTCGCCAAAGCAGGCGTCTGGAAGCTCTTGTGGGGTGCCTGGCGATGAGGCTTCCACTACGCAACCGCATCACCAGCGCCAACCTTGGGCCGCGGCTTGAGGACGAGCTAATCGACCTGCTGGGGCTGATCCCGCTCACGGCGCCCCAGCTGTTGTGGGTCCGCGAGCGCGACATCACGATCGCGGTGCGCGCGCTTCGGTTGGCGATCGAGAACAGCTGCCCGCCAGGGACTGAGCTCGGCGTGATGGCTGCCGTGCGCCAGCACCCCTCCCGTTGCCGCATCGTTGACGAGCTAGAGGACGTGGTCGCGTGATCGCGCTCGCTGCAGTGCTCGCGTCGATGGCCGGCTGCCCGTATGTGTCGGCGCCACCACCCTTCCCAGTGCCTGAGCCGGCGGGTCTGGCGCGCTGTGATCCAGGCCGGCTGGGCTGGGCGGCTGACGGGACCTTCTGGTTCCAAATGCAGCAGGACGTGGCTGCCGGCGGTATCGGTCAGGCGTACGGGCCGGTTGTCCACAGACCGGCGCATCGCCACAAGCACCATCGCGGGAGGTGGGGTCGGTGATCGCCCTCGTGCTCATCCAAGCCGTGCTCACCGTCGCTGCGATCGGGATCGCGCTGAAGCTCTGAACCCTTACCGCGCTCTGGCGTGAGCCGGCCGATCGAATCGGCTAGCGCGGTGTGCCCTCAGGACCGGGGGCCGTCAACAGAAACCAAGGAAAGGCAGCACCAATGAACCGCAAACGCAAGCTCATCGGCGTCTTCGCAGGTGTCCTGGTCACGGCCAGCGTCGCGATGGCGGCATGGTTGGTCCTCGGGCTCATCTCCGGGGAAGGCACCTCGAAAACAGGGAAAGCATCCACAACAGCACCAGTGACTGCAACGATCAGCTTCACACCCTCGGAAGGGCTCGTGCCGGAAGACTCCGCGGAAGGCGTGAAAGCAGAGAAAGTACAGGCTGCGATCCCGGCTGAGCCGCAGGCTTACGAAGTCAAGGGCTGGAAAGTCAAACTCACAGACACCAACGAAGCTGCCTGCCCCACGAGCAACTTCAAGCTGGTCAGCGAAAAGGAAAAGCTAGGCGGCGGGAAAGCCGAAGGAAACGGTGGCTCCGAACTCTCCTTCGAAGAGCAGAACCCGGACAAAGTGAAAGTTAGCGAAGCGGTGTCGGGCATCGAAGTGGTGCAGGTCAAAATCGCCACCACTGCACCGAGCGCCTGTGAATCAACGAGCTTCTCGCTCAAAGCGACGGCGATCCACTCGTAGCGCAATCCTCTCCTGAGCGCAGCACGACCCTCGGCCGCCTGTGCGGGGCCGGGGGTTTTCACTTTTATACGCTTGACGGGTGAGTTATAATTGTTACCGTGGTAAAAGTGAACATCAAGAAGCTGCGCAAGTCGCTCGGGCTCACGCAGGCCCAGTTTGGTGAGCTCGTGGGCGTCAAGCACGCCGCGGTCTGCCTCTGGGAGAGCGGGCAGCGCAAGCCGAGCCTTGCACACGCACGGCGGCTGCAGGTGATACTGGAAAACTCCGATGGAGGTCGGGAAGCCATGACTAGTGGAGCGCAAAACTGATAACCCCGATCTGCAGCACGAGGCCGACGCCTTCATCGAACGGCTCGAACGCGAAGGCGTTCGGGGCCGTGAGCTCGCGGGCTACGTCCGCGAAGTTCGCGTCCTAACAGAAACCGCTGAAACCCGCGGTCTGGCGGAGGCCGCATGAGACTTGCGGGAGTTAGCTCCTCCGCAACCCGAGGTCCAAGGCCGCGCTACGGACCTCACTGGGAGCGGCGCGCGTCGAGCATCCGCGCGTCGCTCCACCTTCAACTTCGCAGCTGGTTTGTTGACCCAGCGGCGAGGAGGTGCCGGTTTGAGCGCAGCACGAGCGCGCTCCCGGCAAGGCGCCGACGTGTTTCCTCTTTCCCACGTCGACGTCAGGGCAGCCTGCGGGGTTTCAGCCCTTGTCTCTCCTGCAGGCTGCCCAAACTTCTAATAGAAACGGAGCATTAGCTTGACCAGAGTTATCAACATAAACGACGACGGTGAGGTGACCGAGTTGACCGACCTCGACGTCACAAAGGTCAGCGGTGTCACCCGCGGTGCGAATGGCACCCCGTTCATCGTGATCAAGTCGGCGGCTGACCCCTACGACGGCGAAGTCGAGCGGATCCGCAAGGAGATGGCCGACGGCAGCGTCAAGCGCGAGCGCATCGAGGCGCTGTTCGAATCTACAGACGACCTTGTGTTCAAGGAGTTCCTCGGTGAAGTGCTCACCAAGGCGCCGGACAACACCGGAGGCCCTGGCCTCAAACACCAGCAACTCGATGCCGACTCGGACGAGCCGGATGAGGCGACGCGAATCGCCAACGAATACATGAATGGAGACACGATCAAGATGACCGCAATCAAGAACAACCGAGGCGAGGAGCTGCACGCGCTGATCAAGTCAGTCGCCGAGACAACGACCGACGCCGAGCGCGAGGCTCAGCTCATGAAGGCCAGCCACACCGCGCTCGTGATGGAGCACGAAGGTCGCATCGATGAAGCGCGTTTGTTTATGGACAGCGTGCGCAAGGCCAGCGCGATCGAGAACGGCGCGATCGACACGCAGTCACTGGCGCAGAGCATCCGCGGCCAGAGCGCAAACGACCTCTCGATCGCCGGCCGCCAGGCTGTGGTCGATCAGGCGCAGCGGCACGTTGTATCTGTGCCGGGCGTTGACGGCCTCCCAGTCGGCAACACGCGGTCCGACCCGAACATCGAGGTCGTGTCGCGCATCCGCCAGACCAACGAAGACGTCGGGCGCCTTGAGAAGCAGATCAGCAAGCGCAACCTCGACCCGATCGAGCGCGACCAGCTCGGCCTGCAGCTGACGAAGGCTCGGCTAGAGCTTCTGCAGCTCGATCCAACCGGCGGGATCCGCCAGGTGATCAAGGTTGCTGAAAAGAAGGTCGCCAAGCAGGCGAAGAAGTCCTAACGCCCCTCCCAATCGACAAGGAGAATCGATAGATATGGAACCCATTGCAGTCACCGCAGCCGCAGAACGCAGCATCGTAACCAGCACCGGCGAGGTCGTCGAAGTGTCGTCAGTCGACGTGCTTGGAAACGACGACACGATCCTCCACTTCGCGGACGGCAAACCCGGACGGAAGTACCCGACCAACTCCACCGTGCTCGCTTTGTCGCTGGAGCCCATCAAACCTGCAGAAGCTGCAGGTCGCCGTCTATCGACCGGCGGCGAGTTCGTCGCAGTGACATCGGTCGACGTGCTAGGCAACGGCGAGGTGGCGCTCCACTTCGCGGACGGCACCAATCAGGAGTTCGCGGCTGACGACACGCTGCTCGCCCTGCCGGAGTAACCACCCCCGAATAGGAGGTCCAACACCGATGGACACCAGAACGTATGACTCGCAGTTCCCGGGCGCGATGACGGCGCAGAATGCCGCCACGCTGCGACAGGAACAGCAGGCAATCGAGGACCGCAAGCGTGATGAGGCCGAGGAGGCCCGCGAGCAGGCGATGCAGATGTCAGCACGCCGCGCTGAGGAGACGGCGACCGCCCGCGAAGAGCACGCCGAGAAGTGTGAGGCGTGGGAGCTGGAGCACGGGCGCCTGGAGTACGAGCTCGCCTGCGCAGAGCACGTACTGGAGCGCATCGATCCTGACATCGACTGCTCGAACCCTAAAGCCGCGAAACGCTCAGCTGAGCGACAGGCAGCGTTGGTCGGTGCCGAGCGTGTGGTCGCGTACGCGCGGCAACGCATCGCTGATCACGACCAGACGCGGCCGTAACCCAAACCAACTGAATAGGAGAAATCTAATATGAGCACTCGAAGCGACATCAACTGGGCACAGGTAGGGTGCGAAGCGCGCGAGCGTCTCCAAGGACAGCCGCCATCGGATGAGGCAACCCTCCGCAGACTCGCTAAGGAGTACGGTCTCCCTGACTACGTCCTACAGAAAGCACTCGACGGGCAAGCGGCGGAGTGAGACATGGACGACCGTGACCGCGAGCAGGCAGCCCGGATCTGGGAGGAGGAGGAGCCGGTGGTCCTTGCGGCGATTCAAGACCTCGTGGAGCAGGGCGACTACGGGACGCTCCGAGCCCTGCACGCGCACGCCCTGCAGGTCCGAGCCGCGCACGAGGAGCAATCGGAGCTAGCGCTGCAGCAGGTTCAGTCAAAGATAGCCAACCTCCACGCGCGCATTGACGAGCTCAAGGGGAGCAGTCGTGGAGCGTGAAGCGATCCGTGCTCCCAGCGCGGCACCCGATCCCGCGCGGCAGAAGCACCACGAACTCAAGCTGGAGATCGCGCGAGCGAAAATCGAGCTCGCCAACCTACGCCCGGGGCAGGTGGGCTGGGAGCTCGTGCGGGCCCGCGTGCACCGCGCGCTGCAGGCGCTCAAGCAGCACGAACGGCAAGTCGGCCCTGTGCGCTAGGGCCTAGCAGCCTGACAGCGCCCCAGAATCGCCGCGTCCCGCCAATTCAGCCCGACATCGCCCGCTGGTAGCGCCCAAACCGGGAGCAGGCGTTATTTGGTGGCTTCACCTTCGCCTGGATCGGGGCGATGTCATCTTTTCGATTAGGGACTTGAAATCGAGCGGCGCCTGAGTGATAGATGCTTTCCCCTACGAAAGGAAACATCATGACGACCGCCGTAGACACCAAAAAGAAAACCGTCACCACGAAGAAAGGCCGCACGATCATCCGACCTGACGGTACGGCCGTCCCTGATTCACCGCCAGCGAAGGCGAAAGCCAAGCCCGCGAAAGCCAAGCCTGCGAAAACGAATAGCTTCGTCGCGCTCGCTGAAAAGGCTCTGCGTTCGGCAGGCAAGCCGATGCACGTGAAAGACATCACCGCAGCCGCGCTGAAAGCCGGGCTCAAGACCAAGGGCAAGACGCCCGAGGCCACGATGGCTGCTCGCCTGGGTGGCGCACCTGACCGGTTTGTGAAACTCGGCAAGGGGATGTTCAAGCTGAAGTAGCTCGCACCACCCCTTCCGCAGCAGCAAGGACAACCCGTCGAGCACGGGTTGTTCTTATTCCAGGGGCTCATCACGCAGTCGGCGCCACGCCTCACGGCCCGGTTCACTAATCCGACCGCTGCGATGCGCGTGGATGAGGCCGACCAGCACGCGCTCGAGATCGGCTGCACGTGCTTCGGCTGCTGTGAGTCGAGCCTCGAGCTCAGCAGTGCCGGTCCGCTCGAGCACATCGACGCGGTTGGTGAGATCGGCAATCACCGAGAACGTGCTCATCGGCGGTGGGCGGCGTTGAAGCGACCAAGCTCAGCGTTCTCCTGTGGGCTGCGCGCGAGCCCTTCGAAGAAACCGGCCCACTTGTCGATCGGGGCCTCCTGTCGTGGCGTGTCCTCCCAGTTCCACACCCGGCCGGCGAACTCGACCTCGGTGTATCCGCCGCACACCATGCACCGTTCGACTGGCTCGCCCGCGACCACTTGGAAGCGGTGAGCACGATCGCCTGAGCGGCAATCCGGCGCCGCCAGGAAGCGCTGCGGTGCGTCTGGTGAACCGGGACCATCGACGAAGTGCGTTGATACCTGCGGTTTGCCTGCCGGCGCGTTTCGCACGTCGGGGATCGGCTTGTTTTTCCGAATCTTGATCTGCATGTTGCCTTTCAGTAGAGGTGGTCGCGAGGGCCGCCACGCGCAATCGGTGGTCCGGACGGCGCTTGCTTCGGACGCTTGCCGGCTAGTTCGTTCTGCCAGACCTGCAGGAAGGCCGCGGCTTGCCCCGAGCCTTTGCTCACGAGCGTCTGTGCGGCGAGAGCAAGCGCGATGGCGCGGTCGTCGTGCTTGCCAGCGGCGTGATCCATGCGCAGCACGCCTGGTGACGTCTCGCGCAGTTTCACATTGGCGAGCTCGTTGATCAGGTCGGGGTCGTTCGGCAGCGCCAGGCGGTGCTCGCGGATCGCGTTGTGCAGCGTCATCGCCAAATGGCCGACGCTCTGAGAGGAGAACGTGAACTCCTCGATCCGGACACCGCGGTGGCGCAAGCGCTGCACCATGCCCGATGCCTGCCAGGGGTCGCAGACCACGCGGGCGTAGGCGTACTCGTGGGCAGCGTTGAAGATCCACTCCTCGACAGCGCTGAGGCTGACCGGGCGCAGCTTTTTCCCTTGCCACACTTCCATCCGGTCGAGGTGGATCGTGTGCTGCGCGGCGTGGCAGACAGCCGCTACCGTGCGATCGTGCTTGAGGCCGAGGTCGACGCCGATCGTGTAGGACACGCCACGTGATGGCTGCTGAGGCCCGTCGAGCGTGACGCAGGCTTGGAGATCGTCGAGCGTGGTGAGCAGATCCTCGGCGCTCACCCATTCGTTCATGAACAGCCGGCGGAAGACGCTGTCGGGCAGCCGACGTCGCTGCTCCTCAAGGCGATCGGCGGGCATCCACGGTGCGTGCCCTGGGATCTCATGCACGCGCCAGAGCGGGTCGGCGCTGGCTTTCTGCAACTCGTCGTAGGCGAAGTGCTCAGGCGAGCCGGCGTTGCAGATGACCGCGAGCCGAGAGCCGGCGACCTTGCCGAGGCCGGCGGTGATGCCGTTCCAGAGCGCGGCCGTCTCAGGCCCCTCGCGCCAGTGCGTGAGCTCGTCGACCACCACGAACGCTGGCCGCAGTCCGTGCACGGAAGGGGCGTCCGCTGCCTGCACTTCGAGGACCGAGCCAGAGGGCGAGGTGACCTTGAAGGCATCGATCGTGAGCGTGTTGCCGAGCTCGGGAGTGGCGGCGTTGTAGTCGCGGATCGAATCGACCAGCAAGCGACCCTGGTCCTTGTCGGCGGCGAAGGCGTACAGCCGCGAGCCTGCAGGCAGCTGGGTCAGCATGGCGACGACCAGCACACCAGCGACGTCAGCCGTCTTGGAGTAGCCCTTGGCGCGGGTTAGGAAATGATAGGGCACCGATCCGGTGAGGATTGCCTGTGCGTCGGCCCGCTGATCAGGAGTGGCTACGGCGCCCCAGCGGTGACCATCGTTCAGAACGAGGCCGTTCATCAGCGTCATCGCGGCGTCAGTCATGGCTCGGGTTCTCCTCAGCGGCTGCCTTGCCTGCTGCAGCGAGCGCGGCGAGGTTCAACTGCGCCCCAGTAGCAGTGAGCTTCAGCTTGGCGTGGCCTTGCGGTGTCAGCCCTAGCTCGTGGCTCAGCTTGAGCGCGTGGTTGCTGGCCGCGGTCCGCTGTTCAAACCAGCGAGTGGACGCCTTCTCCATGCCGATGGTCTCGAGGTGCTCATCGATCTTGCTGACGGCGGCAAGGGCTTTGAGGTAGAGGTCGACGGTGAATCCGTAGTGCTCTTCGGCGGTCCAGGGGGCGATCTCAAACAGCCGGCTGCGTAGGGCCAGCGCACGCTCAGCGATCTGGGCCGGTGAACGAGCGCCGTGTGTGGCAGTCGCAGCTGCGACTTGATTGCCTGGCTCGAACGTGCGGGTGCCGTCTGGCCGTTGCCTGATGCCCTTGGTCGGCCTGCGCTTGGTGGTGCGCTTGGCGGTCATCGACGTTTCCCATGCAAGCCGTCGCTGGAGCCACCGGCATAGTCGTGGTCGGGTGTGCGTGGCCGGGCACGTGCGAGCGCAGCCAGTTGCTGGCGCTCAAGCTCACAGCGCGGGCATGGGCAGGTGTAGCTGCTGGGGTTGTGCGCCAGATCGGCTTGCACTCGAATGGCTATCGCTCGGCTATCGCTCACCGTCAACGGCTCCTATGTTCATTGGGGTTTTCATGTGCTACCGGCTACGCAGCCCCGTAGCGGCTCGTGCGTCGTGTTGGCGGATCGGCTTGCTGGCGCTCGTGAAGGCGGCTGGGGGTCATTCGCGGTTCTCCTGCACGTTCACAAGGTTGCCCAGCCGCTGTGCGATTACCACTAGCGACTGAGCGATCGACGCCAGGGCGAATGCCTCGCCGTGTGGTGCGGTGTGAACATCTAGGTTCTCGTCCTCACGTGCCGCTTGGTCCGCGAGCTTTTTTGCAGCCCAGATACGATCCTCAAGCTCGATTGACTGTTCGGGAAACGTCAACGGAGATGTCTCGTCTGTGGTCATGCCGCGCCTCCTTCTCGTGAGATGTTGGGTGTACCCAAAACCCCGGGTCTGTGTGTGCACGCCGACTGCACATACACAACCTGATTAGTAGGTACACGCATTTAGCTAGTGTTCTTGGGGGTGTACCCAAGATCCCGGATGCCCGTAGCCGCCCAAGCATCGATCGTCCATTGGGTGATTCGCCAACTCTCACCCGCGCGCTCAATGACCTTGTGCGCGGCAAGATCCTCCAGCGTGCGCCTGGTGGTCGTGAGCGGGTATCCGGTCGCCCGGCAAAGCTCACGCATGCCGCTCCCCTGGCGCCGCGCGAGCAACTCCACCATGAACGCGCGTCGGGCAGCAGGGATCGAATCGAGCGCTACCGACCGCACGACTCGCCACACGGTCTCCTCGTCAGCGCCGATCGAGCGCAAGCCGCCGGTCAGGCTGGCGAGGGCTTTCGCAAACCGCGCGGGATGCTCTGCGTCGGGTATGAACTCGATCTCGCGCGAGCCGTAGTTATCTCTTTCGACAGCACTGCGACAACGCACCGCGAGCGACGCAAGGCTCACCAGCTGCTCGAAGTCATCGTCGTTGAGCTCGGGCGGCTCAACCGTGTTATCGAACAAAGCGAGTACTGCCTCACTCAACTCGGCCTTCATCTGCTTCTCCTTACCGGCGTTTTTGAGCGCCTGTGACGCCTGCGCGCGCTCATCGGTAGGCGGAAGCCTGGTCAACATGAATCGCTCGCCCAGTGCGCCCATGACGGCGTGGTGGCGCTCAATCGTTTGCGTCACACCGCCGAGGAAGCTGACCCGCCCGCTCCAGTGGAGGGTTTCGCCGCCATCGGTGCCGACGTGCCTGTCCCAGCGCCCGTCGTAGATCTCGCGCAGCGCCGCAAGCACCTGGCCGCTGCTTTCTTTGTGCATCGAGAGGATCGACCCGAAGTCCTTGGCGACGATGATGCCGCTGGAGCCGATCTCGCGCAGCAAGCCGCCGGTAGCGGTCTCGCTTTTTTCGCGTTTTGGTGACGCTGACAGCAGTGCGGCCTCGGTCAGCGTGGACAAGCCGTACACGTCGTCCAGCCCCATCATCGCGTCCAGCGGCTCGGTCTTGCCAGAGGACGGCGCACCCACCGTGAGCAGCCACACCGGGGCGCCTGGTAGCTGATGTGCAGCGACAGCCCCGAGCGTGGCGTGCAGCGCCGTCGTGCTAGGGAGATGCAGCCACCGACCGAACACGGCGATCGTGTTATCGAGATCCTTGCCCATCAGCTTGCCCTCCTTGCCCGCACGCCACGTGGTACGGGTTGGTCCCAGCCGATGAACGATGCCCGGCAGCACGCCTTGGCGATCGTGCGACGGCGATAGTCCTCGCGCTCCCACTTGCCGCGGTAGAGGCCGCTCTCGCGAAACAGCGCGTCGATGCGCTCGGGATCCGGGCCGCACCACCGCGCGAGCTCGTTGCACAGAGCCATGTCCGCTTGGCTGTGGTCACCAACGTGGCGTCCGCACCAGAGGTCGCGCCCCTTGTACAGCTGCACGGCGTTGATGATCTCCGCGTCGGTGAGGTCGTGGTACGGCGGGTTATTGAAGAAATCTGCTTCGGCGCGTGCTGCGGAAACGGCGCCGGCAATGAACGCGGCGTACTGCTCATCGTCCATCGCCGCGATCTCTGCGTCGGTCGGGCCGCTCATCGTCTCGCCTCGAGCTCGTCGACCGGGCTGTCGGCGTGCGCCTCAAGCCACTGCTCGAGTGCCGCCACCGGGTACACGCGCACCGTGCCTAGCCGCACCACTGGGAGGGTCGGCCGTATGTAGCGATCGAAGCTCTCGACGCTCACGCCTAGCGCGTCAGCTGCAGCCTCGCGTCGCAGCGCTAGCGGGCTCATCGGCCGACCACCGTGTAGCTGAGCTCACGCCGGCCGTAGCGGATGCAGACAGCTTCGCTCGGATTGAAGATGTCAAGTTCGCTGCCCCAGCCGATGCGATCCTCGACGCGGAAGTAGCGCCGGCCGAACACGAGGCGGTCGAGCCGGATGCGCGTCCCGAAACGCAGGGTGTTCTGAGCGACGATGCCTAGGTGCGTCTGCTCGCCGCTAGCGGTCGTGCCCGCCTGCGCGTAGCAAGTGCTGTCGGCGTGATGCTGCGGATACAGCGCCGCGGTGATGATCGCCGCGAGAGCCGCGAGGCTGAAGAAGGGTGACCGGCCTAGCGCCGGTTCGGGATCGTCGGGGTCTGCGCCGCTGCTGCTGCTTGAGCGGCGCGTTGTGCGGCGTACGCCGGGGCGACGCTGACCACTAAGACTGCGACGTATACGAGGTACGAGCACGGCGGCTTTACAGGCGCCCAGCGGCTCAGCCGTGCGAACGAGGTGCGCGTGGAACGGGTCGAGTTTCAAGCCGCCTGTAGGTGAGCGCCATGTAGCGTGGTTTACACGCTCAGAGCCAGCGGCTTCGAGGCTCTGTCGGGCCTTGCTATGAACATCCATGTACTACCTGCCTCCGGTTGGATTTTTGCCTCGCGCTGCACGGCCACTACCAACCACGGGCGGCCGGCAGCGGAGGCGGAAATAGTCTGCAGGACCGCTTACAAGCGTGGCACAGGTTTCCAGGTTGAGTCAAACGGATTCGGCGGCCAAGTACTCGTCCAGCTTCGCAGCGACCTTCACGCCGCTGTCGGGGAAGAGGTGCCCGTAGATGTTCTTCGTGGTGCGGCTGTCGCTGTGGCCGACCATCGCCGTGAGCTCGAGATCGTTGAGGCCGGCCTCGATCAGGTAGCTGGCCGCGCTGTGCCGAGCCTCGTGCAAGGTGATCGGCTCGAGCCCCGCCGCTTTCCACCGTTTCTGCGCGCGTAGCCCGATCGTGCTGGCGGTGAACGGCTCCGTCGCCGTGCGCCCGAACACGAGGTCGTCGGACCCACGACCAGTGGCGAGCTTGTGCGCAGCCAGCAGCTTGCGCAGGATGCCCGCCAGTGGCACGTCACGCGCGCCTGCGTCGGTCTTGGTTTCCTGCTCGCCCTCGATGTCATCCCAGCCGCGCATCACGTGGATGCAGCCGGCCTCGAAGTCGATGTCGGTCCAGCGCAGCGCTCGGAGCTCGCCACGTCGAAGCGTGCCGTAGAAAGCACACGCCCACAGCGCCCGGTCGTTCTGGTCGAGCGCGTCGATCAGCTTCTGTGCTTCCGCTCGGTCAGCGACTCGTTCGCGGCGTCCACCACCTTGCGGCAGCCGCAAACCAGCGAGCGGGTCGATCGCGATGGCGCCATCCTCGATCGCCTCGCGCACGATCACGCGCAGCGGGTCGAGGTTGTTTCGAATCGAGCTCGGCGCGGTCATGCCGTCGCGCTTCCATTCGGCTACGAGCGCCTTGACGCGGCGCCGGTCGATCTGGCTCAGCTTCAGCTTGTTGAGCTTCGGCCGCAGGTGCTTGTCGAGCGCCAACTCGTATCGCCTAACCGTGGCGGGTTTGTAGCGCCGGCCCGAACGGTTTTCGATCGTGCCGTCCTTGATGCCGGCGAGCAGCGCGTCAGCTGCCTCTTTGAACGTGCGCTTGCTGGGCGCCCGAACGGTGCCAGCGGCAAGAGCGCTCAGCTGTTCGCTGCGCCAGAGTTTCGCTTCCTTCTGCGTGTCGAACGACTTGCGGTAGACGCGCTTCTCACGCGAGTCGTAGACCCACGCCTGGTAGCGCGCCGCGCACTTGCACTTGCCGCCGGGGCAGCCACGTGCGTGTGTGCGCAGGATGCCGGGCTCTGCTGTTTCCCGAATCTGGGCGGCCATCACGCATCACCACCCTCGTCCTCGATGAGCTCAGCGCGCATCACATCAGGAGAGATCGGAAAGCCGAGCCGATGCGGGTGTGCTTCTACATACGCCTTGTACTTCTCGCGGACGTCAGCTATTGCGCTCGCGCTCGGGATCTCGTCAAGGCTTTCTACCCACGAAAGCGCCGCGCTGAAGCCGCCGAGAGCAACAGTTACGTCGCTCGGGTGGCTCTTAGTATCGTCTGGTGTGCTCATGGAGGGAACATCTCCTTGGGTCATGCGGGCGGCCGTTGAGGCGGTGCGCCCGCGCTTTGTAGGAGCCGGAGCGTACCATCCTTTGAGCGATAGTTGAGCGAAAGTCGGCACCAGTCTGGAGCCGTCCCGAGCAGTCCCCAGCGGTCCGGATTTCGCTTGCTAGAGCCAAAACACCAGTAAACGCGGGGCCTGTGTTTGGCTTCGAATCCCGGTAGCGGTACTTCTGAGGCCCCGTCTTTACGGGGCTTCAGGTCGTTTTAGAGGCGCTGAGTGCCAGAGTGAGTGCCAGCCGCGCTGCAGAAGCGGTCGCGGTCAAGAGCCACGAGCGCGCTCCGATCGGGGACGTCGAGACGACGGGCTACGATCAACGCATGCCCGCTGCACGGCGCCGGAAACGCCGAATGACAACAGAGGAGCGCCATGACGCAGCGGCGCCGTCAACGCCGACCGGTCCGACGGCGCTCATCCAAGCCGGCCGGGTCGAAGACGTGCAGTTCGTAGACAGCACGATCCCGCGACCACGAGGCTATGGCATCGTTCACGCGGCCGAGCGCGCGGCTCGGATCAGCTCGGTGAGAAGCGAGTTTCCGATCCACGACCCGCCCCCCGAGTCGATCGGCGACGACAGCGTCGTCGTGGGAAACTCAGCGCCCCGGCGAGTGGGAAACCGGAGCGTGTACGTCGGCGCAACTGACGCTCAGGGCAACACGCGCATCGACGGCGGCACGGCGATCGGCGCCGGCGCGCGCGCGGACTCCGCCTCGGTCGCGATCGGCGCGGGTGCGCTTGCCGGGGACGACGCGATCCCGACCAAGCTCGAGCAGCTTCGCGGGCTGCTCCTTGCCGACGGTCACGCCGGCGCCGCGGCTGCTGCAGGCGAGATTGCCACTGAACTTGAGGCGAATGTTCCTGACCGTGCGCGGATCAAGACGCTCTGGACGCTTGTAAAGACGGCCGCCACGGCGAACGAGGCGGTCCTGCTCGTGCACGAGATAGCGCATCTCCTGAGCACCTGACTCTGTAACCGCCGACAACCGGCCCGGCGTGTGGGCGCCGGCCGTCGTCCGAGCGGACTGCAAGTATCGCGCGCTGTGGGGACTGCGAGCGAGCTGACAACTGTCCGCGGGCGACTCGGCCCGGACATCGGCGACGGCCGGTGCCGGGGCTGGGAAGCTCCGCTCACTTTGCTGCCGCAGGATCTCGGGCGGCCACCGGTTGACGTGCCGCGCGCCCGGAGCGTCCGCGGACCGCGTCGGCGCCCGCGTGGGTGCCCGGTACGTCACTTCTTTGACCGCGTCGCGTGCACCTCGCGAGGCAGCGCTTTGCCCACGTCGGCCGCGATCTAGCGCAGGTATGCGAGCGCCGTCTATGCCCTTGGTTGTCGAAGTCTTCGAAGTTGGTCCACGGAATCAAGCGCGGCAGACAACTCAGCTTTTCGCTTGTGGTACGCGCGAGCGTCGGGCAGGGATGCAGACTCGATCAGAGCGTCCATGGCGCCACGCGCGATAGCCGCCAGCCGATCCTCGGTAGGAGGTGTCAGCCGATGTTGGCGGATCAGCATGTCGGGCACGGCAAGTGGACCACTACCAGAGTTCCTGGCACGCCCACGGCTGCTCCGCGCACGCCAAACCGACGACCAGCACACGCGCACCATCCTGATGACAATCCGGTCGTGCGGGCTGGTCCATAGCGTGTGCGCGTAGTTGCTTACCTCACCAGCCCACGGCGGCAGGTCGCCCAGTTTGCGAAGCCCCTGGGCAAGTTCGTACGCACGGTCGCGGTCCATCGGGCACGTGCTGGGTCTCGTGGACCGCAGCCAGTCGAGTCCGTACTGCCAGAGGGGCTTAGCGGACCTATTCCGCATGCCGCCTTTCGTCATCTCCGCTCCGACCTGTAGCTCAGATGCTCCACAGCGGCGGCGACGTCGTCGTATCGCGGAGGACGCAGATACCTCGCGGTCGTTGAGAGGTACGAGTGGCCCAGCAGATGCTGGGCGATCACAACGTCTGTGCGTCGAGCGATGTGTTCGGCGAAAGCGTGGCGGAGCGTGTGGGGCGTGACATGGATGCCCGCGCCCGCTCTCCTGCCGACTCGAATAACGAGGGCCTTCAGCCAATGGGCCGACACCGGATGCCACCTGCACTCCAACGGGTCGCGACTGTGCGGAGGACCCATGATCCACAGCGCGGACAAGACGTACTCGTTGGGCTCGACGTGCGAGCGGATCTCGTTCACGATCGGGGCGAGATCGGCAGTTATCGGGAGGTAGCGCTCTCGCCGTCCCTTCGCGATATCAGGCGAGACCCACACTGTTCCCGCCCGTTGGAGATGACGCCCCTGTAGGCCACGAAGCTCGGCGCTGCGCAAGCCCGCGCAGAGCCCTAGAAAGATCGTTCGCCGCTCACTGACGCCGTCTGCCGTTCTGAGCAACAGCCTCGCTTCATCTTCGGTCAGGCGCGGTCGTGGAGGAGTCCTGCGGCGTATGGTCCTCGTCTGGCGAGCAGGGTTGTCCCTGCGATACCCCTCCTGGACCATCCAGTCGTAGAAGCTGACGAGTATGGCGCGGTTGGAACTCCGCGTGTTCCGGTTAGGCCAACGCGCCAGAGTGCGTTTTACATCCTCGCGTCCGACGCGCGCCGGACCTCGGTCGCCAGCGTCTTCGGCGTGCATCTCAAGCTTCGCGCAGTACTGCTGTAGCGATTCCGGAGTGTTGAGTCGCCCCTGCATCTGCATGTCGTCGAGGTACTGGTCGATCGCGGCGTCAAAACGCACTAGCTTCCTCCTTTGCGCACAGGTCGTCGTGGGCACTACGCGTGGCGCGGCTCGGATAGCGCACGCCGGTTGGTGTATGAGCACAAGAGATGCAGTTCGTCGCTGAGGGCTAAACCCGCGCTGTCTGCCGCCGGCGCCCTGGTGAGGCGACTGGCCGTGCACCCACGTGCAGAGCGGCGCGCGTCGGTCGGTGCTCGGTCGGTCGAACGGCTGCCAAGTTTGTCAATCGATCGACCGTCCAGGGCACGTCTCAATCCTTGCCCGCGGCGCTACCGCCGCATGCGTGCGCGCAGTGGCCACCACCGCCAGCGTGCTGGCCATTCTCTTGGCTGTCGGCACTCCCGCCGCATCGGCGGGGCGTCGTCGACGATAGGCGGAGAACGCCTCGTCTTGGTAGGCAGCGACGAAACGCCGATGAGGGTCTGCCTCAAGCGCCTGAAGACATTCGCGCATCTGATCAGGGATCGAGCCGCGCTTGTCTTCAGTGCTCTTGGCGGCGTAGACGATGCAGGGAATCGCGGCCGAACCGACGATTAGGTGAGACTAACGGAAGCCGAGTCGTCGTTTGACCTCCGATGTCCGCGCGCCGTGCTTGAGTAATCCAACTTGCCGTCGCCCGAGTTCATCTACTGCGTCCTCTACGCCGCCAAGAGCACCGAGGACACGCGCGGCTCGATACCAGACCAACTCAGAGATTGCCGTGAGGCTGTCGAACGGGCTACAGACCGTTTGATCGTCGACGAGTACTCAGACGAGGCTTGTTCGGCCTACCACGGCGATCGCGGTCCGGGGCTTGTCGATGCCCTGAGGCACGCAGAAGAGCTCGCTCGCGAGCACGGCACCGCTGAGTTATGGGCACAGCACAGCGATCGCCTCGCTCGCGGCGACGGACGCACTGCACGTCACGCAGTTGAGATCGCGCTCTGGGCGCTAAAGCGAGAGGTGAGAGTCCGTACGCTCCAGGATCCGGACACCTTCCGCGACCTGCTCTATGCGGTCGTAACGGGGCAGCGCAACCACGAGGATGCACGGCGCAAAGGTCTTGCCAGCGCCGCTGGGTACAGGCGGGCACTGGAACGCGGCGAGTACGCCGGAAGGAAGCTCGACGGTTACCGGCTCGCCGTATCGATCGAGGACGGCAAGGTCATAAGGCGCCTTGAGGTCGATCCGGAGCGTCAGGCGGCGATCGAGTTGCTGTTCCGTCTAGCGCTCAAGGGCAAGACAAGCGGCGAGGTAGCGCGGAGTCTCAACGACGCGGGCTGGCTCACGAAACCGCGGATGAGAGGCCGAGATCCGGAACCGTGGAACTCAAGCGGAGTCCTGCAGATCCTGCACAATCCGCGCTACGCGGGGCTAACCACGACGAGGGGCCAGCGTGTCGGGACGGCTCACTGGCCGGGCTACATCACAGTCCGCCAGCACCAACGACTGCAGACGTTGGTCGCTGACCGCTGGCGTCGTCACCGCAAACGGCGCTTCAACGAAGCTTTCTTGCTCTCCCGCATCGCCCGGTGTGGCAATTGCGGCGGGCCGTTCCACTGCCACGCCGGGTTCTTGCGCGAAGACGGCACGTATAGTCGCCGCTACATCTGTCGCAGCCATTGGCGCGATCGCCACGCGACACGCTGCGCCGCGCGACCCCTCGACGCCGATGTTCTCGAGCCGATGTTTGTCGCGGCCGTCGAACAACTCCTGCCGGAAGACCGCGTCTCTGCGGCGTTCGAGGATGCGGATCGATTCGAGGGCGACTGGACGGATGCCCCCGAGCGCGAACAGCTGCGTGAAGCCGCACTGGCGGGCGACGAGGCACGTCTCAACGAGTCGATCGAACTCATGGCTGCGCGGGTAATGCCGGAGCTTGCGATCCGTCGGTTCCTCGCTGCGTCACACCGTCAGAACCGACGAGAGGCGCTCACGCATGAGCTACAGGACTGGGCCGAAGCGCGCGGCCTACCGCCCAGCGATGGACGTCGGAGTGAGACGTTGGCCTTGAATGCGGAGCTTCACGAATGGTTCTCGAGTATCGAGGTGCATAACACCACGACGGAGACGGTGATCACGGCCCAGCGCCGTCCGTCGGCCTCGGAGGTCAGACGTCCCTTGCGGACCGAGTTCCGTGTCGAGCGCCGCGCGTGGGCGCGTGCGGCACGCAATGTCGGGCGCAGTCCACGTCGACCCGCGAGTTGGTCGGATGCAGAGATTCTGGCGGCGCTGCGAGGGTGGGCTCTGGAACATGGACGGGCGCCGAACTCATGTGAGTGGGTATCGGGCAGCCCCGATCGGCCTGCGTCGCTTTGCGTACGACGCCGGTTTGGAAGCTGGGACCGAGCCCTTCGGCGCGCGGGATTGAAGCCGAACGCGCGTCGGCAGGGTCGCTACTGGACCGACGGAGAAATCATCCGGGCGCTCAAGGCGTGGACCGGGCGCCACGGTCGGGCCCCCAGATCTGGCGACTGGACGAAGGCGACACCGAGCCACCCCTGCGCCAGGAGCGTGTGTCTACGCTACCGGACGTTCGGGTCCGCGGTCGCGGCTGCGGGGCTGTGAGATCGTGCCGATCACGGTCAAGATTGCGGCTGGATGAAGGCCGTTTCGAGTACCTCGTCGACTCGTTGCCCATGGCCTCTCGTGATCGACCCGGCGATGGTCACCCGCTCGGCGCTGCAGAACGCCGCGTCGATCGCCAAGAACATCCTCACCACCGAGGCGATCGTCGCCGAGCTCCCCGAAAAGGAAGACGCGGGCGCCGGCGGCGGGATGCCGGACATGTCAGGGATGATGTAGGCGTTCCCAGCATGGGGAGCCGGCCGCGCGTGACTTCCGATAAAGCAACGAGCGGTCAGCGAGAGGGCCCGGCGAGAGCCGGGCCCTCTCTATCTACGCCCGCGCCGCTCGCGTACAGCGCGAGGCCGTGCGACTCGTGCATCACCCGTGATACACAGTGAAGGTGGCCAGCGTCAGCGTCCGAGACCTGCGCAAGCGTGGCGGCGAAGTCGTCGATCGCGCCGCTCGCGGCGAGCGGATCACGATCACGCGCGCCGGGAGGGCGGTTGCCGAACTGTGCCCGGCGCCTCGTTATGGCTTGTCCGCGGAGGCGCTCCTGTCCAGCCTGCGTCTCCTCCCTGCCGTGGATCCGGATGCCCTCCGAGCGGATATCGACGAGACTCCAGAACCGAGCCTGTGAGCGATGCCGAGCGGTGCGAGCGAGACGTGGAGGCTCTAATGGGGGACTTGCACACGGATGTCG
>DASXIJ010000130.1:0-23346 GCA_036498045.1 Solirubrobacteraceae bacterium
TGCGCAGGTCACGGACCGTTTTGCCCGCGGTCTCGACCGCGCTTCGCGCGGCAGCCTCCCAAGACTCGCTGCTAACACCGATCACCTCGGTAACCCGATAGACGCCGTCAGCCATCACAGCCACCTCCTGGTCGTTGGGAAACATCGACTCTCGCATATCGCGGGGGTCGGCGATGCTCGCACGCGCGAGGCGCGCCGGGTTCGATGCGAGCCTCCGCGCACGGTGAGCGATCGGTAGCGTCGGCGTCATGGCATACGTCGCGGTCGTCGGTCCCGATGCTGGTCCACGAGCCTTCGAGGACCTGCTTGGGCAGGCGCGCGAGGTCGGGCGTCTACTGGCCGCCGCAGGCGCGATCGTCGTCTGCGGCGGGCTCGGCGGTGCGATGGAGGCCGTCAGCGAAGGTGTCGCCGAAGCCGGCGGGAGCTCGGTCGGGCTGCTCCCCGGGCGTGACCGCACGGACGCGAACGCTTCGCTGTCGATCGCGCTTCCGACCGGCCTCGGCGAGGGGCGCAACTGGCTCGTCGTCTGCGCAAGCGACGTCGTGATCGCGGTCGGCGGGGGCTATGGCACGTTGAGCGAGATCGCGCTCGCGCTGCGCTCGGGCAGGGACGTCGTCGGGTTGGGCACGTGGGCGATCGCCAATGACAACGCGCTGATGCACGTCGCCGACAGTGCCGCTGATGCCGTTGCCCAAGCGCTGCGGCTGGCCGATTCCTGACTCGCACGCACGGAAGGCGCTCGGATCAGGTCGCGCGGCGGAGACGCCGATCACGGCGACGTCTGGGGCGGGGCTTCTCCGAGCGCCCGGAGCCGTCGGCGAGCACCTTACCCGAGCACGCGAGTACTACTCGTCGCGTCTGAGCGGGTCAGCTAGGAGCGCTTGCGCGCCCTCTTGCCACCGCCCGCCAGCGATCTCCAGCCACGTGCTTCGATCTCGACCCCGTGCTTTCGCGCGGCCGCCCGGATTCGTCGCCACGCGGCGTCACGTTCGCTGTCCGTCACGCCTTTGACCTGGTTGAATCGCGCCACGGCGTTGCGCACATGCTCGGCGTCGCCGATCGGCTCCTTCTTCTTTGAGGGAAATGCGAACGTCTCCGTCTGTGCCTTCGTCGCCATCGGTCTCCTCTCGCGCCCGGCGTCGACAGTTGCGCACGACACCCGCCGGCCTCGCGGCCGCGCGCTCGGTCTTTGAGCACTACCCCGGGACCCGACGAGCAATCCGCGAGACCGCTTGCGAACTAGTCTGCCTCGCGTGAGTGACCCACGTGGCTCCCGGCGGTTCACTCGGCTCGCCTCCACCGCCCGTCGAGTCAACCGCAGCCCTGCGCTTCTGAGCGCAGCGCGCAAGACGCGTGAGTGGGCACTCGGCGAGCAGCAGATCGAGCATGGCCTGTCGAGTGTGCGTGGGGGGCCGGCGGACGTCGCGTTTCGCCAGCTTGCTGCGCTCAGAGGGCATGAGCCGGGGGTGACGGGCGAGCTCGGTGCGGCGGTGCTGCAGAGTTGGCAGCGACTGGCCGAGGCCCAGGGCCGAGGTCGCGGAGAGGTCGACGTCGCAGTGCTGTTCACGGACCTGGTCGGCTTCTCCGACTGGGCGTTGACAGCGGGCGACGAGCTCGCCGTCGAGCTCCTACGCGAAGTGAGCGCGGCGATCGAGCCGCCGATCCTCGCTCGACGCGGACAGGTCGTAAAGCGGTTGGGAGATGGACTGATGGCCGTGTTTCGCGACGCCGCCGGCGCGTGCGATGCGGCATTTGGCGCCCGCGAGCGCGTCGCGGCCGTGAGCGTCGCGGGCCACCGCCCGCGCCTGCGCACGGGCATTCACCTGGGGCGCCCGCGCAAGGTCGGGCGCGACTACCTCGGGATCGATGTCAACGTCGCTGCGCGCCTGGCCGAGGCCGCGCGGCCCGAGGAGATCCTGGTCTCCGACAGGACGCTGCGCGCGCTGGACCCGGAGGTCGTGGTCTCCCAGCGCCGGGAGTTCCGCGCGCGCGGGGCGCCTGCGGACATGATGGCCCACGCCGTCTCGCCCGTGCGAACGGGCGCCACCCTGCGCGACTGAGCTCAGACGCCGCCGCCCACAAGCGTCGCGAGGCGCTCGTGCACCGATCGCACTGCGCTTGATCCCTCGCCGACGGCGGCCGCAACCCTCTTCATCGAGCCGCTTCGCACGTCACCGACGGCGAAGACCCCTGGCGTCGACGTCTCGAATGGGAGGGGCTCTGCGAGCATGCCATCCCGTCCATGCACCTGACGGTCGGTGAGCACGAAGCCGTGCTCGTCGAGCAGCACGCTCGCGCCGAGCCACTCGGTCGCGGGGAGCGCGCCGATGAAGCAGAACAACCCCGAGCTCGCGATCTCCACGCGCGCGCCGGTCGCGGTATGAGTGAGGACGACCCGCTCGAGGTGATCCTGACCGGCGAGCTCTTCGACTTCGACGCCGCCGAGCAGATCGATTTGCGGGTGCGCTTCGATCCGCGCGATCAGATATTGCGACATCGTCTCGACGAGGCTGTCACGACGGATTGCGATCGTGACGTGGGAGTCGTGCTGCGCCAGGTAGATCGCTGCCTGGCCTGCAGAGTTCCCGCCACCGACGACGAGCACCGGAGCGCCGGCGCACACGCGGGCCTCGAGATCGGTTGCCGCGTAGTAGACGCCGGCGCCCTCGAAGCGATCGAGACCTCTCGCCGCGAGACGTCGGTAGCGAGCCCCCGAGGCGACGATCACAGCGCGTGTGGCGATCTCGCTGCCGTCGTTTAGAACGATCACCTGAAACCCAACTTCGGGACGAAGGCCAACGACCTCACAGGGAGCGTTGAGTCGCGCGCCGAGCCGCAGCGCCTGAGCCGCGGTCCGTGCCGTGAGGTCGGCGCCGGAGATCCCGTTGGGGAATCCCGCGTAGTTCTCGATTCGCGAGCTCGCGCCGGCCTGACCGCCGACGGACACGGCGTCCAGGCAGACCGTGCTGAGTCCCTCCGATGCGCCGTAGACGGCTGCGGCCAAGCCGCCTGGGCCGCTGCCGACGACGACCAGGTCGAACGTGTAGCCGGGCACCGGTTTGAACGTCAGCCCGAGCTTCTCGGCGAGCTCGCCGACGGTCGCATCGCGCAACACGCCCGTCGGCGTGATCACGACGGGAGTGTCCTGCCGCGTGATCCCCATGTTGCCCAGCAGCTGCTCGACGTCGTCTGCGTCCTCGATGTCGATCCACGTGTGCGCGAGACGGGAGTGCTCGGCAAACGAGCGCAAGCTCATCGCCTCGGGCGAGTAGCGCGATCCGATGATCCGAATCGCCTGCGCACCTGCTCCCGTGCGCAGTATCTCCCGGCGCGCCATCAGCGCCCTGAAGATCGTTTCCGCGAGCGCCGGTCGAACGCTCATCAGGCGGCGGAACTCCGCCTGCTCGATGACCAGCACGCGACCCGCTCGCTTCACGCGGCCGGTCACGAAGCGGCGCTGGCCTGTCAGCAGGCTCAGCTCACCGACGAACCCCCCGGGTCCGTACTCAGCCAGGACCACCTCCTGCTTCCCGTCTTGCCCGACGATTTCAACCTCGCCGTCGAGCACGACGAAGAACTGGTCCGACGGCTCGCCCGTCGCGAACAGCAGCTCGCCGTCGACGGCCGCACGCTCGACGCCGAACGTCGCGATCTCTGACATCTCGGACGCGCTCAGGATCGGCCACGCGACCTGGTCGGCCGGTGCGGGCGAGCTCATCCGGCTGCAGCGCCGACGATGAGCGCCGCGATCACGGCCGGCACGAGCACGAGCACGAGCACGCTCGCTTCAACGACTGGCTGCACACGCCGATGATAGGCCGGCGCTTAGCGTTGCTGGCGCGGGGCAATGGTCTGCGTGTGCACCTCGGAGTCACCGATGCAACCGGGCCGCTTAGCGGCCCTCGCCAAGGCGCCGAGGTCGTCGCGGCCCAACGGCAGTTCGGCTGGCTGGCACGAGCAGGGCTCGTCGCGCGCGGCGTCGTCTACGGCGTGATCGGCGTCCTCGCGATCAAGCTCGCCGTCGGCTCGGGCGGCAAGGCGACCAATCAGCAGGGCGCGCTGAAGACGATCGCCGCGCAGCCCTTCGGAAAAGTTCTCCTGATCCTCGTAGCAATCGGGCTCGCCGGCTACTCGGCCTGGCGCCTGCTGCGGGCGGCGATCGGCCACGGAACGCGCGAATCCGACAGCGCCTTCGACCGGCTCGGCGCGGCTGCGAGCGGACTCGTATACGGCGCGCTGTGCGCCGTCGCCGTGAAGATCCTGCTCGGGAGCGGCAGCGGGGGAGGGTCCAGCGCCCCGAGCAAGACGACCGCCGGCGTGCTCGGCTGGAGCGGCGGGACGATCATCGTCGGGATCGCCGGCGCCGTCTTGATCGGCGTCGGGCTGTATCAGGGCTACAAGGGCCTCACGCGAAAGTTCGTGGACGAAGCCGACACTTCTGCGATGGGCCGCTCGGTCGAGCACGCCTACGAGGCCGTCGGCATCTTCGGGCACCTCGCGAGGATGGTCGTCTTCGGTCTCGTCGGCTACGGCCTGATCGCCGCTGCGATCGACTTCGATCCGCGCAAGGCGATCGGCCTGGACGGGGCGCTTCGCGAACTCGTCGATGCCTCCTACGGGCCGCTGCTCCTCGGGCTGGTCGCGGCCGGGCTGATCGGCTTTGCGCTGTACTCGATCGCCGACGCCCGCTACCACAAGATCTAGCGCGCGAGCGCGCAGGGCCGCCGTCGTGCCCGACGCGCCCGCCGATTCGCCACTGAACGACTCAGGAAGTCAACGGCGCGAGCTCGAAGTAGTGACCCTCGTCGAGATCTGCGATCAGGCCTTGCTGCGTCGGCTCCCAGCCCGAGCGAGCGCGCGTGAGCGCGCTCGAGGCGGGCGAGTCGGCGCCGATCAACGCGCCCAGGAAGCCGAAGTGCGCGGGCGCCTGCTCGGCTGCGACCGATATGACGGGCACGTCGAGCTGCCGCCCGATCGCGCCCGCGATCTCGCGAACGGACACGCCCTCCTCGGCGACCCCGTGCAGGACCGTGCCCGCCGGCGCCTGCTCCAGCGCGACGCGGAACAGCGACGCGACGTCGAGCCGGTGCACCGCTGGCCAGCGGTTGGAGCCATCGCCGACATAAGCGGAGACGGCCTTCTCGCGGGCGGTGCCGATGATCATCGACATGAAGCCGTGATCTCCCGCGCCGTGGACCGTCGGCGGGAGCCGCACCGAAGCGGACCTGACGCCGCGATCGGCGAGCGAAAGCAGCAGGTGCTCGTTGCGGCGGCGGCCTCCCGCGAAGCCCGAGGCCTCGCCGGAGTCGTTCTCGGTCGCGGTCTGGCCGTTGGGGACGACCATCAGCACCCCACTGGCGATCACGAACGGACGGTCGGAGCCGGCGAGGATCTCACCGATCGCCTCGATCGCGCGCCCGTCGACGCGCGCGTTGTCCTCGAATTTCGAGAAGTCGTGGATGTAGGCGAGGTGGATCACCCCGTCGGACGCCTCGGCGCCCGCGCGCAGGCTGTCGAGATCATCGAGGTCGCCGCGATGGATCTCCGCACCGGCGGTGGCGAGCGCCTCTGCCGAGGAGTCTGAGCGGGCAAGGCCGACGACGTCGTGGCCCGCGCCGAGCAACTGCTGGACGACGGCCGATCCGATGAAGCCGGATCCGCCGGTGACGAAGACGCGCATGGGGAACCTCCAGTGGTCACGTCGCCGGAGCTCGTTGGGCAGCCGGCGATGAGTTGATGTCAGTTACTGCCATGACCGTAGCAGATCGATGTCAGTCGCTGTCATCGATACACTCGAGCGATGGGCAGATGGCAGCCGAACGCGCGCGGGCGCCTGGAAAAGGCGGCGATGGAGCTGTACGCCGAGCGCGGGTTCGACCAGACGCCGGTCGCGGAGATCGCCGAGCGGGCCGGGCTCACCGAGCGGACGTTCTTCCGCCACTTCGCCGACAAGCGGGAGGTCCTGTTCGCAGGGAGCGCCCAGCTCCAGGATCTCTTGGTCGAAATCGTCGCCGGCACGCCCGCGTCGGTGAAGCCGATCGACGCGGTGGCCGCGGGCATCGACGCGATCGGCGCGGCTCTGCAGGAGAGCCGCGGCCGCGCCTTCGCCCGTCAGCGCCAGAGCATCGTCGCCGCGAGCGCCGAGCTGCGAGAGCGCGAGCTGAACAAGCTGTCATCGCTGGCGGGCGCCCTCGCCGACACGCTGCGCGAGCGCGATGTCGACGATCCGGCCGCGAGTCTGCTCGCAGAGATCGGGATCGCCGTGTTCAGGATCTCCTTCGAACGCTGGGTCTCGGCGCCTCGCGACCAAGACCTGCGGGTGCTCATGCGTGAATCGCTGGACGAGGTGCGGTCACTGGCGGCGGACGGCGCCCGCGTCGGTGCGGCGAGGAGCGAGCCAGTCGGCCACGCTGCGTAGGGCTCAGTCCTCGGATCAAGCGACGACCGGCCGCTTGAGCGCCGACAAACCGGGGTAAGGATTCCAGCGGCATGGGGCGAAGGCGAAGTGAGTTGGGCGGGCAGTTCACGCGCGGGGGCCCCTCAAGGGCACCGTCCGCGGTGACACTGGGCCTCGTCGTGCTCGCAGTCGCGCTCGGTTGCCCCGCGGCGCGCGCGGAAGGTGTGCCCGCGATTCCGATTCCCCAGAGCCCGTCGGATCTCGCGACGGCCTCCGGCTTCGTCGGCGCACCTGCTGTCCCGAGAGCGGTGGCCGCCCCCGCCGTGCCGCAGAACGCGTTCATGGCGCCCAACGGGCGCAGCAACCTGCACGACGACGCGTACATGACCAACACATACACGTGGTCGGCTCCCCTCGGCAATGCGATGCAGGTGCTCTCGACGTTTCAGGGCGCCGACTGCGCATCGGTGACCGTCGACAGCGCCGGCCGGCTCGTGACCGTCTGCGTCGGCGTTGAAGGCCCGCGGCTGGTCATGCTCGATCCGCACACGCTCGAGCTCCTCGCGGCGATGGCGCTCCCGCCGCGCGCTGCCAACGCCGGCAACCCCTTCACCGAATTCTCCGGTGGCGGCTACTTCTACCTCGACCAGAGCGACCGCGCCGTGATTCCGACGACCAACGGCCAGATCTGGGTCGTCGCAGAGACCGCCGGGCCGACCGGTCCGGGCTTCGTGCTCGAACGCGCCTACGACCTCAGTCCCGATCTGGCAGAAGGCGACAAGATCATCTCGGCGCTGCCCGATTGGAGCGGGCGGATCTGGTTTGCCACGACCAAGGGCGTCGTCGGCACGGTCGGTCCGGCGACCGGCGCGGTGAAGCTCTACGACACGGCCGAGCCGATCGGCAACTCGTTCTCGGTCGATCGGACCGGGGGCGTGTTCATCGTCACCGACCGAGCGCTGTATCGCTTCGACCCCGCGCCCGACGGCTCTCCGAGGGTCACCTGGCGGGAGGTCTACGCCAACATCGGGACGGTCAAGCCGGGGCAGACGGAGGACGGCTCGGGCACAACGCCCAACCTGATGGGCGGCGCATACGTAGCGATCACCGACAATGCAGACCCGATGGATGTCGTCGTCTACCGGCGGGCAAAGAAAGTCTCAGGCCCGCGGCTCGTCTGCACCGCCCCGGTATTCGCGACCGGCGAAGGGTCGACAGACAACTCGCTGATCGGCACCGGCCGCTCGATAGTCGTCGAGAACAACTACGGATACACGGGTCCGACGGCGACCATGAACGGCGCCTCCACCGCCCCGGGCATCGCGCGGATTGACATCGACAAGGGGGGCTCGGGCTGCACGCCTGTCTGGTACAGCCCAGAGCGGGCGCCGTCGGCCGTCCCGAAGCTGTCGCTCGCGAACGGTCTCGTGTACGCCTACACCAAGCCGCCTCGCTCTGACGGGATCGATGCTTGGTACCTCACGGCGATCTCCTTCCGCACCGGTAAGACGGTCTACGAGCGCCTCGCCGGCACCGGCCTCGGGTTCAACAGCAACTACGCGCCGGTCAGCGTCGGCCCCGACGGCACGGCCTACGTCGGAGTGCTCGGCGGCCTGGCTCTCCTCCGAGACGGCTAATCGCCACGCCGATGATCGGTGCGGCCGACCTGCGCCAGCTGTGCCTGAGCCTCCCGGGATCGGACGAGACGTTCCCGTTCGGGCCCGAGACGTCGGTCTTCAAGGTCGCGGACAAGATCTTCGCCATCTCCCAGCTCGCCGCGCGCCCGCTTCGCGTCAGTCTGAAATGCGAACCGGCGCTCGCCGAGCAGCTGCGGGACACCCACCCGGCTGTGCGCCCTGGCTACCACCTGAACAAGCGGCACTGGAACACCGTGACCATCGACGGGTCGCTACCCGAGCAGACGATCAGGGACATGCTGGAGGACTCCTACGATCTCGTCGTCAGCGCACTGCCGAACGCCCGCCGCCGGGCGCTCGGCTGGGACCCGGAGTAGGCCGTCGTCAGGAACCGTTGTTGGCGATTGCCTGGTAGGTGCGGCACGGCTCGTTGCGCAGGCTCGGGCAGGCGGGCAGCGCGGTTGGCACGCTGACGTTGGGCACGATCGGGAGGATCACGCTCGACGGCATGCTCGAGGAGAACGCGATCGACTCGGTCGCGGTGCTGCCCTGCGGCTGCGTGTGACTGAACGACCAGATCGGCTGGGTTCCGTTCGGTCCGTTCAGCGTGACCCGAATGCGCGAGCCAGCGCGGTAGGCGTGCCCCTCGAAGTACAGCGGGACGACGACCGGCACGAACTGTTCAGCGGGCATTGGTTGCAGATCGGAAGCGAGCATCGTCGGAATCGGCTGCAACACCGTCGGTTTCTGCTTGAGGATGTTGCTCGCGGTGCTGGCGAGCGTCCGCTCGCTCGCTCGAATCCAGCCATTCTGGACGAACGTCTCGTGGCCGTCAGGGCGCACCTCGCTGATCGTCGCCTGGATGTCGACATCGGGTGTGGATGACTTGACCCAGAGGTGGATCGCGCCGGCACCGATCGCGGTCGTGTCGCTCGCGAGCGGCGCCGACACGTAGGAGACAGCCGAGCCCGCCGGGGGCTGGGTCCAGTTCCATTCCCACTCCGACGCATTGCCCCAGAGACCGCCCGTTCCGGTGTTGGAGCCGTAGTCGGTCAGCGGCGTGGCGCTCGCATCCGAGGTGTATGAGTCGACGCCTTCAGCCGTGGGCGGCTGTTCGTTGAGGGTGCCGCCTGGTCCGAAGTACCACGAGTGGGCCTTGGTGCCCGGAATCGGCAACGCGGGGAATGACTGTTCGAACCCCGGGTACGGGTCGCCGGCGGTCGTGCTGCCGGTCGGCGACGTCCCTGCGCCGTTGTCGAACAGCACTCGGACCGGCGGGAGCGCTTCGAAATCGGCCAGCGCGGTTTCGTAGGACGGCTGTTCCTGGATCGGATCGGCCGGCAGCGTGACGACGTCGCCCGCGGGAAGCCCCAGCGCTTCCTTGTAGACGACCGGCGCGGCGGCTTTGACGACCGCCGAGTTGACGATCGGCGCTTGGTGCGCGACGTACAACTCCAAGAAGTCGTACATCCGGTTATACGTATAGGGATCGAGCGAATCGACGTGAGCGCCGTTGGTGAACGTGAACCACTTGCGACTCGTGCCGGTGAAGTGCTGAGCCAGATCGGCGCAGTGGCCGCCGGTCTGCTCGTCCTCGAACTGGCACGCCATGAACGTCGGCACGTTGATCTTTTTCACGAACGTGATCGGATCGAGGGCGTCGGCGACCGATGGGTTGTAGGTCGAATTCGATTCGATCTTTTCCTTCAAGTTGGCCGCCTCGCCGTGAAGCGCCTGGTTGGCAGCACACGTCTGATCGCCTTCTTCGATTCGCGTCGTCGCCCACGCCTGACCGTGGCCGGGACTGGCCGGTTCGGCGTTCTGCTGGCGCTGTTCGGCCCACGCCACGGCGAAGCCGTCGTTGCGGATGCCGCCGGGGTACAGCGTCGTCGCGGTCGCGTCGATCACCGAGAGCGGCGCGATCGCCTCGAGGCCGGCCGGTCGCTCCTGGGCCGTGAACAGCTGGCTGATCCCGCCGTAGGAGATGCCGAGCATGCCGACCTTGTTGCCGAGCACCCACGGCTGTTTGGCGATCGTTTCGATCACGTCGTAGCCGTCGAGGTTCTCCAGCGGTTCGAAGAAGTCGAAGGCGCCGCCCGAACAGCCGGTGCCGCGCATGTTCACGTCGACCACGGCGAAGCCCATCAGATTGGCGAGCACCGCGATGCCGCTTTCCGGCCCCGCCGGGTTCGCGTATCCGTAGCCCGAGTACTCAATCAGCGTGGGGTATGGCGCGGTGTAGCTCGGGTTGGGCACACCGGGGATCGGCACGGTCGGGAAGTGGAACATCGACGGCAGACCCGGCTCGCCCGCCGGGCTGCTCGGCGGGTGGACGTCGATCGCCAGCTGCACGCCGTCGCGCGTCGTCAGATACGTGTATCCGTTGTCGGGGATCGACTGGTTGTAGATGCTGGAATCCCACGGGGCCGCGGCTTCCGTATGAACGGTGAGCAGAGGCGACGTTTCGCTGGTCGAGCTCACCTGAACCCGGTAGCCGGATCCCGGCGAGACGTTTCGGAACAGGACCCCTCCGAGCGAATCCGCGTTCTGCGTGGCGACCGTCGCGCCTTTCTTCAGCAGCGACACTTCCGCGTTCGGCGACAGACCCGTCGCGTACACCTGCTTGACGCTTCCTTGCGCGGTGAATGCCGATGCGCTTGCGGCCGCCACCAGCCATACGGCGAGTACGCCGAGGGCGGCGATGACGCTGATTTGCGCCCGGCGGCGAGGCGTAGAGGATGTCACCGAACGGCGACCTGCCGGTGTGTGGCTCACGATCGGCCGATCTCCGCCAGCCCGCTCAAAGTGCAGCGACTCTCCCCATCCCGCGCCCATTTCCCCGCTCCAGTTTCGGTCGGTCGGTCCGCAGTCGGACCAACTCGGATGCGCGCCTAAATACCCAAGTTCTCGCGTTCTAATCGTCGATCGACGAAAACCTTCGGCCGCGCATCAACGGACGCGTTCATCGATCGGGGGCCCGTCAATCCCGGCGCGCGTTACGGCGAGCTCGCCCTGACTGGACGACAGCTGTCAGCGCGCGCCCGCCGCCGGCGCCACGGTGCGACTCATCCGGTGAGCACGACGCCGTGGCTGGCGCTGAGCGTCACGGATTCGACCGTTCCGAGGTTCGGACTGTGCATCGGCTTGCCCAGTTTGATCGTCTGGGCAGCTGCTCCAGGCTCCACGGTGTAGACGCGGCCCCCTGAGAAGGTTCGTGTCCACACGCCCGACGCCGATCGTTCGGCCGAGGTCTGGGCTTCGCCGAGGTTGACGTCGAAGCCGGGCCACCAGTTGGTCGGCGTCTGGTTCAGGCCATTGACGAAGTCGCCGCCGTCGTTGACGAGGAAGTATGTCGCGAGGTTGTATTCCATCACCGCCGGAGTGTTCCCGCCGGGGCCGTAGTCGCCGGTGAGGACCGTGTGGATCCCTTTTTCGTGCAGTGTCTTGACGTACTGCATGAATTCGCCGTAGTCCCGCCCAGTGTTGATCCCCGCGGTCGGACCCACGCCGAACTCCTTGGTGACGACGTTCACGTCCCGAAGCGCCCGTTCCACGTCTGGATTGTGAGCCTTCATCTGCGGCCAGATGTCGTGATACTGGCTGTTGATCTCGATCACGGCGCTCGGCTCTGCCGCCCGGATCGCTTCGATCAGGTTGGCAAGGGCGGCGTTCGGCCCCGGCGAGGGGGTAAAGCCCGGCGACCAGTTGGCGTCGTCGATGTGAACTCCGGCGTATCCGTGACTCATGTCGCGCTTGACCTTGGTGACATAGGCTTCGATCCCGGTGGGCCCGAGCGGAGCCTGACCTTCGGTGGCCGGGTCGTGGTAGCCCACAACAGGCAGCCCGTACATCGCGACGAACTTGTCCGAGAACGGCGGATAGCCCTTGATGACCGAGACGTGCGACTTGACCCACGGCGCGAAAGCTTCGGTCGTGAACGAATCGAAATACGTAGCTGCGTCGAGCCGGTATTTGATCGTGCCGGCACCGGCTTGGGAGGTCCGCGGTTCGGGGCTGGGCGGCGGTGCCGGAGCTTCGATCGGCGGCGGTGCCGGCGCTTCCGGCGGAGGCGGTGCAGGCGCTTCGGTCGGCGGCGGTTGGATAGGTTCGGGGAGGTGCGGCTTGCCTTTCTTGTCGCGCGGATACGTGATCGCGACCTCGTTCGACCATACGGTGGGGGAGAGCGCGGTCTTGACCCGGTAGGTGACCGTGCTGCCCGGCATCGGCTGAGGCGTGTACGTGGTCGCGTTGCTGACCGTCGCGACCTGCTCGCCGGTCGGCGTCTTGATCAGAATCCTGTACACGTCCCTCGATCCGGATCGCCGCCAGCTGAGGCTTTCGCCCGACGCGCTCAGCGTCAGCTCGAGCCTGTTTCTCGTGTGTGTCCGTACGCGGTGTCGCGCGGAGGCGTCGGCGGTCGCCGTGAGGAGCAGGAGCAGAACGAGAAGCGCGAGGCTGACGCGAGGTCTGTGCACCCTCCCGCTTCCGACCGAATGCGCGTGGCCTTTGAGCCGACGGCCGTCTACTCGACATCTGTTGGAGAGCGCCCGGTGACCGCGGGATATGTCGTGCACCAACTCATCGGGCGGGGAGCGACGAACGTGCGCAGCGCTGCGCATAGCGCGCCGTGTCTGACCAACGCTGAAGGCCGACCTAGACCAAAGTCGTTGCCGCCTTAGACCAAGGGGGAGTGGAGCGCGCGTCCCCCGCGGCAATCATCGGTCGCCCAGCTCAACAGCGGTTTGCCAAGACCGAACGCAAGGACGCGAAATGACGACACTCAGCCCGACTCCGCAGCCCGACCACGCCAACGGCACGACGTCGCCGGCGTCTAATGCACGCGCGTTCTCTCTCGCCGGGCGCGGACGACTATCGCGGACGTTCGTCCTGGCCGCCGCCCTCCTTGCGCTCGTGCTCGCTGCGTTCTTCGCCGATCGCGCATCAGCCCTGACGACCGCCGCCAACTGCGCGCTGCCCGGCAGCACCTTCCAGGGCGGCGATGGCAACCAGAACACCCCGACGCTCGCTGAGCAGACGTTCTGCACCGAAAACCTGTTGCCGACGTCACGCGACTGGCAGGACCTCTCGAACGTCACCAACTCGCAGGACCCACAGGCCCAGGACAGCATGTTCTCCGGTGGCGACAAGGAGACTGCGCCCGGCAGCTGGGCACTGGAAAACGCTGCGGGCGGCGTCACCCCGGGCAAGTCGAACATCCTTAGCGGCTGGAGCCAGACCGACCCGCAGCCGGCCGACACGTTCTTGTATCTGGCGTTCGAGCGCGCCGCCACCACTGGCAATACGTTCCTGACATTCGAGCTCAACAAGGTCAAAGGCCTCTGGGAAAATGCCGGCAAAGCGAAAATCCCATGCCGCACAACCGGCGACGTGTTGATCTCCTACAACGTCGGTGGCAGCTCGAGCGCGAACGTGGTGCTCTACAGGTGGGTCACCGACGAATCCACCGCGACCGTCATTCCGCCCGATCCGACCACGCACGCGTGTGCGACCAAGGGCCACTTCGAACCGTCCGCAGGCACGGCCGTCGCGCCGCCGTTCGAGCAGGGCGAAATGAACTTCTCCGGCCCGGTGGCGAACTTCCTCACCGATGGCGCAAACCCGCCCACTCCCGCGACCTTCGAAGCAGGCAGCTTCGGCGAGGCGTCGCTCAACCTGACCGCGATCTTCGAAGGCGCGAAACTTGGCCCGTGCTTCAGCTTCGGCCAGATGTGGATGTCCAGCAGGTCCTCGGAATCGATCGACTCGCAGCTGCAGGACTACGTTGCGCCGGTCGGGCTCCAGGCCAACAGCTGCTCGATCTCCGGACGCAAGTTCGACGACGCCAACGGCAGCGGCGTCGACAGCCCGGCCAAGCCCGGGCTCGGCGGCTGGACGATCCAGCTCCTGGACTCGACCGGCACGAACGTGCTGAGGACGACCACCACGGCCAGCGACGGCACGTACACGTTCACCAACGTGATGCCCGGATCCTACGTCCTGCGCGAGGTCGGTCAGACCGGCTGGACCTGCGACTATCCCGCGACCGGCAGCGGCTGTCAGCATGCCGTGACCCTGAACGGGAGCAACGTCAACTCGAGCGGCAACGACTTCGGCAACAAGCCGACCTCGACGGTCACCACGACCCAGAACCCGGACTCGGGCGTGATCGGCTCCAAATTCGGAGACTCCGCGAAAGTCACCGGCTCCAGCGGTGCCCCGACCCCGACCGGCTCTGTCGAATTCACGCTCTACAGCGACAACCACTGTGGCACGGTCGCCGCCGGCCCGATCAGCGAGACGCTCGCCGAAGGCAGCGCCGCGATCCCCGACGCGTCGAAGGTGGCCCCGTCGACCACCGGCAACTACTGGTGGGTCGCGAGCTACGGCGGTGATCTCTATAACGCGAAAGCGACCTCGGGCTGTGCCGATGAGCCGGTCACGGTCGGCCCCGCGGCGCCCGAAGTCAAGACGACCCAGCTGCCCGACCACGGGACCGTCGGCGACGTCTTCAAGGACCGCGCGACGCTGAGCGGCCTGTTCGGCGCCCACCCCGGCGGCCAGGTCGCCTGGAAGCTCTATGACAACTCCAAGTGCGAAGGCACCCCGCTCGCCTCTGACGGCCCGGTGACCGTCACGGCCAACGGCGACTACTCGACGCCGACCGGCGCGAGCCCGACCCAGGCCGCCACCTACTACTGGGTCGCCAGCTACTCCGGCGATCAGAACAACAGCCAGGCCGCCTCGGGCTGTGCCGATGAGCCGGTCACGGTCTCATCCGTGCCGACGACGCCTCCGCCTCCGGCCGCGCCGGCCCGGGCGCCCGAAGCGAAGGTCTCGGTCCTCGCTGCCAAACAGCCGTCAGGCCAGGCTTCAGCCCAAGGCCCTCAGGCTTGTGTCGCACGGGCCAGCCTCGTCGTCGTCAAAGGACGCGAGATCGCGTCGGCCACGTTCTTCCTGAACGGCCACAAGGTCAAGACGGTCCTCCGTCCGGACAAGCATGGTCGCTATGGGATCACGGTCCAGCCGCCGAAGGAAGGCGCCGCCGCGCGTGTCAAGGTGATCGTCGTGTTCGTCACGAGCAGCGAGACCAAGGCAAAGACCCTGCACGCGGTCGTCATCCGCTGCCCAGTGCTGCACCCGAAGTTCACAGGATGACGAAGCTTCCGGCCTGCGACGAGCGATGACCGCCGGGCGGCGATACGTCGGCGCGACAGCGATTGCGGTCGCGCTCGCGGGCGCGTTTGCCGCGAGCGCCCATGCGAGATCGCCGGTCGGGCAGCCGAGCCCGGCCCAGCAGGTCGTGACAAGCGCGGTCGAACCAACTGCGGCGCCGCCGTCGCCCAGCGGAGAAACCCAAACCGCGCCCGCCTCGAGCCGACCGGTGGTCCTGTCGAACGAAAGCACGTCCACGACGTGGGCGCACCCGGTCGAGGAAGCGCCGGTGCTCCAACGTCCGGCCCCGCGCTCGCGGGTGATCGCGCACACCCGGCTCGAGACCGAGGACCGCTTTCCGGAGGTGTACATGCTGCTGTCGAGCCTCACCGACAGCCATGGCCGGGAATGGGTCCGGATGCGCGTCCCGGGAAGGCCGAACGGGCGCATCGGCTGGATCTCGCGAAGCGCGCTCGGCGAATTTCATGTCACGCGCTGGCTGCTTGAAATCAGCCTCAGCGGCCGTTGGCTGAAGGCCTACATCAACGGGAAGTTGCGCCTGAAGGCGCCGGTCGGCGTCGGCAAGCCGAGCAGCCCAACGCCCACTGGGCGCTTCTGGATCCGCGAGCGCTTCAAGCTCGCCGACAGGAGCAACCCCTACTGGCCGTACGCGCTCGGCACGTCGGCGTACTCGACGCTGACCGATTGGCCGGGGGGCGGCGTCGTGGGAATCCACGGCGACTTCGGCGAACCGCAACTGATCCCCGGCGACCCGTCGCACGGCTGCGTGCGGATGCACGCGAACAACCTCAACTGGCTGGCGCCGCGCGTGCCGATCGGCACCCCCGTGCGGATCATCCGCTAGCCGCGGGGAGCAGCTCGAACTCCAGCGTGACGAGCTCTGGAACGTCCAGCGCGAGCTGCATCGCGCGCTCGTCCTCGTATCCCGCCAGCAGCCGGCGCGCCTCGCATCGCACCTCCACGCCCATCTGCGAAAACGGCCACGGATCGACCGTGAACGTCCCGTCGTCACGCGTGCGCAGCCCGATCTCGGCGAGCCCGTCGCGCGTCGGTACGTCGCGAGCGGTGAACCGGTTCCACCCACAGCAGAGCGCAAGTGACAGGCCGTCCCATGTCCACATCTGACGCTGCATCTGCTTGGTCTGCTGCTCGGTCAGCCCGAGCGAGTCGCGAAGCCTTGACTGGCGCGCGCGCTCGGCGTCGATGTGACTGGTCAGTGCCACCAAATGAGCCGGGTCGCCGCGTGCTCGCAATTCCGAAAGCGAGCAGCCATGGAGCGAGACGACCAGCGCGGCGTGCTGGCTCTGGCTGAGCAGATGGTCGGGCGCGTCCGTCCAGATCGCCAGGTGCTCCTCGGCGGACAGCTCGAGGAAGTCGCGCGGCAGCCCGGTCTTGGCACTCAGGCCCGGGCGCAGGTCGAACAGCGCCCAGCCGATGTCGTGCTGCTCTGCCCCGAGTGCGATCTCCTCGCGTGGATCGGGTGCCGGGAAGTCATCGTTACCCCACGCCGTCGCGAGCTGCCCCGACAGCCACGCGTGCGAGAGCTGGCCGATCGCCAGGGCCCCCTGGTCGTCGCGGCGCACCAGCATTCCGAAAAGCCTACGCGCAGCGCGAGCGCTTGCTCGCCCCGCCAAGCCGCAGCGAGAGCCGAGATGAGCGCCGCGATCCAGCCGTCAGCCGCGGGTCTCGGCGACCGTCGCTCCTACTCGAGCGGGGCCGGGGCCTTGCCGCGTTGCGCCTCGGACGCTCTCACGAGCGCCGGGTGCGACGACCGTCTGGTTGCGCCCGAGCTCCTTTGCGAGATAGAGCGCTCGATCCGCCGATCGAGTCAACACGTCGGCGTGCAGGCCGTCGGCCGTTGATTCGGCAATCCCGAAGCTCATCGTCAGGGGGGCCGGTTCTCCCCAGTTCGAGGCGATCACGGCCTCGCGGACGCGCTCGGCAAACGCAAACGCCCCCTCGGCATCGGTGCCGGGCAGGATCACCGCGAACTCGTCTCCTCCCATCCGGGCCACCGTGTCGGTGTTGCGTGCGACCGACAGCGCCATCTGGCCGACGGTCCGCAACGCCGCGTCGCCGGCTGCGTGTCCGAGCAGATCATTGATCGCCTTGAAGTGGTCGACGTCGGCGATGATCAGCGCGGTCTGCAGTCCCGTGCGCCGATCGCTCGCCAGAGCGTGCTCGAGGCGCTCGTCAAAGCCCTGCCTGTTCACCAGACCGGTCAACGCGTCGGTGCGCGCGGCGGTCGACAGACGGGCGAGAAGCTGATCGTTTCGTCGCTTGAGCACGTGCACGATGGCGGCTGCCGCGGTCACCATGCCGACGGTGATCAGCCAGCGCGTCACGAGGACCGGACCCGGATTGATGATCCGCAGAACGCCTCCGTACATGACTGCGATCGCGCACAGTTGAACCGCCGTCGCCGCGCGCGAGAAGAAGTAGCCCGAGTACAGCGCGATCCACACGTAGAGCACCTGGTTGCCGGCCGATGGGCCGCCGCGTCGCTCGCCGTTCAGATACAGCGACAGGGTCACGATCAGGCTTCCCAGCAGCATCACCCAGCGATACGCGCTCTCGGGTACGAGGCGTGCGTAGCTCACCAGCAGCAACCCAACCGGCGCGGTGCCGGCGGCGAGTAGCCAGAACCCCGTGACGTCGGCGTCCGGCGAGTGCGGCAGCAGGACCCCGCTGATCGTCAGCGCTGCACCGATCAAGAACAGTGCGCCGGCTACGCGGCCCATCGCCTCGCGTGAGCTCTCCGCGATCCATATGCGGTCCCTCATACTTCGTTATCGGCCGCTGAGCCGCTTGGTTGAGGCCCGGGACCCGGCTCCCCCAACCTACGGGATCAACGTCTGGACCCCCGACAACGCGCGTTGACGGTCGCCGAGGACCATCCGCAGTGCCTGGGATAGTGGCGCACCCGGGCTGCGGATGGAGACCCAGCACCCCAGGTGCGCCGCGTTACCTATCGGGCTGCGGGGCACCCGCTTGAGACGTGACAGTCGTCGTGGGAGCTTCACGCTCGGTCCCGGATGACGGCACATGATCAACTATCGAACGACTCCCTTTCACTCAAATACGTCGTCCCGGCGAGCGGCGGTCGTCGCCCTCTCGTTGGCCGCCCTGCTCGCTGCGACGGGGGCGGTGACGGCGACGGCAACGCGCACTCTCGCTTACTCGACCGCAACGGCGCGCCAGGTTCAGCGCCAGCCCCGCGCCGGGGCATGTCACGCGCTCGGGACCGGTCTCTACGCGAGGCCCGATGCGCGTTGCACGCCTGGGGCGCTGAACCCGCAGGTCAGTCCGGCGACGATCGCCACGACGATCTGTCACTCGGGCTGGACGGCGACGGTGCGACCGCCGGAGTCGATCACGCGCTCGGAGAAGCTTGCGAGCCTGCTCGCATACTCAGACCAACTGGGAGCGTCGGCGTACGAGTACGACCACCTCGTCCCGCTCGAGCTCGGTGGTGCCGTCAACGATCCGCGCAATCTCTGGCCCGAGCCCGACTACGGTGTGAGGTCCGGCTTCTATCTGAACCCGAAGGACCGCCTCGAGCGGGTCCTCAACCGCTTGGTCTGCGATGGCACGATGCGTCTGGCCACGGCTCAACGCCTGATCGCCACCGACTGGGTCTCGGCGTTTCGCTCCTACGGTTAACGCCGCCAGTCGCTCGTTTGGCGATCGCGGGGACCTCTGGTACCGTCGCCGCCGTGTCCGGTTCGGGGCTCACCCGCCGAGATCTACTGCGCGCCGGAGCTGCCGTGGGCGCGCTGGCGGGCCTCGAGTCGCTGGCCGCGCCGGCGAAAGTCCTCGAAAAGGCCCTCGCTGCGCCCGCCGCGTGCGGCTCGCTCTCGGAGATCGACCATGTCGTGATCTTCATCAACGAGAATCGCTCGTTTGACAGCTACTACGGCACTTACAACGGGGTCAAGGGGTTCGGTGATCGCCACGCGCTGACGCTCGCCGACGGCAGCGGCAAATCGATCTTCTATCAACCGTTCCCCGGCACGGCGGGCGAGCCCTACGGCGGCCACCTGCTCCCGTTCCACTTCGACACCAACAACGGCGGCGAGTGCGTCAACGACATCTCGCACGAGTGGGTCGCGCTGCACGAATGCTGGAACGGCGGCGCGATGGACGGGTTCCTCTCCGCCCATCTTGCAAGCAACGGCGAACGCGATGGGCCGAACACGATGGGCTACTACACGCGCGAAGACCTGCCGTTCTTCCACGCACTGGCCGACAACTTCACCATTTGCGATCACTACCACTGCTCGGTGATCGGGCCGACCGACCCCAACCGGATGTACACGATGAGCGCGACGATTGATCCGGATGGGCGCGACGGCGGTCCGTCGCTGAAGACGCTCGTCACCAATCGCGAGGAACAGTTCGGCAAGTTCACCTGGCGCACGTACCCAGAGCAGCTCCAGGACGCGGGGGTCAGCTGGAAGATCTACTCGACCCCCGATGGCGACTACGGCGACAACGTGCTGCCGTACTTCAAGGCCTACCAGGAAGACGCGCAGCTCGCAGCGAACGCGTTCACACCCCAGTTCCCCGCCGAGTTCATCGCCGACTGCGCGGCGGGGACGCTCCCCCAGGTCTCTTGGATCCTGGCGTCGCTGGTGGAGAGCGAGCATCCACCGGCGCCCGTCTCCTACGGTGAGGTGGCGCTCGCAGAAGTCCTCAACGCGCTCGTCTCCAATCAGGAACTGTGGGAGAAGACGGCGCTGTTTGCCACCTACGACGAGAACGGGGGGTTCTTCGACCACGTCCCGCCGGTCGTCGCGCCGCCGGGAACCGAAGGCGAGTACCTCACCGTCGAACCGCTGCCGGCCATCGCGGGCGGGATCCGCGGTCCGATCGGGCTTGGTTTCCGCGTCCCGATGCTCGTGATCTCCCCGTTCACGCGAGGCGGCCTCGTCTGCTCGACGAGGTTCGACCACACGTCGGTTCTGCGCTTTCTCGAACGGTGCTTCGGGCCGGTTGTACCGAACCTCAGCCGCTGGCGCCGTCACCACACCGGCGACATGACCCGCGCGTTCAACTTCGCCGCGACGGCGGACCCGTCGGTGCCGACGCTGCCCACCCCGACCCTGGCCGATCCTCGCGTGCTCGGCAGCGACTGTCCGACGCAGGCCCCCGATACCGGCAGCGCGGAATTCCCGAGCGTCCAGGGCTACTCGCTCCCAGCGCCGCCGCAGGCGCCACCGGTACAGGCAAAAGGCAGGCGCCTGCACCCAAGCGGCTGCTAGGGCCACCCGCCGACCCCGCCGACCCCGGCCGACCAGTTGCCGCTTGCCACCGCTCAGCCGGCGAGCGACCACTCGATCTGCCCGAGCCCCGGAAAGCCCAGCGCTGCCGCCGTCGCGCCGGTCAGATCCCACTCTCGGCCGGCGATGTATGGGCCGCGGTCGATCACCGGCACGGTCAGGCGGCGCCCGCCGTAGGTGAACGTGATCAGCGTCCCGCACGGCGCCGTCTTGTGTGCGACGCCGAGCTGGTCGCGACCGAGCACGCCACCGCACGCGAGTCCGAGCCCGTAGTCGCGAAAGACGGATGCGACGCTCACCTGGGTCCCCGCCTTGGGCTCCAGCGACCACGGGAGCAAGCCGGCGAGGCTCGCGGCGGCCGCGCTCAGCGCGCGCTCGTGTTCGGCGCGCTGGATCGCATCGAGCTGCTTGAGCTCGCTGCGCACTTCTGCGTCTGACGGAGCCCCAGCAGCGGGCTGAAACGCAGCAGGGACCGGGTGCGCGGGCGGCACCGCCGAGCTCGTCGAGGTGTGCGGCGGAGTCACCGGTGTCGTCTGCGAGCCTGTCGACGGCGACGCTCGCGGAGTGACGGGGGGGTCGCCCGGAGGGTCCGGCGCCGGCGCCTTGGTCACGGTCGTCCCCCCGCGCGCGCTCGTCGCCGACGGGCTCATTCCCTTCGAGCTGCACCCACCGGCCAGCGTGAGTGCGAGAACGAGCGCAGCGGCGTGCGCGCCGGCTCGCCACGGCACGCTGGCTCGCCGCCACGCGCCCGATCGCCACTGCGCGCGCCGCGGTCCGAGCATCCGGGGATTATGGGGCCATGCTCGCCTGCGTCAGCCGGCGACCGGCCGGCGAGCGGTCAGGTGTGGTCGTCGATCGGCGCCGTCGCGCCCACCGGCGCGGGCCAGTCGGCGAAGAAACGGCGGATCGCGACGGCGTCCAACGGCTTGGCGAACAGGTAGCCCTGGCCGCTGTCGCAATGCTCGCCGCGAAGCAGCGTGAGCTCGTCCTGCTCCTCGATGCCCTCTGCGAAGGTCTCGATCGCGAGCGCCTTGCCGAGCTGCACGAGCGTGTGGATCAGCGTCTCGCCCTCTTTGTTTCGTTTCAGCCCGGAGATGAACGAGCGGTCGATCTTCAGCGCGTCGACCGGGAAGCGCTGCAGATGGGCAAGCGATGAGTACCCGGTGCCGAAGTCGTCGATCGCGATCCGCACGCCCAACCGCTTGACCGCGGCCAGGCGGCGCGCGGTCTGCTCGACGTCGCTCATCAGTGTCGTCTCGGTGATCTCGATCGTCAGCGCCTCGGGCTCGAGGCCGCTGCTCGCGAGTGCCGCCTCTATGTCGACGATCAGCCGATCGCTGTCGAGCTGGCGACCGGAGACGTTCACCGCCATGTCGATCGACTGTCCCGCAGCCCGCCACTCGGCGGCCTGGCGGCACGCCTCCTGCAGAACCCAGCACCCGACCTCGACGATCAGCCCCGTCTCCTCCAGCAGCGGGATGAACGCTTCTGGCTGAACCAGGCCGCGCTTTGGACACTGCCAGCGCAGTAGCGCCTCGACGCCCGTCGGTCGCATGTCGCTCAGGTCGAGCGTCGGCTGGTAGGCGAGCCGGTACTCGCCGTTGGCGAGCGCGCGGCGAAGATCCATCTCGAGCTCCATTCGCGCCTGCACCGTGTCTTTCATCGCGCTCTCGAACATGACGAAGCCGTTGCGCCCCTCCCACTTCGCGCGATACATCGCGATGTCGGCGTCGCGCAGGAGGTCCGCGGCACCGACGCCGTCCCCGACGGCCACGCCGATGCTGGCGCTGACGGTCACGTTCACCTGCCCGTCCTCGCCGAGCTTGAACGGCTGCTTGAGCGCCTCGAGCACGCGCTCGGCGACTAGCTCCGGTCCGGTCTCGAGCGAGACCTCTTCGACGACCACGACGAACTCGTCGCCGCCCATCCGGCCGAGCGCGTCAGCGCCTCGGACCGCCGCGTCCAGCCGCGCGGCAACCGCCTGCAGCAGTTCGTCGCCGACGTTGTGGCCGAGCGTGTCGTTGATGCTCTTGAAGTTGTCGAGGTCGATGAACAGCGCGGCGACGCGGCTCTGACTGCGCGCGCTGCGCGCGAGCATCTGCTCGGCACGGTCGATGATCAACGTGCGGTTGGGAAGCCCGGTCAACGGATCGTGCGTCGCCAGGAACGCCAGCTCGTCCTCGCGCCGGGCGAGCTCCTCGTCGGTGCGCTGGCGCTCCTTCTCAAAGCACTCGCACACGCGCAGGATGGTGAACTCGACGCTGAGCTGGAGCATGTTCAGCGCCTGCTCGAGCGCCTCGTCAGACGCACCCAGCCGCCCGGCCTCCTCGCGCAGGACGTCGGCCATCACGTTGCGCCACCACAGGCTGCGGCGATTGACCTCGTGCAACGTCGCTGCACGGTGCGCCGCGAGCTCGCCGAAGATCCTCGAGCTCGCCCGGCTCGCGTCGAGCGTCACCTCGATTCCATCGCCGGCGATCCATCGCGCGACGGCTGTCGTCGAGCCGATGCAGATCTCCTCGAAACTCTGCTGAACCGGTGGATCGACGATCTGTCCCGACGTAGCCGTTTGCGCGACCGTCTCTGCCAGCACGTCGTCGCACCGCGCGAGCGTCGCGTCGCCGAGGCGGCGCAGATCCGCCGCCAGCGCTTCGCTGGACGGCTCGGGACGCTCCACCTGCTTGTGGTCTGGTTGCAGGTTCGACGAGGCCTTCGCCATTTGCCCGTAATCGGCAGCGAGCCGATCTCCCTTGACCCACGAGAGTCTCAGTTGCTCGACGACCAGCCTCGCCGGCGTCCTGCTTGAAAGCTCGCGCTCGGGGGTATCTCCGGCACAGGTTGTTCCAAACCACCAGGA
>DASXIJ010000131.1:0-13324 GCA_036498045.1 Solirubrobacteraceae bacterium
CGCGTCGTTCTGCCTGACCGAGCCCGACGCGGGCTCGGACGTGTCGGGGATGCGTACGACGGCCGTCAAGAAGGGCGACAAGTACGTCATCAACGGCTCGAAGTGCTTCATCACCAACGGCGGCTACGCCGACTACTACACGGTCTACGCGAAGACCGACAAGGACGCCGGCCACCGCGGGATCTCGGCGTTCGTCGTCGAGCGCGACTGGGGCGTCGTCGTCGACAAGAAGGAGGACAAGCTCGGGCAGCGCGCGTCGAACACGGCGACGATCTCCTTCAATGACGTCGAGGTCCCCGCCGAGAACCTGCTCGGCGAGGAGAACCAGGGCTTCAAGCTGGCGATGATGACGCTCGACCGTACGCGCCCCGGCGTCGCCGCGATGGCGACCGGCATCGCGCGTGCGGCGTTCGAGTTCGCGACCGACTACGCCAAGGAACGCGTCCAGTTCGGCGTGCCGATCGCGATGCACCAGGCGATCCAGTTCATCATCGCCGACATGGCGACGGAGATCGAGGCCGCACGCCTGCTGACGTGGAAGTCGGCGGCGATGCTCGACAACGGCGAACGCAACACGCTTGTCTCCTCCCACGCCAAGCGCTTCGCGGCCGACACGGCGATGAAGACCGCGACCGAAGCCGTCCAGGTCTACGGCGGCTACGGCTTCATCAAGGAGTACCCCGTCGAGAAGCTGTTCCGCGACGCGAAGATCATGCAGCTCTATGAGGGCACCTCGCAGATCCAGCGGCTCGTGATCGCCCGCGAAACGCTGCTGCCGCGCCGCGTCGAGCAGCCGACCGCGGCCGCACCCGAGCCCGTCGCCGTCTAGCCACGCCCGCCGCCGAGCCGGTCGCCGCCCCAGGGCGACGCGGCTCGACCGGCGGCGTGCGGCGCCGTCAGCGGATCAGCAGCGGCGTGCCGTACGCGGAGATCACCGGGCCCGGCGCGACCTTCGCGAGCACGCGGTAGGCGCCTTTGCGAACGCGCACGACGCGGCTGAAGCGCGAGCTCGTCGCGTTCAGCGGCTGGGCGATCGTCCCGCCGGCAAGGATGCCCCGGCCCTGCGCGATCCGCAGGATGCCGATCTGCGCGCCGTTGACGGCCGGCGTGACCGTCCCGTAGATCCGGGCGAAGCCGGCGCGCCTCGTGCGCGCGACGTGGCTGCTCACGCGCACCGCGACGTTCTCGCCAGCGACCGGGCTGACGACCGCGGCATTTGTCGTCAGCACGCGGAACTCGGTGATCTGTGTCAGCGCCGGCACGGTGAAGCTGAAGCTGCCGGTCGCAGTCGTCAACTCGGCGTTGCCGATGTTCTGAAAGCCCGCAGTGAACGGGAACGCGTGAGCCTGCAGCACGACCGCGCGGTTGGCGTTGCCGGTGCCCGACAGCGTCCCCTGGACGGTCACCGTGCCGCCGAACGGGACGGGGTTCGGCGAGACGAGGATCGCCAGCGACAGCGGCACCTTTTCGGTTTTCAGCGTCTGGTCGCCGCCGGTCGCGACGCCCGACGCGTTGACCGCGACGAGCCGGTAGTGGTAGACGGTGATCGGCTGCAGCCCGCTGATCGCGATCCGCGCGGGCACGCCGCGCGTGCCCGAGCCAGCGTCGGCGATGCCCGTCTGCGAGCCGTACGCCCTGGTCGGGCCGTACTGGAAGTAGTACGACGTGTTCTCGCCGTTCGGGTTGATCGTGCCTGAGAGCGTCGCCGTCGCGTAGCCAACTTCGCGCGCGTTGGTGGTCGTGACCTTCGGCACGCCGGCCGCCTGCGCGGCGCCTGGCAGCGCCGCCGCCGCCAGCAGCACCGCGCCGAGCGCCACCCGCGCTCGTAGCCCTCCGCCGAGCGCCACCCGCGCTCGCAGCGCTGCGCTGCCGCGCGGTCTGAAGCTCGTCGAATGCCGTTCTCGTTCGTTGCGTGTGTGTCGCATGTCTGCCTCCTGCCGAGTTCGCGTGTCGTTTCACGCGCGGGTTCAAACGAGCGCGCGGGCCCCCATCTAACGAAACCCGCCGGTCGAACGAGCGATGCGGTGAAGTCGCGCGCCCCGCTAGGCTCCCGCAACCCCAGCAGAAGAGGAGAGCGAGATCAGCATGTTCGTGTTCAAAGCCGCCGTCGTCGGCGCCGGGACGATGGGCGGACAGATCGCCCAGACGATCGCCGCCGCGGGAATCCCTGTCGTGCTGAAGGACATCGACGACGCGCTCGTGCAGGCGGGGCTCGACGAGGCGCGCAATGTGACCACCGGCCACGTCGGCAAACTCGTCGAGCGGGGCAAGCTGACGGCCGAGCAGGGCGACGCGCAGATCGCCGAGATCGTCGGGCGGATCCAGGGCACGACGTCTTACGCGCCGTTCGGCGACGTCGACTTCGTCGTCGAGGCGGTGCCCGAGCGGATGCAGATCAAGCAGGCGGTGTTCGGCGAGCTCGACGCGTGCACGCCCGGCCACGCCGTGCTCGCGTCGAACACATCGTCGCTGTCGATCACGGAGATCGCCGAAGCGACGCTGCGCCCGGAGAAGGTCGTCGGCTTCCACTACTTCTACCCGGCTTCGATCATGCCGCTGATCGAGATCGTCGAGGGCGAGGAGACCTCGGCGGAGACGGTCACGACGGCAGTGACGTTCGCACAGGCGATCCGCAAGCAGCCGATCACGTGCGTCGAGGTCCCTGGGTTCGTCGTCAACCGGATCCTCAACTCGTCGAGCGCCGAGGTGTGGCGCGAGCAGGAGGAGAAGGGACTGTCGATCAAGAAGATCGACGAGGGCCTCGGGTCGGCGGGCGTGCTGCCGATCGGTCCGTACCAGCTGGTCAACCTGCTCGGCCTGGACACGGTGCTGCACGTAGCCGAGCACCTGCTCGAGTCCTACGGCGAAGAACGCTTCTACGTGCCGAAGGGGATGCAGAAGCTGGTCGCGGACGGCAAGCTCGGCGCGAAGACCGGTGGCGATGGCTTCTACGACCCGAGCGGCGAGCCGAACATCCCGGGCGATGGCGAGCCCGACATCGCCGAGCTCGTCGAGCTGCTGTCGCTGAAGACATTCCTCGAGGCGTGCCTCGTGCTCGAGGAGGGCGTCGCGACCCACCGCGACATCGACTTCGGGATGATGGCCGGCGCCGGCCTGGACCCACGCCGCGGCCTCTTGCCGCCGTTCATGCGCGCGGACTCGGAGGGGCTGGACACGGTGCTGGAGCGGATGGAGAGCGCGCAGGAGCGCTACGGCGAGCGCTTCACGCCGCCGACGATCCTGCGCCGGCTGGTCGCGCAGGGACGCCTCGGCCAGAAGTCCGGCCAGGGCTTCTACGCCTACCCCCAGCCCGACGCCGAGCAGCCGGCTGAGGTGATCAAGCTCGAGACGCGCGCCGACGGCGTCGCGATCGCCTGGCTGGCCAACGGCCAGATGAACTCGATCTCGCCGCAGGTCGCCGGCGACCTCGAGCAGGTGTGGGCCAAGGTCAAGGCGGCCGACCCTCCCGTCCGTGCGCTCGTGATCGCCTCGTCGAACCCGTTCCTGTTCTCAGCGGGCGCCGACATCAAGGCGTTCACGACGATGGACGCCGCCGCCGGCCAGACGTTGATCGATGAGACGCACGCGCTTTTCAAAGAGCTCGGCGAGGGACGGATTGCGACGATCGCCGCGGTCAACGGCCTCGCGTTCGGCGGCGGCTGCGAGCTGGCGATGGCTTGCGACGTGCGGATCGCCGCCCGATCGGCGCTGTTCGGCCAGCCGGAGATCAAGCTCGGGATCATCCCCGGCTTCGGCGGCACCCAGCGCCTGCCGCGGCTGGTCGGCGCCAACAAGGCGCTCGAGATGAACCTGATCGGCGATCCCGTTCTCGCTGACGAGGCGTTCGAGTTCGGTCTGGCCAACCGCGTCGTCGACGATCACGAACTGCTCGATACCGCCCTCGCGTGGGCGCGCCGACTCGCGCAGGACCCGCCGCTGGCGCTCGAGCAGATCAAGCGCGTCTCAGCGGCCGGCGATCTCGATGCTGGGATCGACGCCGAGAAGCGCGCGTTCGCGCAGGCGTTCGCCAGCGACGACGCCAAAGAGGGGATCGCGGCGTTCCTCGGCAAACGCGCGCCGCGCTTTCGGGGCAGGTGAGAGTCGCGGCCACGAGGCGCGCCAAGTCCGAGCGCGCAGCGCGGGCAGCGCAGCGCGAGCCGCGCCCGACCGTCAGCCGGGCAGCTCGGCGACCGTGATCAGGTACTCCGCCGGCGCCCTGAAGCTGCCGTCGTCGGCTTCGTTGAACTCTCCGTAGAGGTCGACGATGTCGCGACGCAGGTCGTGGTAGCGGCCCTGCTGCTCGAGCGCCGCCTTGGCCATCACCGACGGGCCGAGGATTCGCTCGTCCGTCTCGACCCACGCCTCGACCGAGTCGCCCTCGAAGGTGATCGTCCTCGCCTCGAACGTCAGCTCCGCGTCGCTGTTTGCAAACAGCCCGCGGACGTGATCCTCCACGCCCCACATCACCGGCGGCACGAAGCCCTCGGGCGGCGGCGGCATGTACGGGGCCGAGGCTCGGAACATCCGCCCGACCATCCCGTTCGGCGTCCACGCCGCCACGACGAGCCTGCCGCCCGGCCGGGCGACCCGGACGAGCTCGGCGGCGGCGACCGCCTGGCGCGGGGCGAACATCACGCCGAAGCACGAGGTCACGCGGTCGAACGATCCGTCAGGGAACGGCAGCTGCTCGGCGTCGCCCTCGATCAGCTCGACTTCGACGCCGGCCGCCGCGGCACGCGCGCGCTGCTCTGCAATCAGCTTCGGGGTCAGGTCCAGCCCTGTGACCCTGGCACCCGCCCGGGCGGCCGGGATCGACACGTTGCCCGTCCCCGTCGCCACGTCCAACAGCTCGATGCCGGTCGCGGCGCCGGCGCGCTCTGCGATGTACTCCCCGACCGCCACGATCCGCTGCGCCACCTCGCCGTAGTCGCCGGCCGTCCACATCGCCTTCTGCCCTTCCTTGAATCCAGTCACGTCGATGCTCATCTGCTCCTCCTCGGGGCCGCCCGGGCGGCCGATCGCTTTAGCGGTTTCCGGCTGCGTGCTCGCGCTCGGGGCCGGCGCCCGTCACGACCGCCGACTCGCCGGCGCTCGGTTGCGGCTCGTGGTCGAGCTTGACCAGGTCGCTTCCCGGCTCGATCCGCCAGCGCATCGCCAGCGCGGCGAGCTCGTCGTCGAGCGCCCACCGGTCGGCCACGGGGGCGCCCTCGTATTCGGGACTCGCCCCCTTCAGCGTCATGCAACCACGGTTGTCGCCGATCGCGCGGATCTCGCGCACCTCCTCGACGCTCAGCGGCGAGGGGCTGCGCACGGCGGCCAGCTCAGCGCGCTTGTCCTCGATCGGCCTCGCGTCGGGGCCGCGCTCCTGGATCAGCGTCGGCGCCACGCATGCGACCGGCGCGTGGGCGAGGTCCCATGCGCACGCGAGCTGCAGCATCGTCAGGCCGTGGCGCTCTGCGAACGGGCGCATCAGCTCGAGCCGCGCGCGGCCATTCTGCACCCAGCCCTCGGGGCGGAACCGGCGGTGGTCGTGCTCGGCGAAGGCGTGCCCGGGCGCGACGTCGTCGTGGAACAGCCCGCCGTAGTCGACGACGCGCGCGATCAGGCGCACGTCGCGCGCGGCGGACGCGTCGAGCGCGAGCTCGCCCGGCCACGGCTCGAGCGGGTTGAGGATGATCATCGCCCAGTCGATCAGCTCGCCGAAGCGCTCGAAGCAGTCGATCACGTCGAGCGTGAAGCCGTTCGCCGGCCCGGGCGCGACGCCGAGCAGGCGCGTCAGCCCGGCGTCGCGGACGGCGGCCATCCCCTCCCACACGGCGCTGCTCGTGTAGCCGGTGCGATCGGGGTTGTGCAGCAGCAGCAGGTCGAAGCGCTCGGCGCCGATCCGCTGAAGGCTGCGCTCGGTCGCCATCCGGATGTAGGACGCGTAGTCGCGCTCGCCGCGCAGGCGTCGGTCGGTGAACCGCGGAAAGCCCTTCGCGCCTTCGCGCGCGCCCGCGTAGAAGTCGTGGCCGATCGCGCCGACGAGGCAGTAGTCCTCGCGCGCGACGCCCGCGAGCGCGCGCCCGAGCGTCGTGTCCGCCTCGCCGGCGCCGTACGCGTCGGCGGTCATCACCGTGTCGATCCCGTCGCCCGGGCGCAGCAGCGACAGCAGCCGCCCCTCGCTCAGCGGCTCGCCGAAGTGCATGAAGCGCCCGCCGCTCCACGTGCCGATTGCGGTCGTCGTCGGATCCATCTCAGCTCAGCCTAAAGCCCGTCGCCGTGCGCGCCCGCAGCGCCGCTTCCAGGCGACCGAGTGCGTGGGCGACGACGTCCTCGTCGACGGCGCCCCGCCCATCCTGCTCGCCCGCGGAGAGAATGACTGCGTCGCGGTGAGCGTCCCCTCGGGCGGGCTCGCGGGCGTCGCCCCGGGTGGCCTCGCGGCCGTCTCCGTCACGGCCATCGCCGGCCAGCCCGGCGAGCGTCGCGCGCGCCTGCTGATCGACGCCGGCGCGCAGCTTGCGCAGCTCGTCGATCCGGATCGCGAGATCCTCGCGCGCCTCCTGCGGGAGCTCGGCAAGCGCGGCGGCGTAGGCGGCCTGCAGCTCGACGGCCGCGTGCCCGAGTCGCCCGTGATCGAGATCTGCACGCGCGCGCAGCGCGAGCTCCTCACACAGCAGCGCCGCGCCGCGACCGCCGAGCAGGACCGCGAGGCGCTCCTGCGGACGCAACGCCGCCGCGCGGTCGCCGATCCGCTTGCGACGGACGCCGCCCGGTCCTCTCCACTTGAGCTCGACGGCGTGCGCCCACACGCCGTCGGCGACCTGCTCGCCCTCGCCCCAGCCCGCGCGGATGACGAGCGCGTGCTCGGGGGCAACCTCGTGCAGGGAGGCGTCGGCGGCGGCGATCCGGTGCATCTGCAGGACGCGGTTGAGCACGGCTACGGCGTCGGTCACCGCGCGCTCTCCGTCGAGCTCGGACAGCCAAGCGCGCGCCTGGCGCTCGGCCGACACGGACACCGGATCGACGATCGTCGCGCGCGCGGTCGCTACCGGCTCGGGCTCGGGCTCAGGCGCGACCGTCGCAGGGCGCCGGCGCGAGGTGGCGCGCGCGGCCGAGCTCCACAGCGCGCCGCGCGCGGGCGCGCGCCGACGCGCGCCGACGGTGTCGAGCACGACGACGTGCGTGGGGTCGGTGGCGTCGTGTGCGCGCAGCAGATACCGGCCGTCGGGCGGCCCGAGCTCCCACGGGAACTCGAACTGCACGAACAGGAACCAACGGTCGGTCATCGCTTCACCGTATCCTTCCGCGGTGGCGGTGACGACCGAAGCCGCCGCGGGCCCGCGGCCCGCCGAACCCGACACCAGGAGCGCAAGGATGTCCGATGCGAGCAACGTCGCCAAGAGCCTGCGCGAGCGGTTGAGCGAGAACACCGAGGAGCGGCTCGGGAAAGCTCTTTCCGACCTGCTTGAAAACCCCCTCATCACAGGAGCCGTGGGGCGAGCGTTCGACGCGCGCGAGAAGGCTTCTCAAGCACAGGAGGTTGCAATGGGTGCGTTGAACATCCCGTCGGCTGCCGACATAGAACGGCTGACCCGGCGGCTGCGGGCGGTGTCGCATCGGCTGGAGGGCATCGAGGACGGTGTCCACCGTCTCGACCGTGCGCTCTCTCCGGGCGCCGTCGAAGCACGCCTGTCCGCGATCGAGGAGCAGCTCGGTCGGCTGACGAGCAGGCTCTCGGCTGACGCCGCGCGACCGGCGCGCGCCGCGGCCGCGGCGAAACCGACGCGAAGCAGATCGACCAAAGCGAAACCCGCGAAAGCGAAAGCCGCCAAACGCAAAGCGGCTGGCAAAACAAAAACAAAAACGAAAACGGTGAAAGCGAAAGCCGCCGGAAAAGCGAAAGCGACCAAACGCAAATCGACGGCCAAAGCGAAAGCGGGCGCCGGCGGGCCGGCGAAAGTCGCCGGGAAAGCCAAAGCGGCGAGCAAAGCCGGCAAAGCGAAAGCTGCGGGCAAAGCGAAAACGGCGCGCAAAGCGGCCAAAAAAGCCGTCGGCAAAGCGAAAGCTGCGGGCAAAGCTCGGGCGAAAGCGGCCGGCAGGGCCAAAGCCGCTACGTCTCGCAGCAAAGCGGCGAGCAAAGCCGGCCGCGCGAGCGCGGCCAAACGCGGCACGGGCGGCAAACGCAAATAGGAGGCGCGATGCTAGGCGGCGCGCGGCATCGGGCCGAGCGCCGCCAGCGCCACCTCGCCCAGCCGCTCGCCCGCCGTGCGCAGCCCGTGATCGTCGATCCGCGTGCGCGCGCCGCCGGGGGCGAACGTGTCGGTGACGGCGAGCACGCACGCCACCGCCACGTCGGCGGTCGCGCCGATCGCAAGCAGCGCCGCCGCCTCCATCTCGACCGCGAGCGCGTTCGCGTGCTCGCATGCGCGTGAGCCGTCGCGCTCGTAGAACAGGTCGACGCTGACGACCGCGCCGACGCGCGCGGATGGCGCGCTGCGCGCGAGCGCGTCGGTCAGCGCGGTGTCGGCCGCGACGCGGTCGCCGGCGCCGAGCGCGCGCGACGCGCCGTCGGCGCTGATCGCCTCGCGCGCGACGACCAGGTCGCCGAGCGCCAGCGTCGGCTCGAGCGCGCCGCACGTGCCGACGCGGATCGCGCGACGCGCGCCGAGCGCGATCAGCTCCTCGAGCACGATCGCCGCCGACGGGCCACCCATCCCGGTCGCCTGGATCGTCAGCGGCAGGCCGTCGGTGGCCTCGCCCGTGTAACCCCACAGGCCGCGGTTGTGGTTGAACATCTTCGGCTCGACGAGCAGCAGCTGCGCGAGCGCGAGCGCGCGTCCCGGGTCGCCTGGCAGCAGGACGCGCTCGGCCAGCGGCGCGGTCGGGTGCAGGTGGATCGTCTCGGCGGTCGTGGTCACGCTGTCCGGCAACCGCTGCGACTTTAGACTGCGGCGAATGGGAAAGCCCTTCGCGCCGCGCACGAATGGCTGAGCCCGCCCAAGAGCGCCAGCCCGAGACCGAGCCCGGCGATCCGGCGGAGCCCGAGGAGCTTGCCGAGCCTGCCGCGCCGACGCTCGCCCAGGTCGCCGCCCGTGCCGGCGTGTCGCCGGGCACGGTCAAACGCTGGATCGCGATGGGGCTCGTGCCCGGGTACGACGGGCATTGGACGCCGGCGTCCGGTGCGTACGTGCGCGTCGTCGCGCGCCTTCGCGCGCGCGGGCACTCGCTCGCGGAGATCAAGCGCGCAAGCGACGCCGGCCAACTCGCGGTCGGCCCGATCGAGGATCTGCTGGGCGCCTCGGAGGGGCGCTACACGCTGCGCGAAGTCGCCCGCGAGACGGGGCTGGAGGTGGCGCTGATCGAGCGGATCCTCGCCGCTATGGGAGCGGCCGCCAACGAGCCGGCGCCCGAGCTGCTGACCGAGGAGGACCTCGAAATGCTGCGCTACGTCGCGACGATGCTCGAGGCGGGGCTGCCGTCCGTCGCGTTCCTGCAGCTCGCACGGGTGTATGGGCAGGCGCTCGCGCAGATCGCCGAAGCCGAGGTACGCCTGATTCACCTCTACGTGCACGAGCCGCTGATGCGCGAGGGCATCCCGAACGTCGAGATCGCCGAGGAGATGGAGGGGCTCGCGCGCGAGCTGATCCCGTTCGTCGTGCCGCTGCTGCGCTACACGCACGACCGCCTGCTCGGTCACTTCGTCGAGCAGGATGTGATCGGGCACATGGAGTCAGACCTCGCCGAGCGCGCCTCCGAGGAGGGTCGCGTACGCGTCGCGATCGCGTTCGCCGACCTCGCCGGCTATGCGCGGCTGACCGTCGAGCGCGGCGACCAGGAGGCGCTCGCCGCGGTCGAGCGCTTCGTCGAGGAGGTGCAGCGCACGCTGCCGGCCGACGCGCGCGTGGTCAAGACGCTCGGCGACGAGGTGATGGTGGTCGGCCCCGACGTCGCCGGGCTCGTGCGCTGGGCGGTTGGGCTCAGCGCGCTCACGCGCCCGGGCGACCCGCCGCCGCGGATCGGGATGCACTACGGCGACGCGCTGTACCGCGACGGCGACTACTACGGCCGCGAGATCAACCAGGCGGCGCGCGTCGTCGCGCGCGCCGGCGGCGGTGAGGTGCTCGTGACCCGTCCGATCGTCGACGTCTGCGCAGGGGTCGGCGGCGTGCGCTTCGAGCGGATCGGCGAGGTCCGCCTGAAGGGCTTCTCCGACCCGACCGAGCTGTTCATCGCCTCGGCCCCGACCGACTAGGCGCCGCGGATGATCGTCGAGCAGATCCGCGACGCGGTCCGCGCTGCTGACCTGCTCGGCGCTGCGCCCGCCGGCTCGCTCGGCGCTGCGCCCGCGGGCTCGGTCGGCGCTGCGGCCCCGCTCGTCGCGATGCTGTCGGGCGGGCGCGACTCGGTCTGCCTGCTCGACGTCGCGACCGAGCTGCGCGGCGCGCGCGGTGTCGTCGCCCTGCACGTCAACTACGGCCTGCGCGCCGACGCCGACGCCGACGAGCGCTTCTGCGTCGAGCTGTGCGAGCGGCTCGGCGTCGAGCTTCGCGTCCTGCGCACGGGCGCCGCCGAGGGCAACGTGCAGGCGTGGGCGCGCGAGGTCCGCTACGCCGCCGCGCGTGAGCTGGCGGCGCGGTTGGGCGCCGGGGCGTCGATCGCGACCGGCCACACCGCGAGCGACCAGGTCGAGACGATCGTGTATCGCCTCGCCGCGTCGCCCGGTCGCCGGGCGCTGTTGGGGATGGCCGAGCGCGAGGGCGCGATCGTCCGCCCGCTGTTGGCGTTCACGCGCGAGCAGACCGCTGCGTACTGTCGCGAGCGCCGGCTCGACTGGCGCGAGGACCCGAGCAATGAGGACCTGCGTTACGCGCGTGCGCGTGTGCGCGTGACGCTCGTGCCGGCGCTGCGCACGGTCCATCCGGCGGCCGAGTCAAACGTGCTGCGCACGGCTCGCCTGCTGCGCGAGGAGACGGCGGTGCTCGACGCGCTCGTCGACGCCGAGCTGCAGGGGCGACAGAGCATCGCGCTCGATCGGCTGGCCGAGCTCGCGCCGGCGCTCGCGCGGATGGTCGTCGTGCGCCTGGCCGAGGGCGCCGCCGGAACGTATGTGCCGCAGGCGGGCGAGCACGTCGACGAGCTGCTCGCGCTCGCGCGCCGAGGGGGCAGCGCCGAGCTGCACGTCGGCGGCGGCGCGGGCGCGGTGATCGCAGACGGCGTGCTGACCATGCGCAGGCTGCCGCCGCGCGCGCGATCGAATCCGCCGCCGGGCGGCGACTAGACTCCGTTTCAGTGGCGAGTCCGGCGCGAGCCTCAGAGGAGTCGACGGTAGGCGAGGTGCTCGTCGGCGCCGACGAGTTGCAACGGCGCGTCGCCGAGCTCGGCGAGCAGATCTCGCGCGACTACGCCGGGCGCCCGCTGCTGCTGGTCGGCGTGCTCAAGGGCGCCGTGTTCTTCCTCAGCGACCTGATGCGCTACATCGACGTTCCGGTCGAGGTCGACTTCATGGCGGTCGCCTCCTACGGCTCGGCGACCGACTCGTCGGGGGTCGTGCGGATCCTCAAGGACCTCGACGCCGCGATCGAAGGGCGCGACGTGCTGATCGTCGAGGACATCGTCGACTCGGGGCTGACGCTGCAGTACCTGATGCGCAACCTCGGCTCGCGCAACCCGGCATCGCTTGAGGTGTGTGCGCTGCTGACAAAGCCCGAGCGGCGCAAGGTCGACCTGCCGACGCGCTACGTCGGTTTCGAGATCCCCAACCGCTTCGTCGTCGGCTACGGGCTCGACTACGGCGAGCGCCATCGCAACCTGCCGTACGTCGCCGCTCTCGAGCGCTAGACACCGCTCCTGACACGATCCTGCGGCGCGCCTGCAACCGCCTGGCGAGAACCGGCCCCATGGTACGCTAGGGGACTGGTGACCCCGATTTCACACGGCGCCAGAGCGTGAGGACTGCCCAATGAGCCGTTTCTTCAAGAGCGCCGCGTTTCCGATCCTGATCGTGGTCGTGCTGGCGTTTCTCGCGGTCAAACTCGTCAATCCGGGCTCGAGCCTGCACCGGACGCACAGCTATCAGACGCTCGTCTCGCGCGAGTTGCCGAGCGGCGAAGTGCGCGAAGTCAAGTTCAAAAACAAAGGCAAGGCTCTCGAAGTCAAGTTGAAGAACAAGGAAACGTACGAAGTCGGCTACGTCGAACAGGCGGCGCCGGAACTGATCAAGGAACTGCGCACCGACGGCGTCGCCTACAACGTCGAATCGGAAAAGAGCAGCGCGCTGCTCGGGCTGCTGGCATACGTGCTGCCGGTACTGCTGTTCTTCGGTTTCTGGCTGTTCTTGATGAACCAGGTCCAAGGGGGCGGCTCGAAAGTCATGTCGTTCGGCAAGTCGCGCGCCAAGCGCCTGTCGGCCGACTCGCCGAAGATCACCTTCCGCGACGTGGCCGGCGTCGACGAGGCGGTCGAGGAGCTCCACGAGATCAAGGAATTTCTCGAGAACCCGAAGAAGTTCCAGGCGCTCGGCGCACGGATCCCGACCGGCGTGCTGCTGTACGGGCCGCCGGGAACGGGCAAGACGCTGCTCGCGCGCGCGGTCGCCGGCGAGGCGGGCGTTCCGTTCTTCTCGATCTCCGGCTCTGACTTCGTCGAGATGTTCGTCGGCGTCGGCGCCTCGCGTGTTCGCGACCTGTTCGAGCAGGCCAAGCAGAACAGCCCGTGCATCATCTTCATGGACGAGATCGACGCCGTCGGGCGCCACCGCGGCGCGGGCCTCGGCGGCGGTCACGACGAGCGCGAGCAGACGCTCAACCAGCTGCTGGTCGAGATGGACGGCTTCGAGGCGAAGGACAACATCATCATGATCGCCGCGACCAACCGGCCCGACATCCTCGATCCCGCGCTGCTGCGCCCCGGGCGCTTCGACCGCCAGATCGCCGTCGATCGCCCCGACCGCAAGGGCCGCGCCAAGATCCTCGAGGTCCACACCCGCGGCAAGCCGCTCGCGAAGGTGATCGACATCGACGCACTCGCCGGCCAGACGCCGGGCTTCACCGGCGCCGACCTGTCGAACCTGATCAACGAGGCCGCGCTGCTGTCGGCACGCACCGGCAAGCGCGAGATCGGCCAGGACGAGCTCGAGGAGGGGATCATGCGAGTGATCGCCGGCCCCGAGAAGAAGACGCGCGTGATGAGCGAGAAAGAGCGGCTGATCACGGCCTACCACGAGATGGGCCACGCGCTCGTCGCCCACTTCCTCGAGCACTCCGACCCGGTCCACAAGATCTCGGTGATCTCGCGCGGGCAGGCGCTCGGCTACACGATCTCGATGCCGCAGGAGGACCGCTTC